>NZ_JBIVQA010000011.1:0-154121 GCF_044754985.1 Sphingomonas sp. NPDC092440 | reverse complement strand
CGGCTTGCTTTCTCTGAGTTACTTGCGCCTAGAAGCCGCAAGACCCAGGGCCGCCGCCCACATGTCCCTTCATCTAAATCACTATGTCAAAGAGCACGTTCCTGCCCGAAGCGTCGCCACGAGCACCCCTTGGAGGGGAAACAGTCAGCACCGCCGAAGCAGTGCAACCTATTCAAGAACGTCCCAACCGGAGGCCGGTCAGAGCAGAGAGGCGAGCGCCTCGTTGCCGGGAGGGCGCCATCTATGTGCCCGACCGATTCCCGTCAACCCGAAAAATGCACTTTTTTCCGATCCCCGCATTTTTTCCGTTCGGTCGGCGGCTTGCGCCCGGCAATCCCCGCTGCGCCTAGCCCAAGGAAGCCGCCCGCCCGCGCGGGAAGCCCCCTTCCCGCCCGCCAGGACCAACGCTTCCCAGATGAAGCCGGCGCCCAGCACAACAGCCGATAGCAATAGCCGCCTCGAGCCCGACCTCACGAACCTTTGCGGAAACAAATTGGACACAACCGCGCGCCGCTCCAATGATCGAAGCGATGGTTTCCGGCCGATCCGGCGCGCCCAGACTGCGCGGATACGGGACAGGTGCCGCCACGGAAACCCTATGCACATAAGGGTAATTACTTGTTCAGCATGATATGATCCAAGTTCGACTCACAGGTATTTCGGGGGAATTACGATGGTTCGGCGAACGGATGCTGTGCGGCTCGCGCGGCTCGCGGCGCTGGTGGACGCGACAGGCGACGCGGTCGATGCCGACCGGCTCAGCCGCGCGCAGCGATCGGACTTCATTTCCGAGATCGGCGCCGTCCTCTCCCTGCTCGCCGATCGATCGGCGGCGCTGTCGCACGCGCTCGAGCGGTTGCGCGACCGCATCGCCGGAGCCGGCACCCCTCGCCGCCCGCGCCAGGCCGACCGCAGGCTGTTCGGGACGCTGGCCCGGCAGCTGAAGCGCATCGGCCTGCTGCTGGCCATGGGCACCGCCGCCTGGGCGACCACCGCCGCGGCCCATGTCAGCGTATCGCGCATGGCATTGGCCAAGGCGATGGCCGCCCCGATGCCTGCCCCGCCGGCGATACCGCCGGTCCATGTCGGCGACATGGTGCTGAATCCGGTCACCAACGCCAATGAGCGCGTGGTCGAAGTGATCAACGACGCGCTGGTCCGCACCGACCAGAACAACACGATCCTGCTCGCCAACACGGTCGGCCAGACCTTCACCGATACCAATACCAGCATCACCTATACGGTGAGCGCGGTCCAGCTGACCTCGGGCCGGGTCACCGGCGTCACGCTCGACAAGAGCGGCGGCGGCACGGTCACCACCCCCATCGTCACCGATGTGAGCGCGGGCGTCGGCTCTGCGCCGCCGCCGCAGGGCAACGGATCGACCGGATCGACGAGCTCGGGCTTCACCTTCCCGACGGCGGCGGGCGACCTCCACCAATATTCGAACGTCCAGCGCGGCGCGAACGGCGGCAATGGCAGCTTCGGCGCCGGTGTCGAGATCTGCATCTTCGGCGGCTGCTTCACGATCGGCGCGAACGCGTCGGCCGGCGGCGGCGGCGCCAACGGGCCGAACATCGCCGCGACCGTGACTCCCGCCAACAACGGCAACATCACCACCATCTCGGACAATCTTCCCGGCATCGCGGCGATCAGCGCCGGCGGCAATGGCGGCAAGGGCGGCGACGGCGCGGGCAATGTCCGCGGCGGCGCGGGCGGCGGCGCGGGCCGCGGCGGCAATGTCGACCTGAGCTCGAGCGTGACCATCGCCACCTCGGGCGTGCGCAGCTATGGCATCCTGGCGCAGAGCATCGCCGGGCGCGGCGGCGCCGGCGGCACGGGCTATCTCTTCTCGGGCGGCGGCGCCTCGGGCCCCGCTGCGCAGGGCGGCACGGTCACCGTCACCAATTCGGGCCAGATCCGGACCACCAATATCGGCGCGATCGGCATCCTGGCGCAGAGCCTGGGCGGCAATGCCGGCACCAGCGGCGGCAGCTACGGCATCGTCGGCAACCCAGGCGCCGGCAGCGTGGGCGGCGACGGCGGCAACGTCACCGTCGAGCATAGCGGCATTGTCCGCACCGAGGGCGTGGACGCGGTGGGCATCCAGGCCCAGTCGATCGGCGGTTCGGGCGGCAATGTCGGCGGGACCGGCGGGATCGTCGCGTTCGGCGGGACCGCCGGCAATGGCGGCAATGGCGGCAGCGCGACGATCAACGTGCGCGCCGGGGCCGAGGTCACTACCACCAACAGCGGCGCCTATGGCGTCTTCGCCCAGTCGATCGGCGGCGGCGGCGGCTCGGCGGGCGGCTCGGGCGGCCTGGTCGCCTTCGGATCGGACGGCAGCACCGCCGGCAATGGCGGGAGCGCCTCGGCACTCGTCGAGGCGGGCGCGACCGTCACCACCGGCGGCGCCAACGCGCATGGCGTGTTCGTCGAATCGGTGGGCGGCGGCGGCGGCGCGGGCGGCGCTTCGGGCGGCGCGGTCGCGGTCGGCGGCAAGGGCGGGTCCGGCGGCACCGGCGGCGCGGCGAGCGCCACCATCGGCGGCTCGGTCCGCACCGGCGGCGTCGACGCGCGCGGCGTGTTCGTCCAGTCCGTGGGCGGCGGCGGCGGCTCGGCCGAGGGCACGGGCGGCCTCGTCTCGATCGGCGGCAGCGGCACCGGCGGCGGCCTGGCCGGCAGCGCCTCGGCCAGCATCACCGCGACCGGTAGCGTCGTCACCACCGGCAAGGGCGCCGATGCGGTGTTCGTCCAATCGGTGGGCGGCGGCGGCGGCGCGGGCTCGGGCTCGGGCGGCGTGGTTGCGCTCGGCGGGACCGGGGGCACCGGCGGCAATGGCGGCACGGTCACGGTCGGCAATGCCGGCACCGTCCGCACCGAAGGCGACGGCGCGCGCGGCATCTTCGCCCAGTCGGTGGGCGGCGGCGGCGGCAAGGGCGGCGACAGCGGCGGCCTGGTCACCATCGGCGGCAACGGCTCGGCGGCGAGCACCGGCGGCACGGTGACCATCACCAACACCGGCAGCGTCACCACGCTGCGCAACAACGCCACGGCGATCTTCGCCCAGTCGGTGGGCGGCGGCGGCGGCGACGGCGGCACCACCGGCGGCGTGCTGCTCACCATCGGCGGCAAGGGCGCGAGCGGCGGCAACGCCGGCCTCGTCACCGTCAACCACAGTGGCAATATCGGCACCGGCGGCAATGATTCGAACGGCATCTTCGCCCAGTCGATCGGCGGCGGCGGCGGCAATGGCGGCGCCAGCGCGTCGCTGAGCGCATTCGTCGGCGTCGCGATCGGCGGCGCCGGATCGGCCGGCGGCAATGGCGGCATCGTCGACGTCAACCTCGCGCCCCGCTCGGTGATGGTCGGCGGCGTGCCGACCCAGCTCGATCCGTTCATCGCGACCAGCGGCGATCGCTCGCGCGGCATCCAGCTCCAGTCGATCGGCGGCGGCGGCGGCAATGGCGGCTTCGCGGTCCAGGCGACCGGCGGCTTCTTCGGCGGCGCGAGCGTGGCGATCGGCGGCAGCGGCGGGACCGGCGGCACCGGCGGGCACGTCACGCTCGACGGCGACGCGGTGATCCTCACCACCGGCGACAATGCGCAGGGCATCCTCGCCCAGTCGGTGGGCGGCGGCGGCGGCGCCGGCGGCTTCACCGTCTCGGTCGCGGCGGCGGCGGGCCCGGCGCTGGGCGCATCGGTCTCGCTCGGCATCGGCGGATCGGGCGGCAGCGGCGGCGATGGCGGCCTGGTCGAGGTCAAGTCGGGCGGCGCGATCCAGACCGATGGCGACTTCTCGACCGGCCTGCTCACCCAGTCGGTGGGCGGCGGCGGCGGCAATGGCGGGTTCAACGTCTCGGCGGCGGTCGCCGCGGGCGGCGGCGGCGCGGTCTCCTTCGCGGTCGGCATCGGCGGCAAGGGCGCCAATGCCGGCAATGGCGGCGTGGTCGACACCGATTTCGACGGCACCATCTCCACCGGCGGCGACGATGCCGGCGGCGCGGTGATCCAGTCGGTCGGCGGCGCCGGCGGCTCGGGCGGCTTCAACGTCTCGGGCGCGGTGAGCTTCGCGGGCACCACCAGCGTGGGCGTCGCGGTGGGCATCGGCGGCGCGGGCGGCGGCGGCGGCGACGGCGGCAAGGTGACCGGCCGCGTCGGCGGCAACGTCCAGACCATGGGCGACCGCGCGACCGGCGTGCTGATCCAGTCGGCCGGCGGCGGCGGCGGCAATGGCGGGTTCAACATCGCGGGCTCGATCTCGGGCAGCGGCTCCTATGCCGGCGGCATCTCGGTCGGCCTGGGCGGCGCGGGCGCGGGCGGCGGCGGCGGCGGCGAGGTCACCGGCACCGCGGCGGGCACCATCTACACTTCGGGCGACCAGTCCGACGGCCTGCTCGTCCAGAGCCTGGGCGGCGGCGGCGGCGCGGGCGGCTTCAACATCTCCGGCTCGATCGCGGGCAGCGCGACCTTTGGCGGCGGCCTGTCCGTCGGCCTGGGCGGCGCGGGCGGCACCGGCGGCAATGCATTGCATGCGACGGGCAGCGCGCTCGCCGCCGTCCACACGCTCGGCGACCAGTCGCGCGGCGTGGTGGTCCAGTCGAACGGCGGCGGCGGCGGCGTCGGCGGGTTCAACGTCTCGGGCAGCATCGGCGGATCGGGCAGCTATGGCGCGGCGGTCAATATCGGCCTGGGCGGCTCCGGCGGCGGCGCCGGCAATGGCGGCGAAGTCGATGCGAGCGCGGTCTCGATCCTGACCGAAGGCAACCAATCGGGCGGCTTCCTCGCGCAGAGCGCCGGCGGCGGCGGCGGCGCCGGCGGCTTCAACGTCTCCGGCGGGGTAAGCTTCGGCGGCACCGCGGCGGGCGCGCTCTCGGTCGGCCTGGGCGGCTCGGGCGGCGGCGGCGGCGACGCCATGCGCGTCGGCGCGACGGTGACCGGCAATGTCGTCACGCTCGGCGACCAGTCGACCGCGATCACCGCGCAGAGCCTGGGCGGCGGCGGCGGCACCGGCGGGTTCAACGTCTCCGGCGGCATCGGCATCTCGGGCACCATCGCCGGCGCGATCAATGTCGGCATCGGCGGATCTGGCGGTTCGGGCGGCGACGCCGGCAAGGTCACCCTCACCGTCACCGGCACCACCGCGACGGCGGGCGACAAGAGCGACGGCATCCTGGCGCAAAGCGTGGGCGGCGGCGGCGGCGCGGGCGCGTTCAACGTCTCGGGCGGCATCGCGGTGGCCAAGGACGGGGCCGGCACGCTCGGCATCGGCCTGGGCGGCGCGGGCGGCAGCGGCGGCGACGGCAAGGCCGTCACGCTCAACGTCAACCAGGGCGTTGCCGACACCGCCGATACGCTGGTCGCGGTCTCCACCGAAGGCGACGACGCCCGCGGCATCGTCGCGCAGAGCCTGGGCGGCGGCGGCGGCAACGGCGCGTTCAACGTCACCGGCGGCATCGCCGGCTCGAAGAGCGGCGCCGGCAATATCGGCGTCGGTATCGGCGGCGCCGGTGCCACCGCGGGCAATGCCGAAGCCGTGATCGCCAACATCAATGGCGACGTCGCCACGCGCGGCGCGCGCTCGGGCGGCGCGCTGATCCAGTCGGTCGGCGGCGGCGGCGGCAATGGCGGGTTCAACGTCTCGGGCGGCATCGCGGTCTCGAAGGAACTCACCGGCAACGTGCTGGTCGGCGTCGGCGGGTTCGGCGGCGCGGGCGGCGACGCCGGCACGGTCGACGCGACCCTGACCAGCGACATCGGCACCAGGGGCGACGATTCGCTGGGCCTGACCGTGCAGAGCCTGGGCGGCAGCGGCGGCAACGGTGCGTTCAACGTCACCGGCGGCCTCAGCCTCAGCGCCGGCAATGGCAGCTCGGGCACGCTGGGCGTGGGCGTCGGCGGCTTTGGCGACAGCGGCGGCAATGCCAAGGCGGTTACCGCCGCGCTCACCGGCGACGTCGGGACGCTCGGCGCGCGCAGCGGCGCGATCCTGATCCAGTCGGCCGGCGGCGGCGGCGGCAATGGCGGGTTCAACGTCACCGGCAGCATCGCCCTTTCCAGCGGCGGCACCGGCACGCTCGGTGTCGGCATCGGCGGCTTCGGCGGCGATGGCGGCGATGCGGCCACGGTCGACGCCACGCTTTCGGGCAATGTCGCGACCAGCGGCGCGGAATCGGCCGGCGCGCTGATCCAGAGCCTGGGCGGCGGCGGCGGCAACGGCGCGTTCAACGTCACCGGCTCGCTCTCCATCTCGGCGGGCAACAACACTTCCGTCGGCGCCGCGATCGGCATTGGCGGCTTTGGCGGCGACGGCGGCATCAGCCAGAAGGTCACCGCCAGCGTGGCCGGCGACTATCGGACCCGGGGCAGCGATTCGGCCGGCGTGGTGGCGCAGAGCATCGCGGGCGGCGGCGGCGCGGGCGGGATCAACGTCTCCGGCGCGATCGCCCTCTCCACCGGCACCGCGGGCACCGCCTCGATCGGCATCGGCGGCTTTGGCGGCGACGGCGGCAAGGCCGGCGACGTCAAACTGACCCGCACCGGAAACACCGTGACCAGCGGCGCCGATTCCGATGGCGTCGTCGCGCAGAGCATCGGCGGCGGCGGCGGCCGCGGCGGCATCGACGTGGCCGGCGGCATCTCGGGCAGCACCAGCGGCAGCACCGGCTCGTTCGGCTTCGGCCTGGGCGGCTTCGGCGGCGGCGGCGGCGAGGCGGGCAACGTCACCGCGCGCGTGACCGGCAACGTGCTCGCGACCGGCAATGGCGGCGTGGTCGCGCATGCGGCGCAGACGATCAACTTCCTCGGCTTCGACTTCAGCTTCCCCGCCTATCGCACCATCGCGAACGGCTCGAACGGCGTGATCGCCCAGAGCGTGGGCGGCGGCGGCGGCCAGGGCGGGCTCAACGTCACCGGCCAGATCGCCCTCACCTCGCCCGGCTCGAGCAGCGCGAGCCGCGTCGCCGCGCTGGGCATCGGCGGTTTCGGCGGCGATGGCGGCAATGCCGGCACGGTCGAGCTGAGCGTCAAGGCGCCGGACGCCGACCGCGTGCAGGTCGTCGCTTCGGGCGACGAGCGTTCGGCGGTGATCGCCCAGTCGCTCGGCGGCAGCGGCGGCATCGGCGGGATCAACGTCTCGGGCGGGATCTCGCTCGATGGCCAGCTCACCGTCGGGATCGGCGGCTTCGGCGGCGATGGCGGCCTGGGCCGCAAGGTGACCGCCAATGTCGATGCCGACCTGTTCGCCCAGGGCACCAAGGCGCGCGGCCTGCTCGTCCAGTCGGTCGGCGGCGGCGGCGGCACCGGCGGCATCAACATCTCGGGCGGGATCACCGCCGACACCACCGCGACCGAGCCGACGCTCGTCTTCGGCATCGGCGGCTTCGGCGGCGCGGGCAATGCCAGCGGCGACGTGATCGCCACCCAGAACGGCCAGGTGATGGTCGACGGCTATGAAGCTGCCGGCATCATCGTCCAGTCGGTCGCGGGCGGCGGCGGCGATGGCGGGCTCAACGTCTCGGCGGCGCTGAACAATGCCGGCGCCGGCAAGTCGAAGCTCACCGGCGTCGCGCTCGCCGCGGGCCTGGGCGGCACCGGCGGCACCGGCGCCGATGCGGGCGACGTCACTTTCACCAGCAACGGCAATGTGCTGGTCAACACCAAGGTGACCAGCGGCGCCGGCGGCACGGTCACGCTTTCGGCGACCGACTATGTCGGCAAGGCAACGGGCATCCTCGTCCAGTCGGTGGGCGGCGGCGGCGGCCAGGGCGGCATCGACGTGGCCGGCGCGGTCTCGCGCCAGGGTGCGCCGATCGCGCTCGGCATCGGCGGCACCGGCGGTGCGGGCGGCAATGCCGGCGACGTGACGGTGACGCGCGGCTACACCATGGTCGGCGGCGTCGAGACCGCGACGCCCGGCCTGATCCGCACCTTCGGCGACGAATCGAACGGCATGACCGTGCAGTCGATCGGCGGCGGCGGCGGCAATGCCGGCTTCAACCTGGTGCTCGACGTCACGCTGGCGCCGGCCGGCAACAGCCCGTTCGCGGCAGTGGTCAATGTCGGCGGCGCAGGCGGCGACGCGGGCGCGGGCGGCGACGTCACGCTGCGGCACCGCGGCGACATCGGCACCAGCGGCGCGCTGAGCGACGGCATCCTCGCCCAGTCGATCAGCAAGGGCGGCGGCAACGGCACCTTCAACCTGGCCGGCGGTTACACGCGCGACGCCAACCAGCTCAACCTGAGCATCGGCGGGCGCGGCGGCATCGGCGGCGCGGCCGGCGATGTCGAGGTCGACCATGACGGGGCGATCGTCACCACCGGCGAGCGTTCGATCGGCATCCATGCCCAGTCGATCGGCGGCGGCGGCGGCAACGCCTCGTTCGATTTCGGCCTGGTGCCGGGCGCGAAGAACCAGTTCGCGCTGAGCCTCGGCCAGTCCGGCGGCACCGGCGGCACCGGCGGCGAAGTGACGGTGAACGCCGCGGGCGCGATCGACACCAGCGGCGGCTATTCCTCGGCGATCTTCGCCCAGTCGGTCGGCGGCGGCGGCGGCAACAGCGGCTCGTTCAAGATCGGCGGCACCGTGGGCACCGGCAGCGGCAGTTCGGCGCAGAGCTTCGCCGGCAGCGTCGGCGTCGGCCTAGACGGCGGCGTCGGGGCGACCGGCGGCGCGGTCTCGGTCGCCAACGCGGCGAACCTCACCACGCGCGGCGTCGAATCGCGCGGCATCTGGGCGCAGAGCATCGGCGGGTCGGGCGGCGCGGGCGGCAGCGGCACCGGCGTGATGGTCAACACCACGGCGGCGCTCACGGTCGCGGTGGGCGGCACCGGCGGCGTCGGCTCGAAGAGCTCGACCGTCGATGTCGGCAACAGCGCGCGGATCGTCACCGGCGGCGACGATGCGGACGGCATCCTCGCCCAGTCGATCGGCGGCGGCGGCGGCACCGGCGGCTTCGCGGCAAGCGTCGCGCTGCAATATAAGGGCAGCGGCAACACTTCGAACACCATGGGCATCGCGGTGGGCGGCTCGGGCGGCACCGCGGGCATCGGCGACACGGTGACGGTGACCAACACCGGCGTGATCGCCACCAGCGGCGCGCGCGCCTTCGGCATCCGCGCCCAGTCGATCGGCGGCGGCGGCGGCATCGGCGGCGCGGTCATCGACTTCCGCGCCCAGGGCAAGAGCGCCAACAACTCGATCAACGTCAATGTCGGCGGCGCCGGCGGCACGGGCGAGAAGGCGGGCGACGTCTCGGTCACCAACGAAGGGCTGATCTGGACCAAGGGCGAGGATGCCGCGGGCATCAGCGCCAATTCGATCGGCGGCGGCGGCGGCGATGCGGGGCTGGTGCTCCAGCTCGCGGTGGGCGCCACGGGCGCGGACAAGCAGACGCACAGCGCGCGCGTCACCATCGGCGGCAATGGCGGCAGCGGCGGCGCGGGCGGCAAGGTCACCGTGGTGAACCGCGACACCGGCGGCGCCAATTCGGGCGACATCCTCACCGAGGGCAAGGGCGCCTACGGCATCTTCGCCCAGTCGCTGGGCGGCGGCGGCGGCAACAGCTCGACCATCCTGGCGCTGACCGGCGTCTCGTCGGGCAAGGACAGCGTCGCCTTCGGGTTCAATTTCGGCGCGGTGGGCGGCAGCGGCAATGTCGGCGGCGTGGTCGAGGTGACCAATGCCGGCACGATCGAGACCAGGGGCGCAGGCGCGCACGGCATCCTCGCCCAGTCGATCGGCGGCGGCGGCGGCAATGGCGGGATGGCGCTCACCGGCAGCCTGCTGATCGGCGCGCCGACCTCGGCGCCGCTGATCGCGATCGGCGGCATGGGCGGCAATGGCGGCAATGGCGGCGCGGTCACCGTGACCAACAGCGGCTCGATCCTGACCCGCGGCGCCAAGGCGAACGGCATCGTGGCGCAGAGCATCGGCGGCGGCGGCGGCAATGCCGGGCTGGGCGCGGCGCTCACGCCCGAGCCGGCCAGCCTAACCTTGTCCAACGAGATTGCGCTGATCGTCGGCCTCACCGGCGGCGGCACCGGCGGCACCGGCGGCGCGGTCACGGTCAACCAGACCGGCGACATCACCGTGCTCGGCGCGGGCTCGCAGGCGATCGTCGCGGAGAGCATCAATGGCGGCGGCGGCACGCTGGGCCTCGACTTCAGCGGCATCACCGGCCTGCCGGGCCTGCCCGTGGTCGGCCCGCACGGCAATACCGAGCGGCCCAATCCGCTGGTCGTCGCCCGCGCGGGTGCCGACGGCGCTTCCGGCATGAACGCCGGCAAGGTGACAGTGAACTCGAACGGCACGATCGGCGCGGGCGGCCGCAACGGCGTCGGCATCAGCAACCAGGCGATCGGCGGCGGCGGCGGCACGATCGACATCGACCTCGACATCGTCGCGCTCCGCGACCCGACCGTCACCGACCCGCAGGCGCCCGTCGGCGTCCGGCTGGCGCTGGGCGGCCTGGGCGGCGCCGACAATGACGGCGGCGACATCACCGGCAGCCATGCGGGCAGCGTCACCACCAATGGCGACGGCGCGGCCGGCGCGCTGGCCCAGTCGATCGGCGGCGGTGGCGGCCGCGGCATCATCGACGTGACCGCCGAGCTCGCGTCCTTCTTCGCCGGCGCCTCGGTCACGCTCGGCGCCGACGGCACCACCGGCGCCTCGGGCGGCACGATCCAGCGCGGCATGACCGGCGCGATCAGCACCACCGGCAAGTTCGCCCCCGGCGCGATCGTCCAGTCGATCGGCGGCGGCGGCGGCTCGGCGATCGTCGAGATCGCCCTGGGCACCGGCGCCACGGCGGCCGCGCCCAGCGTGCTCGATATCGACGCCACCGCGCCCGGCACCGGCCCCAGCGCGGGCCTCGCCCCCCAAAGCCAGCGCGCGCTGGCCGATTGGCTGGCGGGCGCCGCCGCGGACCCGCTGGCGGCCGCGCCGCCCCCCGCTCCGCCGACCGCCGTCACGCTCGGCGCCAATGGCGGCGCCGGGCTCGACGGCGGCACCGTTACCCTCGCCTATGCCGGCGGCTTCACCACGCTGGGCGACTATTCGCCCGCGCTGGTCGTCCAGTCGATCGGCGCGGGCGGCGGCGAGGTGCGCCTCACCGGCGGCAGCGCGAACGTCACCCTGGGCGGCAGCGGCGGCGCGAGCGGCAATGGCGGCAGCGTCACCGTGTCGAACAACGGCGCCGTCCAGACCGCCGGCAACCATGCGCATGGCGTGTTCCTCCAGTCGATCGGCGGCGGCGGCGGCGCGGTGCTGGGCGCGGTGGATTCCGCCAGCATCGCCTTCAATCCGGGCAACACCGGCAATGGCGGCGCGATCCGCTTCGACCAGACCGGCAACATCGCAGTGCTCGGCGCCAATTCGATCGGCGTGGTCGCGCAGTCGCTCGGCGGCGGCGGCGGCTGGGTCGAGGGGATCTTCGCCGGCAACGGCACCGGCACGGGCGCGGGCGGCGCGATCGACCTGCGCCTTTCGGGCTCGGTCTTCGCGGCCGGCCTGAATTCGACCGGCATCTTCGCCCAGAGCCAGGGCAGCACCGGCACGGGCAATATCCGCGTCACCGCCAACAACCTGGTGCGCGGCGGCGGCGGCACCGGCGCGGGCATCCGCCTGGCCGGCGGCGCGGCCAACCTGATCCAGCTCACCTCCGGCTCGATCAGCGCGGTCTCCGGCCTCGCGATCGACACCGGCACGGGCAACGACCGGGTGGAGAATAGCGGCACGATCATCGGCAATGTCGACCTGGGCAGCGGCACCAACGCCCTGATCAACAACGCCAGCGGCGTCTTCATCGCCTTCAGCCGGATCGACCTGCGCGACGGTGCCGGCTCGAGCGGGAGCTTCGCCAATGCGGGCGACTTCCAGATGGGCCTCGCCGCCAGCCGCACCCCGATCGACCTGCTGCACGGCGCCACCTTCGCCAATCTGGACGGCGCCGGCGCGCCCGCGACCAACCTGCTCTACGGCGCCCGCGTCATCAACACGGTCGATCTCGACGGCGACTTCACCCAGAGCGCGACCGGTCACATGGCGTTCGACGTCGCCTTCGGCCCCTATGCGTCGGACCGCGTCAATGTAAGCGGCAACACCAGCGTGGCCGGCACCGGCGACGTGATCCTCACCTGGATGCAGGACAAGAACCCGGTCACCCTGTTCGCCACGGCGGGCACGGCAACCAATAACGGGCTCGCCATCCGCGACACGCTGGCGGTCGATTATCGCGTGCTGGCGAACAGCACCGGCATCCAGCTCGCCTTCGACACCAATTTCGGCCAGCCCTTCCTCAACGGCAACGAGCGCGCGCTCGGCGCCTATATGGACCGCGCGGTAACGGCGGGCAGCTCGGCGGGGATCGGCCGCCTGCTCGCCCTGCTCGGCAACATCCAGGCCGGCAGCGAGGCCCAGTATCGCGCGATCTTCGACCAGCTGAACCCCGAACCCTATCTGATCGCCTCGCTCACCCAGTTCGGCGCGGCGCGCGACTTCTCGTCCAACCTGTTCGGCTGCGGCACGCTCGCCGGCCCGGCGGGCGATGGCTGCGTCTGGAGCCAGGCCGGCGGCCATGTCTTCAAGCGCAGCGGCGACAGCGAGCATGCCAGCGTCCGCGGCGATACCGACGGCCGCTTCCGCGCCGGCTTCGAGAAGCCGCTGGGCGGCGACTGGATGATCGGCGGCGCGATCGGCTATGACAGCCTCGGCAATGCCAGGATCGACGGGCTGCGCGCCAATTCGGACGGCAATGGCGTCCATGCCGGCGTCGGCGCGCGCTATGCGGGAGCGAGCGGCGCGCAGCTCGCCGCCTCGGTGAGCGGCGGCTGGCAATGGACCGAGCTGCGCCGCGGCGTGAGCATCTTCGACACGCGCCAGGGCGTGGGCAACCAGGGCACCGGCTATTTCCAGGGCAGCGCCGAGGCGGCCTGGGTGCTCGGCCAGGGCATGGTATTCGCGCGGCCGGCGGTGCGCGGCTTCGTCACCGCGCTGCGCCAGGGCGGCTTCACGGAGCGCGGGCTCGAGGGCCTGGGCGTCGAGAGCCTCTCCCACACCCAGTGGATCGGCACCGTCGCGCCCGAGCTGAGCCTGGGCGTGCGGCTCGCCGGCAGCGGCCCGACCAGCGCGACCTTCGCGATCACCGGCGGCGGCGTGTTCAACACCACCGATCGGATCGCGGCGCCGTTCCGCCTGCTCGGCGGCAACGCTTCGGCCGCGCCGGCGACGATCACGACGCTGATGGATCGCCAGGCCGCGCATGTCGGCGCGGAGCTGCGGGTGGTGGGCAACGAGAACCTGTCGCTGCGGCTCGGCTATGACGGCGAATTCGGCAAGCGCACCACGGACCACCGCGCCAGCCTGAGCGCCCGCATCCGCTTCTGATCGCATGGGGCTGCCCAGGGCTTGAGGCGGGCCCTGGGCAACTCCGTCAAGCCGATTGAGCAGCCCCGGAACGGATCGACATTGGCGAGATCCCAATAGCCGTCATCCCCGCGCAGGCGGGGATCCAGGGTAGCATGGGACAATCGAAGCAATCGCGCGCGGGCTTGCCGGAGACGGTAAAGCGCGCCTCACGATCCTTGCTCCTGGCCCTGGATCCCCGCCTTCGCGGGGATGGCGGGGCAGGATATGGGTACGAAGCCCGGACAGCCCCGCCCGTGCCTCATCGCATCGTGCGGATCTCTTCGTCGCTTCCCGTCAGCTCCCAGCGGATCAGCGAGATCGGGATCGAGCCCGCCGCGCGGAAGCGATCGTGGAACGCCTTGATGTCGAACCCGTCGCCTTCGCGCATCGCCACATCGGCCAGCAGCTTCTCCAGCTCGACCTTGCCCATGTAATAGCCGATGCCATAGCCCGGCTGGCGCAGGTACAGCTCGATGTCGAACTGCGCGACGGCATCGCCCGGCTGCATCCATTTGGGCGTGCGCGAGACCAGCGAGGCATTGGCCTGCCGCCAGGTCCATTCGTTCGCCTGCATCTTCAGCTCGGGCAGGATGCGCGCGGCACGCTTGGCGCCCAGGATATAGTCGATCTCGCGCGCCTTGGGCCGGTCCGCCAGCATGCCCGACTGGATCAGGAATTCCTCGAGGTAAAAGGCCCAGCCTTCGTTGCGCAGGCCGTTGACGAAGAACAGCCGCGGCTGGCCGCGCACCGGGCGCGTGTCGCGCGCCGCCTGGAGTTCGTCAAAGGCATGGCCGGGCAGGTTGTGCGCGCGCAGCGGCCGCCCGTCGCGGAACTCGGCCTGGAAGAAGAAATGGAGATGCTGCGGCGCATCGAACAGGCCCGGCCTGGACGGATCCTTCTCGAAGGGGAACTGGTACGGCCCCTCCTCCGGATCATGCTTCACATAGTCCGGGACCGTCACCCATTGGCCGTCGCGCAGGAACCTGAGCAGGTCCTCGTCCTCCGCCTTGCGCTTGGCGTCGAACTCGGCACGGGTCTTGACCGGCTCGGGCATCGGAATGGCCCGATCGCGATGCTCCTCGATCTTCAGAAAGGCCAGCTGGCGCTGATATTCGCGCTCGCCGATCACCCGGATCTCCTCCGGCGTATAGGGCAGCAGCAGCACGTGCCTGAGATACCAGGCGTAATTCTCCGCGCCCACGCCGCCATAAGCGGGGAGCCCGGCCTCGATGCCTTCCAGCCACGCCTTGAACGCGGCGGCGGCGGCCTGGGCGCGCTTCGCCGGGGCGACGAGCGAGGGCTGGCGCTTCGCCGCCTCCGCGGCCAGCGCACCATAGACGTTCACTTCCACCTGCTTCTGCACGATCGCCAGGCGGGCAAGGTCGCCGCGCGCATCGGTGAGGTTCGCCCGGGCCTGGCGCAGCGCCTCGGGCACCGCATTCAGCCGGGCGGCCAGCGCTACCGCCGCTTCCTTCGCGACCGGCAGCGCCGGAATCGCGATGGCGCCGTGCATCTTGGGCCCGAAGCCGAGATTGGTGGTGCTGTAGAAGGCCGGATCGCGCTTCCAGGGCTGCATCACCCGGTGCTGGAACTCGAGCCCGCGCATCTCGGCGAGCACCACCATGTAATCGACGCGCTGCGGAATCGGCCAGGCGCTGTCGTCGATCGCCGCCAGCCGCGCCTCGAAGCGCTGGAGCCCGGCATAATGGCGGGCCATCGTCTCGGGCGAATAATCGGGCACGCCCCGCACCATCGGCGGCGGCACGAAGGCGCGGAACTCCTGGTAGAGCGCGAGCAGCGCGTCATAGCCCTGCGATGCGGCCTGGGCCTGGGCGCGTGCGGGCGCCGCCAACGGGATCGGAAGCGCCGGCAACGCCAGCAGCACGGCAGCAAGACCCAGACGCCTCTTCATCCCATTTCTCCCCAATTTCTTCGAGTTGAAACTCTCGCTACTCGTCGTCGCTCCGGCTCGGGGCCGGGCGACGACGGAGGAATGCAACCGCCCGCACCCCTCACAGCGCGTTGAAGAACCGCCCCAGCCGCTCCATCGCCTCGGCCACCCGCGCTTCGGATTCCGATCCGAAGCAGACGCGCAGATGCCCCTCCCCGCCCGGGCCGTAGAAGCTGCCCGATTCGACCACGACATGCGCTTCCTTCAGGATCGCCATGGCGAGATCCTGCGAGGAGCGGCCGGTGCCGCTGATGTCCGGAAAGGCATAGATCGTCCCTTCCGGCTCGGCGCAGCTGACGCCCGGCATCTGGTTCAGCGCCTGGACGACGATGTCGCGCTTGCGGCGATCGGCCTCGACCATCGCCAGCATCGCATCCTGCGGCCCCTCCACGGCGGCGCGGGCACCTTCCTGGATGAAGACGTTGACGTGGGTCACATCGGTCATGGTGATGCGCAGGATCGCCGGCATCAGCTTCGCATCGGCGGTCAGATAGCCGATCCGCCAGCCGTCCATCGAATAGGCCTTGGTGAAGGCGAAGCAGGTGATGGTCCGATCGCGCATGCCCGGCAGGCTGGCGATGCTGACATGCTCGGCCTTGCCATAGGTGATATATTCATACACCTCGTCGGACAGCACCAGCAGGTCGTGCGCGATCGCCAGGTCGGCGACGTGCTGGAGTTCCGCGCGGCTATAGACGCGGCCCGTCGGATTGGCCGGGTTGACCAGCACGATCATCCGCGTGCGATCGGTGATCTTCGCGGCGATCCTCTCCCTTGAGATCGCGAAATTATCCGCCTTGTCGAGCTCGGCGATCACCACCTTGCCGCCGGCCAGCTCGGTCTTGCCGATATGCTGGGGGTAATAGGGATCGAGCAGGATCACTTCGTCGCCGGGATCGATCGCGGCCATGAAGGCGGCAAAGGAGGCATGGGTGAGCCCGTTGCACACCAGCACCTCGTCGACGCCATAGTCCAGGCCGTTGAACGCGGCGAGCTTCTCCGCCAGCGCCTGGCGGAAGGAGAGCGTGCCGCGGAAATCGCCATAATGGACGATGCCCGCGTCAAGCGCCGCCTTGGCCGCTTCCTTGATGTGCGCGGGCGTGTCCGCATGCGGGCGGCCGAATTCGAGGTGGATCAGGTCCACTCCCGCCGCGTCCAGCTTCGCCGCTTCGTCGTACATGCCGAAGCTCTTCTTCGATCCGCCCGTCAGGCGCTGCGCCGGCCACTTCATCCCTAGACCTCCCACGACTCGATTACCTGTGAATAATTGCGTGATATATGATATTTCAAGCTTGAAATTTTAGGCTTGAAATATCTAGGGTCGGGGCGTTAGGTGACACGGACGGAGTCGCCGCGAGGGAGTTCTGCTCGATGAAGATCGCATGCGTGGGCGGCGGGCCGGCGGGCCTTTATTTCGCCATCTCGATGAAGGTGCGCGATGCGGGCCATGATATCCATGTGTTCGAGCGCAACCGGCCCGACGACACGTTCGGCTGGGGCGTCGTCTTCTCGGACCAGACGGTCGAGAACCTGATGGCGAACGATCCCGTCAGCGGCGAGACGATCCGCGGCGAGTTCGCGCATTGGGACGATATCGACGTCCATATCCATGGCGAGTGCATCCGCTCAAGCGGGCACGGCTTTATCGGCATCGGCCGCAAGCGGCTGCTGGCGATCCTGCAGGCGCGGGCCCGCGAGCTGGGCGTGGTGCTGCATTTCCAGCACGAGGCGGGGCCGGACCTGGCCGACTGGGCGGACTATGATCTCGTCATCGCCGCCGATGGCGCCAACAGCCGCATCCGCAACGCGCATGCCGAGCATTTCGACGTCGATATCCAGGTGCGCAGGAACAAGTTCTTCTGGTTCGGCACCGGCAAGGTGTTCGACGCCTTCACCTTCGCCTTCGAGGAAACCGAGGCGGGCTGGGTCTGGGCCCATGCCTATCGCTTCGACGCTGATCTCTCGACCTTCATCGTCGAGATGGCTCCGGCGACCTGGCACGGCCTGGGCCTCGACGCGATGGACCAGCCCGCGGCGATCGCGCTGTGCGAGAAGATCTTCGCCCGGCATCTGGACGGCCATGGCCTGATGTCCAACGCCACGCATCTGCCCGGGCCCCAGGCCTGGCTGAACTTCCGCCGGATCGTCACCGGCCGCTGGTCGCACGACAAGTTCGTCCTGCTCGGCGACGCGGCGCACACTGCGCATTTCTCGATCGGGTCGGGCACCAAGCTGGCGCTGGAGGACGCGATCAAGCTGGCCGAGGTGCTCAACCGCCCCGGGCTCGGCCGCGTCCAGGCGCTGGCGGAATATCAGGCCGAACGCAATGTCGAGGTACTCAAGCTGCAGAACAGCGCGCGCAACTCGACGGAGTGGTTCGAGACGCTCGACCGCTATCTGCCCTTTGCGCCGATCCAGTTCGCCTATTCGCTGCTCACGCGCTCGCAGCGGGTCAGCCACGAGAATCTCCGTCTGCGCGACCGGAACTGGCTGGAAGGGGTCGAAAGCTGGTTCCAGGCGCAGTCGCCGGGCGGAAGGAGCGCGCAACCGGTCCCGCCGATGTTCGCACCGTACAGATTGCGCGAGATGCCGCTGGCGAATCGTATCGTGGTTTCGCCCATGGCCATGTATTCGGCCGTGGACGGCACCCCGAACGACTTCCATCTCGTCCATTACGGCACCCGCGCCCAGGGCGGCGCCGGCCTCGTCTATACCGAGATGACCTGCGTCTCGCCCGAGGGCCGGATCACGCCCGGCTGCCCGGGCATATATGCTCCCGAGCATGTCGCGGCCTGGCGGCGCGTCACCGATTTCGTCCATGCGAACAGCGGTGCGAAGATCTGCCTCCAGCTGGGTCATTCGGGCGCCAAGGGCTCGACCAGGATCGGCTGGGAGGGGATGGACCAGCCCCTGCCCGAGGGCAACTGGCCACTGATCGCCGCCTCCGACGTGCCGTGGAGCGCCGGCAACGCCGCGCCCCGCCCGATGACCCGCGCCGACATGGACGAAGTGCGCGACCAGTTCGTCGCGGCGGCGCGCATGGCGGTGGAGGCCGGCTTCGACATGATCGAGCTGCACGCCGCGCACGGCTATCTGCTCTCCAGCTTCATCACCCCGCTCCAGAACACCCGCACCGACGGCTATGGCGGCAGCCTGGAAAATCGCCTGCGCTATCCGCTCGAGGTGTTCGCGGCGATGCGCGCGGCCTGGCCGGCCGAACGGCCGATGTCGGTCCGTATCTCGGCGACCGACTGGATGGGCGACCAGGGCGTCACCCCCGATGAAGCGGTGGCGATCGCCCGCGCCTTCGACGAAGCCGGCGCCGACCTGATCGACGTCTCGGCCGGCCAGACCTGGGCCGAGTGCAAGCCGGTCTATGGCCGCATGTTCCAGACACCCTTTGCCGACCAGATCCGCAACGAGGCGCGTGTCTCGACCATGGCGGTGGGCAACATCTTCGAGACCGACCACGCCAATTCGATCCTCGCCGCCGGCCGCGCCGATCTGGTCGCGATCGGGCGGCCGCACATGATCGACCCGATGTGGACGCTGCGCGCCGCCGCGCAGCACGGCTATCGCGGCGTGCGCGTGCCGCCGCAATATCTGGGCGGGATGAGCCAGCTCGCCCGCAACCTGCAACGCGCCGCCGAGGCCGGCGCGGCGCTCGGGAGCTGATGCCATGCGCCTGAAAGATGTCCATGCGGTCGTCACCGGCGGCGGATCCGGCATCGGTGCGGCGATCGCCCGGGCCCTGGCCGAAGAGGGTGCGCGCCTGACGCTGATCGGGCGCCGGGTCGAGCCGATCGAGGCCGTCGCCGCGACGATCCTCGGCGCCATCACCATCCCCGTCGACGTGACCGATCGCGCCTCGATCGACATCGGCTTCGAGACCGCCCGCACCGCGCACGGGCCGATCGGCATCCTGGTGAACAACGCCGGCATCGCCCCCAGTGCGCCCTTCGCCAGGGTGACGGCAGATGCCTGGCGCGCGACGATGGCGACCAATCTCGACGCGCTCTTCCATTGCTGCCAAGCCGCGCTGCCGGACCTGCTCGCGGCACCGGCGGGGCGGATCGTCACCATCGCCTCGACCGCGGGGCTCAAGGGCTATGGCTATACCGCCGCCTATGTCGCCTCGAAGCATGGCGCGATCGGGCTGATGCGCGCGCTCGCCGCCGAGTTCGCCGCCACGCCGCTCACCGCCAATGCGCTCTGCCCCGGCTTCACCGATACCGATATCGTGGCCAGGGCGATCGAGACCATCGCCGCGCGCACCGGCCGCAGCGCGGCGGAGGCACTGGCCGAGCTGACTCGCCACAATCCCCAGAAACGCCTGATAACGCCCGAGGAAGTGGCAGCCGCGACAGTGTGGCTCTGCCTGCCGGCCAGCGGATCGGTAACCGGCCAGGCGATCCCGATCGCCGGGGGAGAAGTGACATGACCCGCGCCGCCCCCCTCCGCGAGAAGCATGACGGCGCGCTCGACGATCGCGGCAGCGTGCGCCTGTGGCTGCGGCTGCTCACCTGCACCACGGTGATCGAGAAGCGGCTGAAGCGCGGCTTCGCCGACCAGTACGACATCACCCTGCCCCGCTTCGACGTGATGGCCGCGCTCGACCGCCATCCCGGGGGAATGACGATGGGCCAGCTCTCCCAGGCGCTGCTCGTCTCGAACGGCAATGTCACCGGCGTCGTCCAGGCGCTGGTGCGCGATCGCTATGTGAGCCTGGCCCCCTCGCCCACCGACGGCCGCTCCTCGGTCGCGCGGCTGACCCAGCTGGGGCGCGAATGCTTCGCCGGGCTGGCCGAGGCGCATCACGCATGGATCGAGGCGATGCTCGCAGGGCTGGGCCGGGAGGAGCGCGGCCAGCTTCACGCGTTGCTGGGGATACTGAAGGATTCGCTCGCTGCCGATGGAGGGAAGGAATGACCATGGACCCGACCAGCTTCGCGCCGGCGCATTTCGGCTGGCAGTTTGCCGACGGGATAGCGACCATCACCCTCAACCGCCCCGAGCGGAAGAACCCGCTCACCTTCGAAAGCTATGCCGAGCTGCGCGATGCCTTCCGGGATCTGGTATATGCGCCGCAGGTGAAGGCGATCGTCCTCACCGGCGCCGGCGGCAATTTCTCCTCGGGCGGCGACGTCCATGAGATCATCGGGCCGCTGACCGGGATGGCGATGCCCGAGCTGCTGGCCTTCACCCGGATGACCGGCGACCTGGTCAAGGCGATGCGCGCCTGCCCGCAGCCGATCGTCGCGGCGATCGACGGCATCTGCGTCGGTGCCGGAGCGATCATGGCGATGGCGTCCGACCTGCGCCTCGCCACCCCGGCGGCCAAGACCGCCTTCCTGTTCACGCGCGTCGGCCTGGCGGGCTGCGACATGGGCGCCTGCGCGATCCTGCCGCGGATCATCGGCCAGGGCCGCGCCGCCGACCTGCTCTATACCGGCCGGATGATGTCGGCCGAGGAAGGCGAGCGCTGGGGCTTCCACAACCGGCTGGTGCCCGCCGATGCGCTGCTGGACGAGGCTCAGGCACTGGCTCGCGGCATCGCCGCCGGCCCCAATTTCGCCCACGGCATCACCAAGACCCAGCTCAGCATGGAATGGGCGGTGAGCATCGAGACCGCGATCGAGATGGAGGCCCAGGCCCAGGCGATCTGCATGGCGACCAGGGACTTCCGCCGCGCCTTCGAGGCCTTTGCGGAGAAGCGCACTCCCGAGTTCGAGGGCAATTGATGGCCGACCGCAGCTTCCTCGACTGGCCCTTTCTCGACGACGGCCACCGCACGCTGGCCGAAGCGCTGGAAGCCTGGTGCATCGCCAACCTCACCGGCCATCACGGCGCCGACGTGGATGCCGAATGCCGGAGGCTCGTCCGCGCGCTCGGCGACGGCGGCTGGCTGCGCTACTGCGTGCCAGCGGCCTGGGGCGGCGTGCACGCGACGCTCGACATCCGCTCGCTCGCGCTGATCCGCGAGACGCTGGCGCGCCATTCGGGGCTGGCCGACTTCGCCTTCGCCATGCAGGGGCTGGGATCGGGCACGATCTCGCTGTTCGGCACCGAGGCGCAGAAGCGCGCCTATCTCCCCGCCGTGGCGCGCGGCGAGAAGATCGCCGCCTTTGCACTCACGGAGCCGGGCTCCGGCTCCGACGTGGCCGCGATGGAGACGCTGGCCGAGCGCCACGGCAATGGCTGGCGCGTGAATGGTGCCAAGACCTATATCTCGAACGGCGGCATCGCCGATTACTACGTCCTGTTCGCCCGCACCGGCGAAGCGCCGGGCGCCAGGGGCATCTCCGCCTTCCTCGTCGATGCCGACACGGCGGGCCTGCGCGTCACCGAGCGGATCGAAGTGATCGCCCCCCACCCGCTCGCCACGCTGGCGTTCGCCGACATGGCGCTGCCCGCGGACGCCCTGCTCGGCGAAGCCGGGCGCGGCTTCGCGGCGGCGATGGCGACGCTCGACATCTTCCGCACCACCGTGGGCGCCGCCGCGCTCGGCTTCGCCCGCCGCGCGCTCGACGAAGCGACCACGCGCTCCCGTACCAGGCGGCTCGGCGACGGCACGCTCGCCGACAATCCGGTCACCCAGTCCAAGCTCGCCGAGATGGTGCTCGACATCGATACCTCCGCCCTCCTCATCTACCGCGCCGGCTGGCTCCGCGACGTGCGGGGCCAGCGCAACACGCGCGAGGCCGCGCTCGCCAAGCTCCACGCCACCGACAGCGCCCAGCAGGTGATCGACAAGGCGGTGCAGATCTTCGGCGGCCTGGGCGTCACCGTCGGCGCGCCGGTCGAGGCGCTGTACCGCGAGGTCCGGGCGCTGCGCATCTATGAAGGGGCCTCGGAGGTGCAGAAGATCGTCATCGCCCGCCAGCACCTCGCCCAGAGCGCCGGCTGATGTTCCGCGTCGCCTATCCGCTGCGCTTCGCCCATTGCGACCCGGCGGGGATCGCCTTCTACCCACGCTGCCTCGAGCTGTGCGACGCCGCGGTCGAGGACTGGACCCCGGCGGTGCTGGGCGACGACCGGCGGGCCATGCACATGGGGCGCGGCCTGGGCCTGCCCACCGTCAACCTCTCCTCCACCTTCACCGCGCCGAGCAGGCTGGGCGACCGGCTCGATTTCGCCGTGCGCCTCACCCGGCTGGGCCGCAGCTCGATCGACCTGGAAGTGGAGGTGACGTGCGAGGGCGCGCCGCGCTTCTCGGTCCGCCTCACCCAGGTGCTGATCGATCTTGCCGGCGGCAAGTCGCGGCCCTGGCCCCCCGAATATCGCCAACGCCTTGAAACGGAATGCCAATGACAGCCCATCAGAGCCTGCTCCCCCCCGGATGGAAGCGCCCGCGCGGCTATGCCAACGGCATCGCGGCCAGCGGCCGGATGCTGTTCACCGCCGGCGTGGTCGGCTGGGACGCGGAGGAGCGCTTCGTCGCCCCCGATCTCGCCGGCCAGTTCCGCCAGGTGCTGGTCAACACGCTGGCGATCCTCGCCGAGGGTGGCGCCGGCCCGGAGCACATCGTGCGCATGACCTGGTACGTCACCAGCCGCACCGAATATCTCGCCCGGATCGCCGAGATCGGCGCGGCGTATCGCGAGCTGATCGGCCGCAACTATCCGGCGATGGCCGTGGTCGAGGTCGCCGCGCTGGTCGAGGCGGAAGCCAAGGTCGAGATCGAGACGATCGCGGTCGTCCCCACTGCCTGAGGAACCCTGACATGCAGAAATTCGACTGGGCCGATCCCCTGCTGCTCGACGCGCAGCTGGAGGACGAGGAGCGGATGATCCGCGACACCGCGCGCGACTATGCCCAGGCCCGGCTCGCGCCGCGCGTGATCGAGGCGTTCGACCGGGAAGTCACCGATCCGGACATCTTCCGCGAGATGGGCGCGCTGGGCCTGCTCGGGCCGACCGTGCCCGAGGCCTATGGCGGCGTCGGCGCTTCCTATGTCGCCTATGGCCTGATCGCCCGCGAAGTGGAGCGCGTGGATTCGGGCTATCGCTCGATGATGAGCGTCCAGTCGAGCCTGGTCATGTACCCGATCCATGCCTTTGGCTCGGAGGCGCAGCGGCTGCGCTATTTGCCGAAGCTCGCCAGCGGCGAATGGATCGGCTGCTTCGGGCTGACCGAACCCGATGCCGGCTCCGATCCCGGCGGCATGCGCACGCGCGCCACCCGGATCGACGGCGGCTATCGGCTGAACGGCGCCAAGACCTGGATCTCCAACGCGCCGATCGCGGACGTCTTCATCGTCTGGGCCAAGTCGGACGCGCATGGCGGCGCGATCCGCGGCTTCGTGCTCGAAAAGGGCATGAAGGGCCTCTCGGCACCCAGGATCGAAGGCAAGCTGAGCCTGCGCGCCTCGATCACCGGCATGATCCAGCTCGACGATGTCGAGGTGCGCGAGGACGCGCTGCTGCCCGAGGTCGAGGGGCTGAAGGGCCCCTTCTCCTGCCTCAACCGCGCCCGCTACGGCATCAGCTGGGGCGCGCTCGGCGCCGCCGAATTCTGCTTCCATGCCGCCCGCCAATATGGGCTCGACCGGCACCAGTTCGGCAAGCCGCTCGCCGCGACCCAGCTCTTCCAGAAGAAGCTGGCGGACATGGAGACCGAGATCGCGCTCGGCCTGCAGGCTTCCCTGCGGGTGGGCCGGCTGATCGACGCCGGCCGCTTCGCCCCCGAGATGATCTCGATCGTCAAGCGCAACAATGTCGGCAAGGCGCTCGACATCGCCCGGGCGGCGCGCGACATGCACGGCGGCAACGGCATCTCGGGCGAGTTCCAGGTGATGCGCCACCTGATGAACCTCGAGACGGTCAACACCTATGAGGGCACGCACGACGTCCATGCGCTGATCCTGGGCCGCGCGATCACCGGCATCGCCGCCTTCTGACCTGCGCGCTCCCGGCCGTTTCCAACAACGCGCCGGGAGCCCGCCCGCCAAGGGTCACAAAGGTCGCACCACCGCGAATTCCTCGCGCGGCCTATTTTCCCTGTTTTCCCGGAAAGCGCGCGCATCTCGCAACATAGCTGCGCGCGGCTGATCCTATCTTTCCAACAAAGCAAAAGAGCGGCCGGCAGCCAGGGCCGACCGCTCGAGCCAAGCAGGCGAAACCCTACATTGCAAGCGCGCCCGGAGCGGCCCGCACGCCTTCACTTCACCAGCAGGATGCGGCTGTTGGGCGGATAGACCCATTCGAAGCCGCGCTCGGTGACCACGCCGTTGTCCTCCAGCGGGATCTTGATCTTGCGCGCCCCCCATTCGGGCACCGGCGTGTAGAGGAACAGTTCGATCGACAGGAAATTGCCGGGGCGGAGCGTGTAGGTCATGCGCAGCGGGTTGAAGTCGGCGATCGATGGACCCGAGCCATGGCCCCAATCCCCCACCGAATGGCTGCCGATCACCACGTCCGAGACCTTCATGTCCTTGCTCGGATCGTCATAGCGGCCGAGCGCCAGCCCCGGTGTCGCCGCCACGCGCCTGTTGACCGCGGCGAGCGCGTCCCCGGCAGTCACGCCCGGGCGGATCACGTCGAGGATCATCCGGCGGATTTCCTGCGCCTTGTCATAGGCGCGCTGCACGCCGGCCGGGGCCGCGTTCTCCCCGGGCTTCAGCACATAGGCCATGCGCTTCATGTCGGTATAGTAGAAGAGATAGTGCACGCCCCAATCGACCGTGATCAGGTCGCCCGGCTGGATCACATGATCGCCCGAGACCGGGCCGCGCTCGCCGGGGCCGAGGATATAGATGCTCGGCAGGCCGAAGCTGCTGCCCAGCCCCTCCTTGTGGAGCTGCTCCATCATCCACCAGGCGACATCGCCGGTGGTGGTGTGGCCCGGCACGATCACTTCGTTGGAGAGGGCGCGCTCCAGGATGGTGCGCGAATATTCCCCCGCCCTGGCAAAGGCCGCGATTTCATGGATCGAGTGGCGCGAACGGAAGTCGGAGACCAGCTTCTCGGCCGGGACCAGCCGCTCCGCCAGCGCCGGGCCGAGCGTCTCGACCAGCTTCGCGTGGAGCGAATGGCTGAGCCCGTCGGCGGTGCCGATCTCGCTGGCCACATCGATGCCGATCCGCTTGGGATCGCGCGCCTCGACGAACTTGCGCAGCTCGGCGGGCGAGAGCTTCAGGTCATAGAGCGGGCACTGGTCGAACGCCGCGCCACCGATCCCCATCGCGGCCCGCTCGATCCGGCCGCTGCCGGCGCGATCGGTGAAGACATGATAGCCGACATCGCCCACATAGCCGCCGCCAAGCAGCGCGGCGTTGGGATCGTCATGCCCCTCGCGCGAGGCGACGATCCACATGTCGATGCGGTTCTCGCGCATCGCCTCGGGCAGGATCAGGTCGAGCTTGTCCTTGCGGATCTGGCACATCTGGTCCCAGCGCCGCTTCGCCTCCTGCCCCTGGGCGGGAAGCGCCGCCAGCAGGGGAAGGACGGCAAGCGGCAGGGCCAGACGATGGCGGCGTTTCGACGACACGCTTGTTCTCCCGTGACTTACACCTGGGGAACGTGGCAGGCCCGTCACGGAAATGGAACAATAATCACGCAATTTTCGTTGATATTTCACCGCGTGTTCGGCATGGGCCCGCCTTCCCGCGCGATGGGGCGCCCATGGCGTTTCCGCCACACAACCGATCCGGCGCAAATGACGATTGATAGGTGTAGAAACATATGTTTTCGGCTAATTCGCCTGCCCGATGCCGTCCGGCCCGGCGCAACGTCTTGATCCTGCGGAACGATTGAGGGAAACATGGCCACCAGCGCGGTGAAGAAAACGGCGAGAACGGCAGAGGACCTGATGGACAATCGCAGCGTCTACGACCCGAGCAGCCCCAATTTCCGTCTCGAGAACTCGCCTTTCTACCTGATGGCGCATGCCGACTTCAAATATCACGAGGACATGGACATCGTGCTGCACAAGCATGGCGTGTCCAAGCCGATCTATCGTGTGATGACGGTGCTGCGCGAACGCCAGCCGGCCAGTATCGGCGCGATCGCCGAGGCGGCGTTGACCAAGCGCTCGACGATCAGCCGGATCATCGACCGGATGGTCGAGCAGGGCCTCGTCACCACCGAGCCCAACCCCGAGGACAACCGCATCACCGAGGTGACGCTGACTCCGGCCGGCCAGCAGACGCTGCGCAAGCTGACGCCGATCGTCGGCCGCCAGTTCAACCGCGCGATGGACGGAGTGAGCGACCGCGACATCGCCCATCTGCTGCGCACCCTGCAGAAGATCAGCGCGAACCTGAGCAAGCTGCCGATCGAGTGAGAAGGAGCGCGGCCGGGCGATCGATCCGCCTGATCCCGTCATCCCCGCCTTCGCGGGGATGACGGGAGGGTCGTATCGGGTCCTAATCTACCGGCCCCTGCCGTCCACCACCAGCTTGCCATCGGCGATGACATAGCGGACATCGCGCAGGTTCTTCAGCGAATCCAGTGGGTTGGCGCCAACAACCAGGATGTCGGCGATCTTGCCCGGCTCGATCGTGCCCAGCTTGTCACCCATGCGCATGATCCGGGCGCCCATGCTGGTGGCGGAGGCGAGCACATCGGCATTGGTCATGCCCGCCTGATGGAGATAGTCGAGCTCGCGGAAATAGGCGTCCGGATAGCGCCATTCATTCTCGAACGGGATGTCGGTGCCCACGCCGATCGGCACGCCCGCGCGCCAGGCTTCGTTCACGCGCTTCAGATGATCCTGCTGGTTGATCACGAAGCGGCGCGAATGGGTGTAGTAGAAGCCGCCGCTGGGAATGCCCGCGGTCGGGTAGCCGCCCTCGAGCAGATTGTCGAAGGCGCCGATCGTCGGCACGAAGGCGGTGCCGTGCTTCTTCATCAGCGCCACGGCCTGGTCGCTGAGCAGCAGCGGATGCTCGAGCGTGTCGACCCCCGCCTCGATCGCCCAGTCGGTATATTTGCCATAGCTGTCGATCGCGACCGGCACGCCCAGCGAATGCGCCTCGTCGATCGCCGCGGCGAGTTCCTCCCGGGCGGCCGGGGCGCTGATCTTGATCCAGTCGGCCAGGCGCCGGACCTGCTCGCGCACTGCCTTGCGCCACTCCCAGGGCCCGTCGACGCCGTGCGGATCGCCGCCGAGATTGGGCTTTTCGCGGCCGGTGGCGGTGGAGGTCACTTCGTCGCCATGCCCGCCCGTGCTGGCGAGCAGCTTGCCGCTCCACATCACGCGCGGGCCCCGGATCATGCCGCGATCCACCGCTTCCTTGATGCGCAACGCCACGTCGTCCATCGTGCCGACATCGCGCGCAGCGGTGATGCCCGCGGTGACCATCTGCTCGGCCAGCACCGTGCCGCGGATCGCCGCGGCGGCCGGGCTGTCGGAATAGCGGCCCATGTCGGTGCCGCGCTGCTGGGTGAAGTGGATATGCAGGTCGATCAGGCCGGGCAGAATCCACAGCCCTCGCGCATCGATCGTCCGCGCCGCGTTGGCGGGCACGGGCGTGCCGGCCGGGCCGGCGGCAAGGATCCGGTCGCCCTGGAGCACGACCACCGCGTTCGGGATCGGCGCGCCGCCCCGCCCGTCGAGCAGCGTCCCGCCGCTGAGCACGATCACCGGCTCATGGCTGCGATCGATCGGCGGGATCGGCAGGCGGCGGACATCGTCGGTCGTCTCGGGGATCGCGCGCTGCGCATGCCCGAGATGCGGCGTCAACACGCCGATCAGCAGCGCCGCCGAGATCGCCGCACCCCGCAGGAGCTGTTTCCGAACCGCGCCGCCCTTCCTCGATTCCCCCATGGCAACATCCTCATCATTCCCATTTACACATGATTTAAAGCGTGATTCTCTTGACGAAACAAGGGGCATTTGCAACCTTTCCCCCTCGGCGGGCTCCCGGAAGGACATCCGCCATGGGAATTGCGTTCGATGGAGCAGGCACCGCGACATGAAGGCCCGGCCCCTCCGCCCGCGGAGTCGGACGGCCTCGGCGCGCCGGCGCTGGGCGAGGCCCTGCAGCATGCCATGGCGTTGGCGCGCGGCGGCCAGGGGGAAGCGGCGGAGGCCATCCTGCTGCACCTGCTGGAGCTCGCGCCCGAAAATCCCGACGCGCTCCAGCTGCTCGGCATGATCGCGCGGCAGGCCGGCCGGCACGCGGCGGCGGTGGCGCTCTTCCGCCGCTCGCTCGCGGCCGCGCCGAATCAGCCCCATGTGCACAACAATCTGGGGAACAGCCTTGGCGACCTGGGCGACTCCGCCGGCGCGGTGCGGGCCTATCGCGAGGCGCTGTCGCTCGCGCCCGGCTATGACGAGGCCCGGGTGAACCTGGCGATCGCCCTGCTCGCCGCCGGGCAGCCCCAGCCCGCCTGCGAGACGCTCGCCCCGCTGCTGCGCCGCGATCCGCGCAACGCGCGCGCCTGGGCCATACTCGGCCAGGCGCGGCGGGCGAATGGCGAGCTCGATCACGCCATCGCCGCCTTCCGCACCGCGCTCGCGCTGCGGCCGGACCATGCCGCCACGCTGCTCAACCTGGGCGTCGCGCTGCGCCTTGCCGGCTGGCCGGAAGAGGCCCTGCCGCTGCTCGCCCGCGCTGCCGAGATCGATCCGGCCAATCCCGAGATCGCCTATGTCCTGGGCCATTGCCTGCAGAATCTGGGCCGGACCGACGCCGCCATCGTCTCCTATGAACGCGCGATCACCCTGCGCCCCGCCGATCGCGCCGCGCACCGGTCGCTCAACAACCTGTTGTGGCGGCAAGGGCGCGGCGAGGCGTGGCTGGCCAGCTATCGCGCCGCGCTGGCCCGCTTTCCCGGAGACGAAGGGCTGCTCTGCGACCTGGCCGACCGGCTGCTGCTGGCCGGGGATGCCGCCGGTGCCGCCGCGCTGCTCGCCCCCCACGCCGGCCGCGCCGGCGCGGAACTGCGCCACCAGCTCGGCCGGGCCCGCTGGTCGCTGGGCGAGCCGGAAGCAGCGCTCGCGGAATTCGATGCCGCGCTTGCCCGCGATCCCGGCTTCGCGCCCGCCGCGCGCGAGGCTGCCCGGGCACATGTCATTCTCGATCGCCCTGCCGAAGCGCTCGCGCGGCTGGAGCCGCTGCTCGCCGCCGATCCGTTCGACCAGCAGGCGCTTGCGCTCCAGGGCCTCGCCTGGCGCTTCACCGGTGACCCGCGCGAAACCTGGCTGAACGATGCCGAGCGCCTGGTCTCGGCGAGCCTGGTCGCGCCGCCCGGCAGCGATGCCGCCGGCTTCAACGCGCGGCTCGACGCCGCGCTCACCCCGCTCCACCGCGACCGCCGACATCCCCTCGGGCAGACGCTGCGCGGCGGCAGCCAGACCAGCGACGACCTGTTCGCCCGGCCCGATCCCACGATCGCCGCGGTGCGCGCGATGATCGAGGCACGGGTCCGCGCCTGGCTCGCGGCACTGCCGGACGATCCCGACCACCCTTTCCTCCGCCGCAACACCGGCCGCTTCGCCTTTTCCGGCTCCTGGTCGGTGCGGCTGCGCAGCGCCGGCTTCCACGAGAACCACATCCACCCCGAGGGGTGGATCAGCGCCTGCTATTATGTCGCCCTGCCCCGGGCAGTGGATTTCCACCGCCAGGGCTGGCTGAAGTTCGGGGAGAGCGGGCTGCGGCTCGGCGAACGCGAGCGGATCACCCGCATGATCCGGCCCGAGCCGGGGCTGCTCGTGCTGTTCCCCTCCTATTTCTACCACGGGACGGTGCCGTTCGAGGATGCCGGCCACCGCACCACCATCGCCTTCGACATCGTGCCCGCATGACCGGGCGCGAGCACAACCAGCCCCAGGGAGGACAGACATGACCAGCCAGACGCTCGAGAGTTTCGCCGCAGGCATCGCATCGGGCGCGATCCGCGCGATCGACCTCACCCAGACACTGTCGCCCGACACGCCCACGCTCGTCCTGCCTCCGGAGTTCGGCCAGTGCGCCGGCTTCAGCCAGGAGGAGATCTCGCGCTATGACGAGCGCGGCGTCGCCTGGTATTGGAACAACTTCACCGTCAGCGAGCATACCGGCACCCATTTCGACGCGCCGATCCACTGGATCACCGGCAGGGACCTGCCCAACAACGCCGTCGACACGGTGCCCCCGGCCGACTTCATCGCGCCCGCCGTGGTGATCGACATCTCCGCCCGCTCGGCCGAGAACCCCGATTATCTCCTCACCGTCGAGGATATCGCAGCCTGGGAAGCCGAGCATGGCCGCATCCCGCCGCGCAGCTGGATCCTGCTGCGCACCGACTGGTCGAAGCGCGACGTCGATGCCTATACCAATCGCCGCGAGGACGGGGCGCACACGCCCGGCCCCTCGGCGGAAGCGGTCCGCTTCCTGATCGACGCGCGCGACGCGCATGGGCTCGGCGTGGAGACGATCGGCACCGATGCCGGCCAGGCGCATCTCCTCGACCCGGCCTATCCCGCGCACACGCTGTTCCACGCGGCGGGCCGCTACGGGCTCCAGTGCCTGGAGAATCTCGACCTGCTGCCGCCCACCGGCGCAGTGATCCTCGCCACGCCGCTCAAGATCAGGGGCGGCTCGGGCAGCCCGCTGCGCGTCCTGGCGCTGGTCGCGGGCTGAGCGGATGGCCGAGCGTTCGTTCAAGGCGGAAGTCGAGCAACTGCGGCTGGGAGAGGGCGAGACCTTCCATGGCGAAGGGATCCTTGCCGTCACCAAGGCGCTGCTCCAGGCGGGAGTGGCCTATGTCGGCGGCTATCAGGGCTCGCCGATCAGCCATCTGATGGACGTGTTCGCCGACGCGAGTGCGCTGATGGGCGAACTCGGCGTCCATTTCGAGAGCTCGGCGAGCGAGGCGACGGCGGCGGCGATGCTGGCCGCCTCGGTCAACTATCCGCTGCGCGGCGCGGTGGCGTGGAAATCGGTGGTGGGCACCAATGTCGCCTCCGACGCGCTGTCCAACGTCGCCTCGGGCGGCGTGACCGGCGGGGCGCTGATCATCCTCGGCGAGGATTATGGCGAAGGCTCCTCGATCATGCAGGAGCGCACCCATGCCTTTGCGATGAAGTCGCAGATGTGGCTGCTCGATCCCCGGCCCAGCCTGCCGGTGATCGTCGACATGGTCGAGAAGGGCTTCGCGCTGTCCGAGGCGTCGAACACCCCGGTGATGCTCGAGCTGCGGGTGCGGGCCTGCCACGTCACCGGCAGCTTCGTCGCGCGCGACAATCGGCGTCCCCGGCTCACCGTGGCGGAAGCGGCCGAGGCGCCGGTGCGCGATGTCGACCGGATCGTGCTGCCGCCAGCCAATTTCCTCCACGAGGTGGAGAAGATCGAGCAGCGCTGGCCCGCCGCGATCCGCTTCATCCGGGAACACAAGCTCAACGAGCATTTCGGGCCCGAAAGCGACGAGATCGGCATCATCGTGCAGGGCGGGCTGTTCAACTCCCTGAATCGCGCGCTCGAGCTGCTCGACCTGTCCGACGCCTATGGGAAGATGGCGATCCCGGCATATGTGCTCAATGTCGCCTATCCGCTGATCTCCGACGAGGTTCGCGACTTCTGCGCCGGCAAGCGCGCGGTGCTGGTGGTGGAGGAAGGGCAGCCCGAGTTCATCGAGCATGAGCTGAACACCCTGGTGCGCCGCGCCGGGCTCGACACGCGGATCGTCGGCAAGGAGATGCTGCCGCGCGCGGGCGAATATGGCGGTGTGGTGATCCGGGACGGGGTGGCGAAATTCCTGCGCGCTTATGCTCCCGAGCGAGCGCCTGCCGAAGAACCCGCAGCCGCCGCCCCCGCCCTGCCCCCCGGCGCGGTGCCGCAGCGACCGGCCGGATTCTGCACCGGCTGCCCGGAGCGGCCGATCTTCTCGGCGATGAAGCTGGTGCAGAAGGAGCTCGGCGCCTTCCATGTCTCCGCCGATATCGGCTGCCACCTCTTCTCGATCCTGCCGCCCTTCCATATCGGCAACACGACGATGGGCTATGGCCTGGGCACCGCCGGCGCGTCCGCGTTCAAACCCCGCGACCGGCGCGCGATCGCGATCATGGGCGATGGCGGCTTCTGGCATAACGGCCTCACCTCCGGGATCGGCAACGCCGTCTTCAACCAGGACGACAATCTGACGATCATCGTCGACAACGGCTATTCCGCCGCCACGGGAGGCCAGGACATCCTCTCCTCGCGGGCCAGGCCACCGGGCCGCAAGACCAACAACCCGATCGAGAAGGCAGTGCGCGGCATCGGCATCGGCTGGGCGCAGACGATGACGCGTACCTATGACGTGGCCGGCATGCGCGACGCGATCCGCACGGCGCTGACGAGCGCGGAGAAGGGCCCCAAGGTCCTGGTCGCCCAGTCCGAATGCCAGCTCAACCGCCAGCGCCGGCTGAAGCCGCAGGCAGCGAAAGCGCTCAAGGAGGGCCGGCGCGTGGTGCGCGAGCGCTTCGGCGTCGATCCCGATACCTGCACCGGCGACCATAGCTGCATCCGCCTCTCCGGCTGCCCTTCGCTCACGATCCGGCCCAATCCCGATCCGCTGCGCCAGGATCCCGTGGCCCATGTCGAGAACAGCTGCGTCGGCTGCGGCGTTTGCGGCGAGGTGAGCCACGCCGCGGTGCTCTGCCCTTCCTTCTACAAGGCCCGGATCATCGCCAATCCCGATCGCCGGGATCGCCTCCGCCAGCGCCTGCGCGGCTGGGTGATCGGCGCGCTTCAGCGCCGCGCGGCCCGCGCAATCGCCGCGAGGGCGTTCTGATGCCGGAGCGCGCGCGGATCACCATCGCGGTGCTGGGCCTTGGCGGCCAGGGCGGCGGCGTGCTGGCCGACTGGATCGTCCAGCTTGGCGAGCGCGGCGCTCATGTCGCGCAGGGCACGTCGGTTCCCGGCGTCGCCCAGCGCACCGGCGCCACCATCTATTATGTCGAGATGATCCCGAAGGGCGACACCGGCACGCCCGTGCTGGCGCTGACGCCGGTGCCGGGCGATGTGGATATCGTCGTCGCCTCCGAGCTGATGGAAGCGGGCCGGGCGATCCTGCGCGGATTCGTCACCAGCCGCACCACGCTGATCGGCTCCACGCACCGCGTCTATGCCATCGCCGAGAAGTCGGCGATGGGCGATGGCCGGGCGAGCACCGAGCGGATCCTGGCCGCTGCGGGGGAACGCGCCGGGCGCTTCATCGGCTTCGACATGGACGCGGCCGCCGAGCGCACCGGCAGCGTGATCAGCTCGGTGCTGTTCGGCGCGCTGGCCGGCAGCGGCGCCCTGCCCTTTCCCCGTACCGCCTTCGAGGACGCGATCCGCGCCGGCGGCAAGGCGGTGGAGGCGAATCTGCGCGGCTTCGCGGCGGGGTTCGACGCGGCCCGGGGGGAGCCCGAGCCGAAGCCGGAAACGCCCGACGCGACCGTTCCCACCTCCGCAGCCGGCCGTGCCCTGGCCGCGCGGATCGACGCCGACTTTCCGCGGGAAGCGCGGTTCCTCGCCCGCGAAGGGGTCCGGCGCCTGATGGACTATCAGGACTCCGACTACGCCGTGCTGTACTTGGATCGGCTCGACAGCCTGGGCAGCAACCCGGTGCTGCTCGCCGAGGCGGCGCGTCACCTCGCGCTGTGGATGTCCTATGAGGACACGATCCGTGTCGCCGACCTCAAGGTCCGCGCCAGCCGTTTCGCCCGCGTCCGGGGCGAGGTTCGCGCGAAGGACGGCCAGATCGTCCAGCTCACCGAATATATGCACCCGCGGCTGGAGGAGGTCTGCGAGACGCTGCCCGCCGGCATCGGCCGCCGCATCCTGGCGAGCGAGCGTTGGTCGCGACGGCTGGAGCCGCTCTTCGCAAAGGGCCGCCATGTCGAGACCACCGGCCTGCGCTGGTTCCTGCTCCTCTCGCTGCTCGCCGGCTGGCGGCGCTGGCGGCGCGGCACCTTGCGGTACCAGGTCGAGCAGGCCCGGATCGAGGACTGGCTGGCGCTGATCCGCGCGGCGGACGCCGATGCGGCGATCGAGCTGGCGCGATGCCAGCGGCTGATCAAGGGCTATGGCGAGACGTTCGCGCGCGGGCTGGGCAACTATGCGCGGATCGTCGAGCGCTGGCGGGCCGGCGGACTGGATGCGGCCGGGCTGCGGCGCCTGCGCGAGGCGGCGCTGGCGGACGAGGAGGGCGTGGCGCTGGGGGAAGCGCTGGCTTCCTGACCGGCAGCAGACACGCCGCACTCAATCGTCATCCCGGCGAAAGCCGGGATGACGATTGGGCGAACGGCTATTTCCGCGCCGCGATCCAGTCGTCCACCACGGCCTCCAGCATCGTCATCGGTAGCTGGCCCTGGGCCAGGATCAGGTCGTGAAAGGCGCGGATGTCGAACCTGTCGCCCAGTGCCTTCTCCGCCCGGCGGCGCATTTCGACGATCTTCAGCTCGCCGACCTTGTACGCCACCGCCCCGCCGGGCGCGCCGATATAGCGGGCCAGCTCGGTATCGATGTTGATATCGGCCAGGGCGGTGTTCTCGGTGAAACAGGCGCGCGCCTGCTCGTAGCTCCAGCCCATCACATGGATGCCGGTATCCACCACCATCCGGCACGCCCGCCACATCTCGGTCGAGAGGCTGCCGAACGCCTCATAGGGATCGCGATAGACGCCCATCTCGTGCCCCAGCCGCTCGGCATAGAGCGCCCAGCCCTCGCGAAAGGCGAGCAGGTCGCGCTGGCGGCGGAAGCTTGGCCATTCGGGATGCTCCTGCGCGATCGCCGCATGGGTGTGATGGCCGGGGGCGGCCTCGTGCAGGGTCAGCGCCGGCACCTCGTAGAGCGGGCGCTGGTCGAGATGCGAGGTGTTGACGATGAACCGCCCCGGAAAGCCCCTGGAGAAGTCGCCGCCGCCCGAGCGGGCGGTGGTATAGCCTTCCTCCAGGTCCGCGGGCACGGGCTCGACGGTGAAGGGCTGGCGCGGCAGCGTGCCGAACCAGCGGGGGAGCAGACCGTCGATGCGCTTGGCGGCGGCGCTGTACTTTCCGATCAGTTCCTCGCGGCTGCGGGCATAGAAGCGGGGATCGGTGCGAAGCTGGCGCAGCCACTCGGGAAAGCTGCCCTTGAAGCCGCTCTCCGCGATCACCCTGTCCATTTCGCCGCGAATGCGCTTCACCTCGGAAAGACCGAGGGCATGGACCTGCTCTGCGGTAAGGTCGGTGGTCGTGTAGTAGCGCAGGAGGAAGCCGTAATAGCCCCGGCCGCCGGGAATATCGGCAATGCCCAGCCCCTTGCGGGCATGCGCGCGGTAGCGGCCGTCGACATAGGCCAGGATCGCGCGCTGCGCCGGGCGGATCTCGTGTTCGATCACCAGGCTCGCTTCCGCGACCAGCGCGTCCCTGCCCTTCAGCGGCGCGAGCAGCGGGTCCTCCGCCACGGGCCGCGCGACCTGGGCGCGCAACACCGCCACCGCGACATCGACCACTCGCGCCGGCTGGGTCCAGCCCGTGGCGATACCGCGCTCCAGATTGGCGCGCTGCTCGGCGAAATAGCCCGGCACCCCGCGCAGCCGCGCGATCCAGGCCCGCCCATCGGCGTCGCCGCGCACCTCCACGCTGCGCGCGGCATAATAGGGCGTGTTGTAGAAGCCTTCATGCGCGACAAAGGCGAAGCGGCGCTCGTCGAGATCGATGCCCTCCACGCGCCAGCCGATGATCTGGCGAAGAAAGTCGCGGTTCCTCCTGTCCTCGGATGCCAGCGCCGCATCGGGCAGCGCGGCGAGCGCCTTGTCGATCGCCAGCAGCTCGGCCTTGCGCGCGGCCATGCCGGCGGGCGTCTCGACCGGCCAGCCCTTTGGGGAATGCGAGGGATCGGAGCGGCCCGCCTCCATCGGGAAGCTTTCCGAGAAGCGCTCGTACCGGGCGATCAGCGCATCGAGATCGGGCGATCCCGCCCCAAGCAGCAACGCGGCGCCGATCGGCAGCAGGAACAATCGCAGGGCACGGATCATGCGCGGTCTCCTCGAGGATCGGCCAGACACCTGCTCAGTTGGACAGCCAGGCCATCGTCATCAGCAGCTTGGGCAGCAGCGCCGCGCCGGCATGGAGCCGGATCGGATGCGGCGTGCGCGGCACGACCGAGAGCCGCTCGCGGCTGTTCGACGCGATCGCCGCGGCCACTTCGATGCCCAGCTGCGTGTTGATGCCGATGCCGCGGCCATTGTCCGCCTGGATCGCCAGCGCACCGTCGCCCAGATCGTAAAGCTCGGGCAGGAAGGACGAATTCACCCAGGCCAGCCCTTCCCAGATATGATCGATCCGGGGATCGGACAGCGCGGCGAAATGCTGCCGGAGCCGGCGCCGGGCCTCGCGCAGATGCGCCTTGCCGCCCCGGAGCAGGAACGACATCGGGAAGGCCGAGATCAGATGCCCCTGCGGATCGAGCCGCGCGGTGAAGAGATAGGAGACCTTGTCGGTAAAGGCGCCGCCCTCGGGCAGGATGGTGGCGCGCTGCACATCGTCCAGCGGCGCGGTCGCGAACTGGACGACGTGGAGCGGCAGCGCCGTGCGCCGCAGCGCCGGGTGCAGCCGGGCATTGCCGCCATTCGCCGCCAGCACCACCCGCCGCGCCGATACCGCGCCCCCCGGCGTCCGCGCGATCCATCGGCCGCCTTCGCGCCGGAGCGCCTGCACCGGGCTCTCGCCGAACAACCTTGCCCCCTTCGTCAGCGCCGCCCGGGCAAGCCCGCGGACATAGCCGAGCGGGTTGAGGCTGCCGCCGTCGCCGAAGCGCAGCGCGCCGCAATAGCGCTCGACCCCGAAGGCATGCCGCGCCTCGCGCGCCTCGACGAAGCGGACGTCATAGCCGCGCGATCGCCACTGATCGGCATAGCCGCGCTGGCTCTCCGCCAGCCCTTCGCTGTGCGCGGGCGTGTAGAAGCCGTCCTGCCGGGCATCGCAGTCGATCGCGTGCCGCTCGACCAGGTCGAACACCGCCCGCGCCGATCCGCCGATCATCCGCGTCAGCATCTCGCCATGGTGGCGGCCGAGCGCCGTGACGATCGTCTCGGGCGTATGCCGGATATAGTCGGGCGCGACGAGCCCGCCGCTCCAGCCGGTCGCCTGGTCGCCGGGCTGGCCCGCCTCGAGCAGCACCGTGTCGATACCGGCCTCGGCAAGATGGAGCGCAGTCGCCGTGCCGGCGATGCCGCCGCCGATCACGAGCACGTCCGCTTCGATCTCGGCCGCCAGCGGCGCGAGCTCGGGGCCGGGCGCCGCCGTGGCGACCCAGACCGGCCTGGTCGACGGCCCGCCACCCCGGCGACGGGAAATGGACTGATGCTCCATCACCACGCCTTCACAAGGATGCGGCTGGGGGCCGGCGCGAAGGGCAAGAACTCCCCCGCGACGTCCGTGATACGGGACGTTTGCATGTAATCTCGAACTCTCTGTTCGCCCCGCAAGGGAGCGGTGTTTGCGCGCCCCTGAAAGAGGCGTTGTTCTCAATGGACGGTCAGGCAGCGGCGGGCGCGTTTCTCCCGGCACGCTCGGTGCGGCGCGCGATGGTGACAAAGGCCAGCACGAAGCAGAGCGCCACCGGCGTGTTCATGATCATCGGCAGCGACATCTCGTTGTTGCCGACGATGCTCACCGCGATGAAGATCGCCGTGCCCTCCTGCCGCATCAGATGCTCGATCCCGATCGCGATGTTCTCGCGCCGGGAGAAGCCGGCGAAGCGCACGATCGTCATCACCACGCAGACCATGATCAGGTTGAGCGCCACGGTGATCCAGAACAGCGCGCCCAGATTCTCGCGCAGCACCGGCACCTGATCGAACAGGATGAAGCCGAAAGCAGTGAACAGCACGATCGTCGCGATGTTCTTCAGATATTTCTTGAAGGCGATCGCGAAGCCGGGGCGCAAGGCACGAAGCGTGAAGCCGGCGGCGGCGGGAAGCACGGTGATCGAGAAGATGTCCCAGAAGAACGAGGCCAGCGGCACCTTCACATCGGCCTCGAGCCCCAGGAAGTGGCTCAGCGCGAAATGGGCATAGAAGGGGACGACGAAGATGTAGATCATGCTGAGCAGCAGCGTCATCGACATCGACAAGGCGAGATCGCCCTTCGCCATGTCGGTGAAGAGGTTCGACAGCATGCCGCCCGGCGTGGTGGCGAGCAGCACGAAGCCGACCGCCAGCGCCGGCGTAGGCGCCACGGTGAGCGCCAGCGTGACCCCGATCAGCGGCGGCACGATCAGCATCGAGCAGACGCCGAAGACCAGCGCGCGCTTGTTGCGGAATACCTGGCGGAAATCCTCGGCAGTGAGCGACAGGCCCATCGAGGCCATGATCGCGATCAGCGAGCCGGGCAGCACCCAGTGCCCCAGGACGGACATCAGATCGGCATAGGTCATGTCCCGCTCCCCCTCAGGCCGGTTCGACGGTGATGGTGCAGGCGCCGTTCCGCCGGATCGTGCGGCAGTCGGCGACGGCCTTTTCCAGATCCTCGTCGAGGATGCGGGCGCAGACATTGGCCTGGATCCAGCCGAACGGCATCAGCAGCCGGCCGCCGGCACCGTAGAAGATGCCGATGTCGTAGAAGGGCCCGGGCGGCAGGCCCTGGGTGCTGCCCGGCGCGAGATAGGCCAGCACGATGTCGCCGGCGCCCGGATAGGAGGTGGCGTTCTCGGCCGGGATCGGCGGCCGGGCCATGCCTTCGGGAAGGGATGCCGAGGGCATCGGCACCGAGATCTCGGGCCCGGTCCAGATCGCGTGCATCGCCTCGAACGAGGCGCGCCGCGCGGCGAGATCGCGCAGGAATTCGCAGGACAACGGCGCCGCTTGCGGGAGCAGGCGGCAGCGCGCCGACAGTCCCGATTTCGGCTCCGTGAAACGTACCAGATCCATCGAAAGCATCCCCCTATCCGCCCGTCGCCATCGACAGATATTCTTCCTTCTGCAGCGCGATCGGCACATTGCCGTTGGCCCAGAGATAATCGTGGAAGCGCTTGAGATCGAAGGACTTGCCTTCGCGCACCCGGGCCTCCGCGAGGAACTCGGTCGTCTGCATCTTGCCGATCTGGTAGCTGATCGCCTGGCCGGGCGCGGCGGCGAAGAACGTCGCTTCCTCGCGCGCCGTCGCCCGGTCCATCGGGACCATCCTCTCCAGATAGTCGGCAGCCTGGGCGATGGTGAATTCACCTAGCGCCAGCTTCACGTCCACTTCGACCCGAAGGGCACGCAATCTCGCGAAATTGTAGATGATCTCGCGCGTCTTGGGCGCATCGGCCCAGAAGCCGGCCTGGAGCATCATCTCCTCGGCATAGAAGCCGGTGCCTTCATTGGCGCCGCTGTCATAATAGCGGCGGCGCAGCGGATCGGGGTTCCGCCAGCTGAGGCTGAGCTGGAAGAAATGGCCGGGCACGCCTTCATGGACGATGATCGGCCGCGGATCGCGCGCGATCGAAAGGTTGAAATAGCCGAGCTTGGGCGAAGGATCGGGGAGATAGACGGTCGCGTCCTGCCCGGTCCGGTCGATGCTGGTGAAATCGAAGGTGCGCCCCAGCCAGCCGATCGGCGCGAGATAGGCGGGGAAAGGCTGGGCCTTGTAATGCCCCACCCAGTCCGGGACCGTCAGCAGGTTCTTCTCGGTCAGGAACTGACGGACCTTGAGCTCCTCGGCATCGAGCCGGGCAGTGACGGCGCCGATCGAGGCACCGAGCGGCAGCTCGGGAATGCCGGCATTGCGATTGCGCTCGAGCGTCTCGAACAGCACCGAGCGCGCCCATTCCTGCCGGCCCATCGCGACAAGCTGCTCGGGCGAATAGGGATAGATGCCGACATTGCCGAGGAAATAGAGGTAGCTATCGCGGCCCACCGCGGTCTGCTCGGGCAGGCCGGCGCGCTTCGCCTTGAGGAACTCGGTGTAGCCCGCGAACGCCGCGATCGCCTTCTCGACCACGGCACCGAGCCGCTTCTTCCGCGCCGCATCGGCATAGGGCGCGAGGCCGGCAGCCATGCCGCGCAGGCTTTCGGGTACTTCGGCGAGCTGGCCGAGCGCGACGTCGACGAACGGCCCGCGCATGTCGTCGAGATTGGCACGGCCGGCGGCGAGGATCGCGGGTGCGTTGCCGAGCAGGTGGATCACTTCATCCAGCCGCGCATGCGAGACCGGCGGCTTGGGCAGCAGAACCTCGAACACCGGGTTGAGCGCCTGGGCGGTGTAGAAATGCGGCTGGCGGCGCCAGGCGGCGATGTGATCCATTTCCCAATGGACGCGGGCCAGCGCCGAGCCGACCAGCCGGTAATCGACCTTCTCGCTGATGCCTTGCGGGGCCCCTTCCAACGCCTTCCAGCGCGCCTCGAACGCGGCAAGCTGCCGGCGCTGGGCGGCGACGCCGGCGGGGGACCAGTCGGGCAGCCAGCCGGCGGGGCGGACGATGCGCGGGATGTCGTCGCTGCTCGCGGGCTGGGTGGTGCCGCGCCAGGCCCAGAAATCGGCGCCGAGCTGCTGGACGGCCGGCTGCGCGGCCGCCGCCTGCGCGACCAGCAAAGTGGCGCCTCCCAACAGAACCGCGATACCCCGACGCAGCATGTTACTTCCGGTTCTTCACATTGCGATCGAAGAACTCGACCATCTTCTTGAACGAGAAGCGGGTCTGCGGAATGTTCTCCGCGTCCCAGGGATGGTTGGCACCCGGCAGCGTCACCAGCTCGAACAGCTGCTCGCGCTGGATCATCTGCTCGGCCAGCGCCATCGTGTCCGAATAGAGCACGACGGAATCGCGGGTGCCGTGGATGATCATCAGCGGGTCCCTGATGCCCTTGGCCTGATAGAGTGCCGACTGCGCCTCGTAGCGCTTGGGCATGTCCGGTCCGTCGGGCGGGCCCATGATCCACATCTGCGCCGGGAAGGCGTGCCAGACATTGGTGGCGGGCGCGCCGGCGATGCCTGCGGCATAGAGGCCGGGCTTCTTCGACAGCGACATGATCGTCATCAGCCCGCCATAGCTCGAGCCCCAGATGCCGATGCGCTTCGGATCGGCATGGCCCTGGGCGATCAGATAGCGGACGCCGCTCTCGAGATCGTTGATGTCGGTCTCGCCATAGCTCTCATATTGCGTCTGGTTGTGGTCGCGTCCCTGCCCCCAGGAGCCGCGGATGTTGACGGTCAGGACGATATAGCCTTGCGAAACCAGATACTGGTCGAGCCCCCAGGTCGGGTGGGCACGGCGGCCGCCCCACTGGTTGTGGACCGCATCCGAATAGACCGAGCCGACGATGACCGGGTATTTCTTGCCCGGGTCGAAATCGGCGGGGACGCTCACCCGGCCGAGCAGGTTGATCCCGTCGACATGGCTGGGGAACTGGACATAGCTGGTCTTCGCCCAGGTCTGGCCGTAGAAATCGGGCTGGGGCGACTTGGTGACCTGCACCGCCTTGCCGGGCTTCGCCGTGTCGATGACGAACAGCTCGGGCGGCAGGTCGTCATTGCTGTACCAGTCGGCGATGCGGCTGAAATCGGGGGAATAGACCGGCTCGTGCGTGCCGCCTGCCGGCCCGCTGAGCTGCTCGATCTTTCCGCCGGCGACCGGCACCCGGTAGAGCTGGCGGTCCTGGAGCGCGGACTTGTTGGCAGTGAAATAGAGCTGCCTGTTCTTCGCATCGACCGCGAACGAAGCGATTTCCCATTTGCCGCTGGTGATCTGGCGGGGCGCCTCGCCGGCCTTTTTCTGGTGGTAGAGCTGAAGCCAGCCGTCGCGATCGGTGAGGATGATCAGGCCGTCATCGCCCGGCGCCCAGGCGACTTGCCAATCGGGGCGGAGATGCTTGGGCTCGCGCAGCTGGTAGAAGGTCTCGCGCGCGCCGGTGGCGGCGTCGTAGAGATAGATGCTGTGCTCCTTGGCCTCCATGTCGGCGCTGCTGACGAACAGCCGCTTGCCGTCATGCGACAGGCCATAGCCCCAGACGTCATGCTTGGCATCGGGGCGCTCGAACAGACGGGACTTGCCCGTGGCGAGGTCGACCATGCCGATCGCCGTCCTGCTGGTCTCCTCGCCGGGGAAGGCGCGGATCACGCGGTTGTTCTGCAGCTTGCCCTTGGCGTCGTAATAGATATCGCGCTCGGGCATGGCGCGGTCGTCGGCCTGCTGGAAGGCTATCGCCTTGCCGCTATCGGCCCATTTGAAATCTTCGATATAGACCTTGGGATCGTCGCTGCCGGCAAGGCGCGTGGCGACGGCTCCCTCCCCCGCCGCAATATCGCGGACCCAGAGCTGGCCGCCGGGGGCGACCGGCGATGCGGCGGGCGCAGCGGCGATGAAGGCGAGCTTCGAGCCGTCAGGCGCGACGGCGAGCTTGCGGATGCCGCGCTTGTCGGCCTCCGCCTTCACGATCCTGCCGTCCGCCTCGCGGATATGGAGCTGGCCGCCCAGGGTGAAGGCAACGCGGCCGTTGGCCAGGAACACCGCCTGGGCGATGCCCTTCGCTTCCGCCTCCGGCTTGCTGTCCTTGCCCAGGAAGGTCAGCCGGGTCTTCTGCCCGGTCCGGGGCGACCAGGACCAGATGTCGCGGAACGAATAGCCTTCGTCGTTCCACAGGAAGAGCACCGCGCTGCCGTCCGCAGCCCAGCTATAGCCCTGGGGATCGATGCCCACGAGGCTCTTGTAGCGATAGAGTTCGTCGATCGAGAAGCTGGTGCCGGGCACGCCGGCGGTGCCCCGGACCGGCCCCTGGGCCTGCTGGGCAAAGGCGGGAGCCGCCGCCCCCGGCGAGGCGATCATGAGAGCCGCCGACATCGCGCGGACGGAAACGCTGAACTTGATCATCTTCCCAACACCTTCACCATCTGTCGACGCTCCCGGCCCCCGGGCCGGTTGCCGGCGACGGCGGGGGATCACCGCCGCCGCCGGACTTGGGGCCTCAGAACCGCTTGCGGAAACCGATCGTGAACCGGCGGCCGATCGCGTCATAGGTATCGCGTTCGTAGAGCTGGAACGGCGGGTTGTGATCGCCCAGATTGTCGATCATGCCGTAGATGCTGAAGCTCTTGTCGATGTCGTAGGACGCGCTGAGGTCGAAATAGCTGATCTGGCCCGTCTCCGGCACCGCGAGCAGCGGCATCGCTCCGCCCGAGGCCTTGGCGGCGGCGATCCGCCCGTCCTTCGCCGAGCCGATGAACCGGTGCCGCAGCGAGACCTGGAAGGCATCGGACACGTCCCAGGTCACGCGCTGGGTGAAGCGCCATTTGGGGTTGGCGTTGCCGCAGGTGCCGCCACCGATATAGCCCGCGCAATCGACCGCCGCGACGATCGGGCTGCTCTGCACGATGCTGTTGATCAGATAGCTGCCGGCCAGATAATAGCTCAGCCGACCGAGCGAACCGATGTCGTGGCGATAGTCGAGGCGGAAATCGACGCCCGCGGTCTTCATCGACGCGATGTTCGCGTTGAGCAGCGGCACGTCATAGAGCTGCCCGTCCGACGAGCGGTGGTTGAGCGGCTGGCAGAAGATGTTGCTCATCGACAGATTGGCGCGACAGGCAGTGATCACCGACTGGAGACCGCCGCCGAACGCCGCGATCGCGCCGTCGATCTTGATGTTGTAATAGTCGACGGTGAGCTGGAGGTTCGGCACGAACTCCGGCCGGAATACCGCGCCGAGCGACCAGGTGTCCGAAGTCTCCTCCTTCAGATTGGGATTGCCGCCGGTGATCGCGCGGATCTGGACATTCTCCTGCTGGAACACGTCGATCACGCTCGCCGGCACGCCCAGCGAGCTGATGCAGAAGGCCCGCTCCGCCGCGGTGCGGTTGGCGCCGGTGGCGTTGCAGAAGTCGGTCGCCTGCGGCGCGGTGTTGGTCGCGCCCGAATAGAGCTCGATCACGTTCGGCGCGCGCACCGCCCGCTGATAGAGGCCGCGGATCTTGAAGCTCTTCACCGGCGAGAACTCGCCGCCCGCCTTCCACGAGGTCACTCCGCCCGCGGTGGAATAGTCCGAGTAGCGGATGCCGCCTTCGAACGCGAGGAGGTGGACGAAGGGCAGATCGGCCAGGATCGGCACGACGAGCTCGCCATAGACTTCCTTGACGTCGAAGCTGCCGCCGGTCGCCTGGATGCCCGCCGAGCGCGAGAGCGCCTTGCCCTGAATGTAGAGCTGGTCGGGCGTGAAGGTCGAGCTTTCCTTGCGATATTCCGCGCCCACCGAGATGCCGACATTGCCGGCCGGCAGCTTGAACAGCGTGCCGGTGATGCTGGCGCCGGCCTGTTTCTGGTCGACGACGGTGATGTTGGTGAGGTTGGTGTAGATATAGTCGATCATCGGCTTGGTCATCGACATCAGCCCGAACGGGTTGATCGTGACGCAGCGCGGATCGGCCACCTTGCAAGCATAGGGATTGTTGGGGTTGGTCAGGAAGGCATTGGCGAAATTGTCGATCAGCACGCCGCCGCCCTGGACCTCGGTGATCCGGACATGGCCCTGATTGTAGAAGGCTTCCCAGTTCAGCTTGTCGGTCAGCGCACCCTTCAGCCCGACGACGAAGCGCGAGAATTCGCGAGTCTGGTCGTCGGTGCGAGAGCCGAAGTCAAGCAGGCGACGATTGATGTTGAGCGAAACCAGATTGTCGCCGTCACCATCGAGATTGGTGCGCAGGAACTCGCGCAGCGACGACGACAGATAGGGATTGCGCAAGTCGAACTGGAAGTTGGGCAGGAAGCCCGAGCTGCTCATCGGCACCGCGCCCAGCGTCGAGTTGATCTCGCTGCGGACGTAATTGCCTTCCCAGAAGGCCGTGACGTTGTCGGTCACGTCGTAATGGCCGGTGATCGCCCCCGACCAGCGCTTCATCGGCATCTGGAGGTTGGTATAGGGACGGTCGTTGAAGCCGTCGCTGGTCTTGTAGGCGCGCCAGCCTTCGGGCGCGAAGAAGATGCCGGCGGTGCCGATGGTGTTGCCGAACTGGTCGAGCTTGCCGACCAGCGCCGGCGTGAAGATCGTGCCCTGCGGCGTGACGCCGTTGCCGCCGGGGACGAGCACGCCCTTACCGTTCTGTACGGCATCGACCAGATAGAGCGAGGCATGGTCGCGCGCGGCGCCCTTCACCATCGAACGGTCGTAATAGCTGCCGTTGAACACGATGTTGCCGCGGCCATCGCCGAAATTGCCGCCGACGGTGAAGTCGATATTGTAGCGCTCGGCATCGCCCCGCTCGCTGATGCCGTACTGGCCGCTGACTTCCAGGCCCTGGAAATTGGTCTTGGTGACAAAGTTGACCACGCCGGCCATCGCATCCGAGCCATAGACGGCCGAGGCACCGCCGGTGACGACTTCCACCCGCTCGATCAGCGAGGGCGGGATCATGTTGATGTCGACCACGCCGTCCTGGCTGGCGCCGACGATGCGGCGGCCGTTCTGCAGCACCAGGGTGCGGGCCGCGCCGAGGTTGCGCAGATTGACCGTGGCCGAGCCGTTGCCCGCATTGGACTGGGCACCCGAACCGGCGACCGCCTGGGGCAGCGCGTTGAGCAGCTGCTCGGTCTCGGCCGTGCCGGTCTGGCGGATTTCCTCGCTGCCGATCACGTTGACCGGGCTGTTCGAGTCGACGTCCGGACGGGGGATGCGCGAGCCGGTGACGACGATCGCCTCGGCTTCCTGCGCTTCCGGCTCGGCGGTCTGCGCCATCGCCGTGCCCATCATCATCATCGTGGCGAACAGCGCGGAGCCGCCCCGCAATCCCGCCCGCATCACCGCAACCCGCTTACTGCCCATGTCCGTGTCTCCCCGAATGGATACGCCCACCTGCCTCGTTCCGCTCCGGCGTCGTCGGTTGCGCCATTTCCGTGAACAAGTGCGTGATTTTGAGCATATCAAGCACGAAGGGTCAATTCGGGGTAACGAAAAAATGTGAAAAGTGTCGCTTCTTGGTAACAAAGCTGCCGGGAAACCCACGATTGCGCACGGTTTTTTCCAGGCCGGAGGATCACCCCGACAGGGCCGGCGAGCCGGGGCGCGCCCTCTCCAAACCTCGGGACAAAGGTCGGAAACTCTCGGTTTTCCGCCGATTCGCACCGTTTTGGACTGGTCTGAGGCACCCCGCATGCCTCCGAGATAACACCGATTCGGTGCCTCTTGACCAGTGCCACCCATGAGATCATCACATTACAAATCACATGTTTTTCGTTTTATTCTGAATGATGCGGCGCCCGAGCATCTGGCGGCCGGAGACCGAGGGGAGATCGACATGCGTGCAGGAGGACTGGTGATCGCGATGCTCCTGGCCGGGAGCGCCGCGCCGGCGGCGTTCGGCATCGCTCCGGCAAGCGCGAGGCAGGCCACCGCCCAGCCCGACGGGCCGCCCCAGGGAACGCGCGGCCATGCCGATCTCGTCACGCTGTTCACGGCCTTCGATGCCTGGCGCACGCCGCCCACAGCCGACGGCGTCGTCGACTACAGGGCCGCCGCCGTCGACAAGCGCCGCGCCGAGCTGCGCGGCTTCCAGGCGCAGCTCCCCGATTTCGCCGTGGCGCGCTGGGATCGCCACCAGCAGGTCGATTACCTCGCCGTCCGCGCGCAGATGGACCTGGAGGATTTCAACCTGAACATCCTCAAGCCCTGGGCACGCGATCCGGGCATGTATGTCGATACCCTGCAGCGGCTGGCCTATACCGAGCTGCCGTTGAAGGGCGAGGCGCTCGCCGGCTTCCGCGCCCGGCTGAAGGCGATCCCCGCCTATCTGGCCCAGGCGCGGGCCAACCTCGATTCGGTGGCGGCGGATTATGCCGATCTCGCGCTCCACGGCCTTTCGCACGGCGACGGCGTGGGCCATGGCATGCCCTATCGCGCGGTGGAGCCCGAGGGGTTGATCGGCTGGTTCGCCGACCTGCGCGTCCGCGCGCGGACGCAGCAACCAGCGCTGCTCGCGGACATCGTGGCAGCAGAGGGCGCGATCGGCGGCTTTCGCGACTGGCTCGCCGCCGCCCGCCCCGCGATGACTGCCCGCGCCGGGGTCGGCAAGCCGGCCTATGACTGGTTCCTCGCCAATGTCCGGCTGATGCCCTTCACGTCGGACGAAGTGGTGACGCTGGCCGAACGCGAGCTCACGCGCTTCTGGGCCGATTATGCCACCGAGCGGCACCGCAACCGGAAGCTCCCCGAACTACAGCTGCCCAAGTCGGCCGAGGAATATGAGGCGCAGCTCGCCGGCACCGATGCCAAGATCCGCAAATGGCTGAAGGATGAGGAGATCCTCACCATCCCGGACTATATTCCGGGCAGCTATCGGGAGGTCGGCTTCAACGCGCCCTGGATCGTGCGCCCAACCGGGCCGATGTTCTGGGAGCAGATCCAGTTCCGCGACGCCTCGCCGGACCATCTCCACGCCACCTTCCCCGGCCATCGCTTCGACGGGATGACCGGAAAGCGCGTCACCGATCCGATCCGCGGCCGGGTGAGCGACAGCGGGCGTACCGAAGGCTGGGGCTTCTATCTCGAGGAGACCGCGCTCCAGCTGGGCCTGTTCGACGACCGGCCCCGCACGCGCGAGTTGATCTATATCTTCGGCCTGTTCCGCGCGGCCCGCACGATCGGCGACGTGAAGATGCAGCGCAACGAGATGACCGTCGGCGAGACCATGCGGTTCTGGAAGCAATGGACGCCCTGGCTGGACGACAATGTCGCGCGCACCGACGCCGGCATCTATATCCGCCGGCCGCCGGGCTATGGCATGACCTATACGATCGGCGCGATGCAGCTCCAGAAGCTGCTGGTCGATCGCCGCCGCCAGCTCGGCGACAGGTTCTCGATCCGCGACTATCACGACTATCTGATGAACACCGGCCGCCTGCCGGTGTCGCTGCTGCGCTACGACCTGACCGGCAATGACGACGAGATCCGCGGGTTCTGGCGGCATGTCCCATTGTCGGACGTGCCGCGCTGATCGCGGCGGCGCGCGGCAACCACCGGGCAAGCGGGGGCGCACCGGACGTGCGCCCCCGAGCCATTTTCGCCCTGCCCTTCGCGCATGAACGACCGGACGCCGACGCGTGGCGCCGTCCCGCGCGATGGCCGCGCGCATCGCGCCCTGCCTTGCCGACGGGGAAGACGCGCGATACCGGCCGGTTTCCCCGACCCAAACTCCCCGTTCACAATCTAATTTGATCATTGACATGATCGAAAAAGATCGAGATTGAATGATTGTGGAAAATAGCCCGAGCGGGTGATTCCATCCGGCGGAAGGCAATGCCCCCGCGGGAAACGAGAGTCCGAAGGACCAATTGGGGAGGGAATATGAACACCGAGATCATGGAGCCGCGCGTCCGCGGGTTCGCGAAGCAGGCGGGGCTTTCGATGCTGGCCCTCGCCACCATGCTGGCTTGTGCCGGCGCAGCACATGCGCAGACCGCTCCGGCAAGTCCCGAAGCCGCCCAGGCCGATGCCCAGGCGGCCGATGACGGCACGCAAGAGCCCCAGGGCGATATCGTCGTCACCGGCACGCTGCTGCGCGGCGTCGCGCCCACCGGCACCAACGTGATCGGCGTCACTCGCGACACGATCACCGCACGCGGGGTCGCTTCCTCGAACGATCTGCTCGCGAAGATCCCGCAGGTCGGCAATTTCGGCACGATCCCGGTGGGCTCGGCGTCGTTCGGCCTGCCGGTCCTCCGCCCCAACATCCGCAACCTCGGCGCCTCGGGCGGCAGCACCACGCTGGTGCTGATCAACGGCCATCGCGGCGTCGGCGCGGGCATTCTTCAGACCACCGTCGATCCCTCGATCCTGCCGCCTGACGTGCTGGAGCGGGTCGAAGTGGTGCCGGACGGCGGCTCCGCCATCTACGGCTCCGACGCGATCGGCGGCGTGGTGAACTTCATCACCCGCAAGCGCTTCGACGGGGTCTCGGCCAATCTGCGCTACGGCTTTGCCGACAAGTACAAGACGGTCGACGGCAACCTGACCATCGGCAAGGACTGGGGCAGCGGCTCGCTGTTCCTTTCCTATGCCCATGTCTGGCACGACAATGTCCTCGGCATCGATCGCGACTATGCCTCGGCCGATCGCCGGTCGAAGGGCGGCGGCGATTTCCGCGTCACCACCTGCGCGCCGGGCAACATCCAGATCGGCACGGTCAACCCCGTCACCTATGCCCTGCCCGCCCTCACGCCGGGCACGGTCAACAAGTGCGACCAGAACGCCTATGCCGACCTGTTCCCGCGCGAGGAGCGCAACTCGGTCTTCGGCTCGCTGACCCAGCAGCTCGACGACAATGTCGCCTTCGGGGTGACTGCCTATTGGTCGCGCCGCGACACGGTGGTGAACCAGGCCCAGGGCATGCTTTCCAGCACGATCACCGCGCTCAACCCCTTCTTCCGCCCGATCTCGGGCCTGACATCGCAGACGGCCAGCTTCTCCTTCGCCAGCGTCTATGGGAACAGCCTGACCAGCCGCCAGCGCTTCGAATCCTATGGCGTCACTCCCAGCTTCTCCTTCGCGATCGGCGACAAGTGGCAGCTGCGGGCGGAGAGCAATTTCGGGCGCAGCACCAATCTGGTGCGCGAAGCCGCACTCGACACCACCACGGCATCGCTCGCGCTCGCCGGCCTGATCCCCGGCATGGCGCTCAATCCCTATGACCTCGCGGCCAGCAGCCCCGCGGCCCTCGCCGCCATCCGGAATTATGAGAATTACGGCGATGCCACCCAGGAACTGGCCGAGGGCCGGCTGATCCTCGACGGTTCGCTGGCGCATCTGGCGGGCGGCGATGTCCGCCTCGCGGTCGGCGCGGAATATCATTACGAGAACATCTCGTCGCGCATCGCCCAGGGCGCGGTCGGCTCCTATGCCAATGCGAAGACCTCGCGCGCCGCGCGCGACGTGCGCTCGGCCTTTGGCGAGCTGATGATCCCGATCGTCGGCGCCGGCAATGGCAGCCCCGGCCTGCGCGGGCTGCAGCTCTCGGCGTCGGTCCGCTATGACGACTATAGCGACCAGGGCGGCACCACCAATCCGAAGATCGGCGTGAACTACAAGCCGTTCACCGACCTGACGATCCGGGGCAATTGGGGCACTTCGTTCCACGCCCCGAGCCTTGCCGACACGACGAACACCTCGGACTCGCGCGCGACCGTGCTGCCCTACAGCCCGTTCCTCGCGCCGGGCGCCACTCCCGTCGACCCGGCGCGTGCGACGATCGTGCTGGCGGGCGGCAACCCGAACCTGAAGCCCGAGCGCGCGGACACCTGGTCCGCCGGCTTCGACTGGACGCCGAAGGCGGTTCCGGGCCTGGTGGCGAACCTCACTTACTACAATGTGAAGTTCAAGGACGCGATCGGCCTGGCGCCGTTCCTCTCGCCGACGCTGTTCACCAACACCAACTACGCCAACTTCTATATCCTGCGGCCGACGCTGGCCCAGGCCCAGGCGGCGGTGGGCAACCTCAACGTGGTCGGTGCGCCGAGCATCGCCAGCCTCTATACCGGTCCGCTCACCCCCTATGTGCTGATCGATGCGCGCCGCAACAATCTGGGCGCGGTCAACACCGACGGGCTCGATTTCAACCTGGCCTATACCCGCCTGACCGGCTTCGGCGCGATCAACGCCAGCATCGCTGGCACCTATACGCTCAGCCGCAAGTCGCAGGCGGTCTCCGGCGGGCCGTTCACCGACGATCTGAAGAACGGCGTCGGCCGCACTGCCTTCGTCGCTACGCTGGGCGGCAAGTCGGGCGGCTTCATCGCCTCGGCCTCGTACAACTACAAGGGCGGTTTCCCGATCCTCGGCGTTTCGCCGCAGACCCGGGTGGGCGCGTTCCAGACGGTGGACGCCTTCCTCGCCTATGATCTGGGCGCGCACGGCTTCATCAAGAACGCGATGCTCACGCTGAACGTCGACAACATCTTCGACCAGGATCCGCCCTGGCTGAACAGCGCCGCCGCCTATACCAATGGCAGCACCCTGGGACGGCTGGTCACCTTCGGCATCCGGACCAAGTTCTGAGGAAAGGGGATCGGGTGTCGCTTCCGTCTTCCGTCCTGACCATGCGTACCCTGTTGGTCTCAGGTACGGCGGCCATGGCGCTTCTCGCCGCCATGGCCGCGTCCGCCCAGGAGGACGGTCCGGCACCCACCCGGCTTACCGTCGAATATGCCGATGCCGCGCTCGGCATCGACGAACCCGCCCCGCGCCTCGCCTGGCATTCCCCGGCGAAGCGCCAGGCGGCCTATCAGATCCGTGTCACCGCCGCGGGCAAGCCCGTCTGGGACAGCGGCAAGGTGGCTTCGCCCGACAATGCGCAGATCCCCTATGCCGGCCCCGCCCTTGCCGCGCGTACCCGCTATGCGTGGCAGGTCAGGACCTGGGATGCCGATGGCCGCGAGAGCGGCTGGAGCCGGCCCGGCTGGTGGGAGATGGGCCTGCTCGCCCCGGCCGACTGGTCGGCCGGCTGGATCGCCGGCCCGGCACGCCGCGATCATGACTGGAGCGACCTTCGCTTCGAGAGCGACCTGACGCTCACCGGCAGCTCGGTCGACCTGCTCTTCCGCGCCCGCGCGGCGGGCAAGACCTATGGCGAGGCCTATGTCTGGACCCTGGCCGAGGAAAAGGCCGGCCCGGTGCTGATCGCCCGCGTCCGCCATTATCCCGGCGGCAGCAGCTCGGGCGTCAAGCTCACCGAGCTCAAGCGCGTGCCGCTCACCGGCATCACGCTGAAGGGCGTGCGCCACAGAGTCACGATCACCGCACAGGGCAACAGCATCGCCACCGCGATCGACGGCAGGCAGGTCGACCTGCTCACCGATACCGGCCAGCCGCATGGCACGATCGGCTTCTCGTCGCGGGAAGCCGCGGCGGCGACGATCCACGCCGTCAGCGTCACCGGCACCGGCAGCCCGGCCTTCGCCACGCGCTTTCCCGCCAACGACAATCCCTTTGTCGGCGGCACCGTCGAAGCGGACGGCCTCACCGTCGCCGCCGGCGTTCCGAACATCGACATCGTCCTGCCGATCGAAGCGCCCGCCCCGCTGGTCCGCAAGGCCTTTGTCCTGCCCGCCAGGAAGATCGCGGCGGCGCGCCTCTATGTCGCGGGCGCGGGCTGGCCGAAGCTGCATCTCAATGGCGGTACGGTCGGCGCCAGCGCGATGGCCAGCGGCTTCACCGCCTATGACAAGCGCGTCCTCTACCAGACCTATGACGTGACCGATCGCGTCCGCACCGGGCAGAATGTCCTCGGTGCCGAGCTCGGGCGCGGCTGGTATGGGCTGACCGATCCCAATGAATGGTATTTCGATCAGGCCCCCTGGCATGGCGAGCCCGCGCTCAAGGCCCAGCTCGAAGTCACCTTCGCGGACGGATCGCGCCAGTCGGTCGCCACCGACGCGAGCTGGCGGACCGTTTCCGGCCCCACGCGCAACGATTCCGTCCATCGCGGCGAGCGCTATGACGCGCGCCTGCTTCCCACCGGCTGGGACAAGCCGGGCTTCGCCGGCAAGGGCTGGACCGCCGCCCGGCAAGTGAACGGTCCCAGCGGTTTCCTCCAGGCCGCCAATGTCGAGCCGATCGCTCCGGTCGAGCAAATCGCGCCTGCCTCGCTCACCCAGGTGAAGCCGGGAGTCTGGGTCTATGATTTCGGCCGCATTTTCTCCGGCTGGACCGCGCTCGACGTCCGCGGACCGCGCGGCACCACCATCTCCCTCGTCGCCAGCGAACGGATCGGCGACGACGGGATCGTCGTCCCCGCCTCGGGCCTGATCGACGCGCAACTGCAGACCGATCGCTACACGCTCGCCGGCTCGGGAGCCGAGCACTGGGAGCCGAGCTTCGGCTATCGCGGCTTCCGCTATGTCGAGCTGCGCGGCTATCCCGGCACGCCGACCCTGGCGACGCTCACCGGCAAGGTCGCCCATAGCGCCGTCGCCCGCACCGGCAGCTTCGCCAGCGCCGATCCGCTGCTGAACGAGATCGACCAGGCCGCGATCCGCACCATCCTGAACAACATGCACGGCTATCAGACCGATACGCCGACCTATGAGAAGAACGGCTGGACCGGCGACGCCCAGGCCTCGGCCGGCGCCGCCGCGCGCAGCCTGGGCATCGCCCGCGTCTGGACCAAATGGCTGAACGACTATCCCGATGCGCAGGCGCCCAGCGGCGAACTGCCCGAGATCGTGCCGGCGACGCCCTTCTACGGCTATGAGGGCACGCCGGGCTGGTCGTTCGTCTGGGGGCCGTCCACGCCCTGGGACGTCGCCGCGATGATCCTGCCCTGGGAACTTTACCAGACCGAGGGCGACACCCGCATCCTGGCGCGCATGCACGCCATGCAGAAGCGGCTGGTCGATTATACCGCCACTGTCTTCAAGGCGCCCGACTATCGCCACGACCGCGGCCTGAGCGAGTGGAGCGCCCCGGGCCCGCTCGACATCTTCGCCACCAACAATGGCGGGATCGACGCGATCACCACTGCCTATTTCTTTCACGAGGCGGACCTGCTGGCCAGATCCTCGGCGGTGATCGGCAACCGGGCGGATGCGGACCGCTATGCCGCGCTCGCCGCCGATATCCGCCGCGCCTATAACGCCCGCTACTGGGACGCGGCGAACGGCTGGTACCGCACCCTGGACGACAAGGGCGTGACCAAGGGCCCCACCCAGTCGCAGAACATCCTGCCGCTCGCCTTCGGCATGGCGCCCGCAGGAATGGAACAGAAGGTTGCCGACACGATCGCGAAGGATGTCGACGCCCGCGGCTTGCGCGCCGGGGTGTTCGGCACGCGCTACCTGCTCGAGATCCTCAGCGACTATGGCCATGCCGACCTCGCCTATCGCCTGGCGACGCGCACCGACGAGCCGAGCTGGGGCTTCTGGCTGAAGAGCGGCCACAAGACCATGTTCGAATCCTGGGGCCTCAACGCCCGCTCGCGCGACCATCATTATTTCGGCTCGATCGCGGACTGGATGCGCCAGCGCCTCGCCGGCCTGCGCCCCGGCGCGCCGGGCTATCGCACCGTGCTGATCCGCCCGGAGATTCCCCAGGGCCTGGCCGCGGCCGCGGCGACCATGGCGACGCCCCAGGGCGAGGCACGGGCGGAATGGAAGGTGGAGAATGGCCGCCTGACTCTCAACGCCACCGTGCCGATGAACGCCGTGGGCGAGATCTGGGTGCCCACTCGCTTCGGCGCGCCTACCACCCTGCCCGAAGGCGCGACCCTGCTCCGCAAGACCGATGCCGCGACCGTCTATACCACCGGCGCCGGCAGCTTCACCTTCGTCACCGAGGGCCGGAAATGAAGACTAGCCTGATCGCCCTGTCCCTGCTCCCCCTGTCCCTGACGCTTGCCGGCGCCGCCCGGGCCCAGCAGGTCCGCGCGCCGGCCGGCACGCTGCGCGGCGCGACCGCCGAAGGCGTGACCAGCTTCAAGGGCATCCCCTATGCCACCGCCCCGGTCGGCCCGCTGCGCTGGCACGCGCCGATGCCGGCGCCGACCTGGACCGGTGCCCGCGCCGCGACCGGCTATGGCAATGACTGCGTCCAGGCGCGCATGCCCGGCGACCTCGCCAACACCACGCTGCCGATGAACGAGGACTGCCTGTTCCTCAACGTCTGGACACCCCGGCCCCGCGCCGGGGCGAAGCTGCCGGTGATGGTCTATATCCATGGCGGCGGCTTCTCCACGGGATCGGGCAGCGCCGCGATCCTCGACGGCACCCGCCTGGCCGCGCGCGGCGTGGTGGTCGTCACCTTCAACTATCGCCTCGGCCGGTTCGGCTTCTTCGCCCATCCCGCGTTGACCGGGGAGGCCGGCGCCGGCCCCACCGGCAACTGGGCGCTGATGGACCAGCTCGCCGCGCTGCAATGGGTGAAGCGCAACATCGCCGCGTTCGGCGGCGATCCGGCGAACGTCACGCTCTTCGGCGAGTCCGCGGGCGGAGAGTCGGTCGGCCGGCTGATGGTCTCGCCGGCCGCGAAGGGCCTGTTCGCCAAGGCCATCGCCGCTTCGGGCGGCGGCCGCGACAGCTGGCCCGATCTCGCGGCCGGAGAGGCCAAGGGCGTGGCCTTCGCGAACCGGGCGGGCGCCGGGGATCTCGCCGCACTCCGCGCGCTGCCCGCCGACACGGTGCAGGGCGGCATCAACCTGCTCAACGGCGACGAGGCCCATTATTCCGGCCCGATGACCGACGGCCGGATCGTCACCGGCGACACCGACGCGCTGCTCGCCGCCGGCAAGGCGCAGGGCATTCGCATGATCATCGGCTCGAACAGCGACGAGCTGGGCTTCATCCCCGCGCCGTTCATGAAGGGCTTCGTCGCCAAGGCGACCGAGAAGCTGGGCAGCGGCGCCGATGCGGTGCGCGCCGCCTATGGCTCGGCCGAGGCCTATGACCGCCACATCCCGAGCGACTATACCTTCACCGAGCCCGCCTTCTCGCTCGCCAGGCGCCAGGCCGCGCACGCCCCGACCTGGCTCTATCGCTTCGGCTATGTCGCCGAGGAGAAGCGCGCGACGCTGGCCGGCGCCTCGCACGCCACCGACGTGCCCTATCAGTTCGACAATCTCGCCGCGGCCGGCGGCAAGCCCAGCCCCGCCGACATGGCCACCGCTAGCCTGGTCGCGGACCATTGGGTGAAATTCGCCAGGACTGGTGACCCGGGCTGGGCACGGTTCCTGCCCGGGGCACGGATGCTAGTGATTAGCAATGACGGGAGCGCCACCGCGACCGCCGGTACGCCCGAGATAACGGCAATCGCCGCCGCCCGTGATGCGGCCAAGCAGAAATGAGGAAGTCCATGCGTACCCTCTTCCGGATCCTGGCGCCGCTCGCGCTGTTCGCCGGCAGCGTCACTGCCCATGCCCAGGAGACGATCCGGCTCTGGCCGAATGGTGCACCGGGCTCGATGGGCCCGATGCAGGCGGAGACTACCGCCGACAAGAAGCCCTATGGGCTGATCACCCGCAACGTCTCCGAGCCGACGCTCACCGTGTTCCGGCCCGATCCGAAGATCGCCAACGGCACCGCGGTGATCGTCGCACCGGGCGGCGGCTTCCATCTGCTCTCGATCGGCAATGAAGGCGACGGCGTCGCCCGGTGGCTCAACAGCCAGGGCATCACTGCCTTTGTGCTGCGCTACCGCCTGCTGCCCACCGGCGACGATTTCGGCATGGTGATGCTCCGCCGGCTGATGAACTTCAAATCGCTCGAGGCTGCGATCGTCCCGCTCCGCCCGCTCGCCACCGCCGATGGCGAGGAAGCGATGCGCTATGTCCGCGCCCATGCGGCGAAATATGGCGTGAAGCCCGGCCGCGTCGGCATGATGGGCTTCTCGGCCGGCGGCGCGGTGACGATGTGGACGGTACTGGGCAACAAGCCCGCCAGCCGGCCGGACTTCATCGTCGCCATGTATCCCGGCCTGGTCGGCAATCCGCTGACCGTCCCGGCCAAGGCCCCACCCCTGCTCGCGATGGTCGCCGAGGACGATCCCATCGTGCGACCCGAGGCCGGCCGGCTGGTCGATGCCTGGAAGGCGGCGGGTGCCGACGCAACGCTGGTGACCTTCCCCAAGGGTGGCCATGGCTTCGGCATCACCAAGAGCGGCAAGGCATCGGACGCCTGGCCCGAGCATGCGCAGAAATGGTTCCAGGCCAAGGGGTTGCTCAACAAATGAACCGGATAGCCCATCTCGGCGCGCTGGGCGCCGTCGCCACCGCGCTGCTCGTCTCGGGCGGCGCGCCCGAGCCCCTCGCCGCGACCACGCCCAGCGGCGCCTGCACCGCGCTCGCCGGCCTGGCGCTGGCCGACGGCAAGGTCGTGAAGGCCGAGGAAGTCGCCAAGGGCGGCATGGTCAACACCAAGGAGGGGACGCCCGGCCTCCCCGCCCAGGCGGCCTTTTGCCGCGTCTATGCGGTGCTGGCGCCCACGCCGCGCTCCGAGATCAAGGTGGAGGTGTGGCTGCCCGCCCCCGCCGCCTGGAACGGCAAGCTGCTCGGCGCCGGCAATGGCGGCTATGGCGGCTCGATGCTGCTCCCCCAGCTCACCATGCAGGGCGCGCTGGGCAAGGGCTATGCCACGGTGGGCACCGACATGGGCCATGTCGGCACCGCCGACACCGACGCCAAATGGGCGCTGCACCAGCCTGAGCGGATCGTGGATTTCGGCCACCGCGCCAACCACCTCGCCTCCGGCACCGGCAAGGCCGTCATCGCCGCCTATTACGGCAATGCGCCCAAGGCGTCCTATTTCCAGGGCTGTTCGGACGGCGGCCGCGAGGCGCTGATGGAGGCGCAGCGCTATCCCGAGGATTATGACGCGATCGTCGCGGGCGCGCCGGCCAATGCCTGGAGCCGGCTGATGACGTCGTTCATGGCCACCGATCGCGCGGTGTTCGCCCGCCCCGAGACGCTGATCCCCAACGAGAAGCTCAAGCTGCTCCAGGACGCCGCGCTCGCCCAGTGCGATGCGAAGGACGGCGTGAAGGACGGCGTGCTCGACGATCCGCGCCAGTGCGGCTTCGATCCGGCCGCGCTCCAGTGCAAGGCCGGCGACGGCCCCTCCTGCCTCACCGCCGGCCAGGTGCGCGCGGCGCGCTCGCTCTATCGCGGCACCGTCGACGCCAAGGGCAGGAAGTTCTTCCCCGGCTATATGCCCGGGGCCGAAGCCGTTCCCGGCGCCTGGGACCTGTGGCTCACCGGCCCCAAGGCGCAGCACGGCATCTTCGCCAGCGAGTTCTTCCGCAACATGGTCTATTCGGATCCCGAATGGCAGCCCGCGTCGTTCGACCTGGCGCGCGACTATGCGGCGGCCCGGCGCCTCGCCCCGGTGCTCGACAGCGACAATCCGGACATCGGCCCGTTCCTGAAGCGCGGCGGCAAGCTGATCCTCTATCATGGCTGGAACGACGCCGCGATCGCGCCCGAGAACACGATCGATTATTATCAGGCCGTGCAGAAGCGCACCGGCGCCGCAGCGAAGGATTCGGTGCGCCTGTTCATGGTCCCCGGCATGTCGCACTGCCTGGCCGGTCCCGGCCCGAATGTGCTCGATACGCTCGGCACGATCGACAAATGGCGCCAGGGCGGCCCCGCGCCCGAGACGATGATCGCCACCAAGTACGACAATGACCTGTTCGGCTATCTCGGCTTCCCGGCCAAGCCGGTCCGCACCCGCCCCCTGTGCGCCTATCCCAAGGTCGCGCGCTGGACGGGCAAGGGCTCGACCGATGAAGCGGCTAACTTCGTCTGCGTCGCGCCCGGCGCGAAGCGATGAGCCCGGCCGCCAGCCTCGTCCGGGGTGCCGACGCGCCGCCGCTGATCGAGCATACGATCGGCGCGGCGCTGGCGCTGGCCGCCGCCCGCTGGGGCGAGCGCGAAGCGCTGGTCTCGGTCGAGCAGGATATCCGCTGGACCTTCGCCGAACTGCTGGAGCGGGCCGATGCCGTCGCCGCCGGGCTGCTCGCGCTCGGGCTGGAGCCGGGCGAGCGGATCGGCATCTGGGCGCCCAATTGCATCGAATGGACGCTCACCCAGTTCGCCGCCGCGCGCGCCGGGCTGATCCTGGTCACGATCAACCCCGCCTATCGCACCAGCGAGGCCAGCTTCACCATGGCCAAGGTCGGCCTGGCCGCGCTGGTCTTCATGGATCGCTTCAAGACCAGCGACTATGCCGCGATGGTCGCCGAGATCGCGCCCGGCCTGCCCGCGCTCCGCCGCATCCTCTGCATCGGCGCCGCGACCGGGCCCGGCTGGATCGCCTTCGACCAGGTCGCCGGCCATGCGGACGATGCCAGCCGCCAGATGCTCGCGGCGATCGGCCCGGAGCTGCGCGCTACCGACGCGATCAACATCCAGTTCACCAGCGGCACCACCGGCCAGCCCAAGGGCGCGACGCTCAGCCACCGCAACATCCTCAACAACGGCTATTTCGTCGGCCTGGCCCAGCGCCTCCAGCCCGGCGACCGCGTCTGCATCCCGGTGCCGCTCTATCATTGCTTCGGCATGGTGATGGGCAATCTCGCCGCGCTCACCCACGGCGCGACGATGGTCTATCCCGCCGCCGGCTTCGATCCGGGCGCGACCCTGGCAGCGATCGCGCGCGAGCGCTGCACGGCGCTCTACGGCGTGCCGACCATGTTCATCGCTGTGCTCGCCCATCCGGAGTTCGAACGGTTCGACATCGCCTCGCTGCGCACCGGCGTGATGGCGGGCGCGGTCTGCCCCGAGCCGCTGATGCGCGCCGTGAACGAACGGCTGCACATGCCCCAGGTCACCATCGCCTATGGCATGACCGAGACCAGCCCGGTCAGCTTCCAGACGGCAGTGGACGATCCCTTCGAGCGCCGCATCGGCTCGATCGGCCGGGTCCAGCCGCATCTCGAATGCAAGATCGTCGACGAGGACGGCGACATCGTGCCCACCGGCACGCCGGGCGAGCTGTGCACCCGCGGCTATTCGGTGATGCTCGGCTATTGGGACGAGCCGGAGAAGACCGCGGCGGTGCTCGATGCCGAGGGCTGGATGCATTCCGGCGACCTCGCGGTGATCGACGCGGAGGGCTATGGCAATGTCGTCGGCCGATTGAAGGATATGGTGATCCGCGGCGGTGAGAACATCTATCCGCGCGAGATCGAGGAGTTCCTCTACGGTCATCCGGCGGTGGAGGATGTGGCGGTGGTCGGCGTGCCCGACGCGCGCATGGGGGAAGAGCTCTGCGCCTGGATCCGGCTGCGCGCCGGCGCCTCGGGCGACGCGGAGGAGGTCCGCGCCTTCTGCCGCGGCCGGATCGCCCATTACAAGGTGCCCCGCTACGTCCGCTTCGTCGACGCCTTCCCCACCACCGTGACCGGCAAGGTCCAGAAATATCTGATCCGCGAGGCGATGATCGCCGAACTGGATCTCGAAACCACCAGCCAAGGATGAAGATGATGATGAACAAGCTGCTGCTCGCCGCGCTGCTCGCCCTGCCGGGCACCGCCCTCGCCCAGACCGCGCCGGCGCCCGTGCCCGCCGCTCCGGCTGCCGCGCCGAAGTTCACGCTCGACACGCCGATCCAGGAGATCGTGGCCGACGCGCAGGGCAAGGCCGCGATCGACAAGAACCTGCCCGGCCTGATCGGCCTGCCGCAGTACGACATGTTCAAGGGGCTGAGCCTCAACCAGCTCAAGGCCTATTCGGACGGCAAGCTCACCGACGAGATCCTCGCCAAGACCGCTACCGATCTCGCCGCGATCAAATGATGACTCGCGCCAATTTCCTTGCCTGCGTCGCCGCGACGGCGTTGATTGCGAGCGCACCCGCTCTCGCCCAGGCCCAGAACGAACGCATGACCTATCGTGAGAAGAGCGCGCCGCTCGAGCAGCGCGTCGAAGACCTGATGCACCGGCTGACACTGGAGGAGAAGGTGTCGCTGCTCGCGGGCGAAAGCTCGATGACGCTGCATGCGATCCCGCGGCTGGGCATCCCCGCGATCAAGGTGACCGACGGCCCCACCGGCGTGCGCTCGCCCGAGGGCAAGCCCGCCACTGTCTTCCCGGTCGGCGTCGCCATCGCCGCGACCTGGAATCCGGAGATCGCCAAGGCCGTGGGCGCCGCGATCGCGGAGGAATCGCGCGGCTATGGCGCCGCGGTGCTGCTCGCGCCGACGGTGAACATCGTCCGCACCCCGCGCTGGGGCCGCAATTTCGAGACCTATTCGGAAGACCCGCTCCTCGCCGGCAAGCTGGGGCTCGGCTATGTCGCCGGCGTCCAGGGCAAGGGCATCGGCGTCTCGATCAAGCATTTCGCGGTGAACAACCACGAGACCAACCGCTTCTTCGTCGATTCCGTCATCGACGAGCGGACGTTGCACGAAATCTATCTTCCCGCCTTCGAGACGGTGGTGAAGCGGGCCGATCCCTGGTCGGTCATGGCTTCGTACAACAAGGTCAACGGCACCTATGCGAGCGAGAATCGCTGGCTGCTCACCGATCTGCTCAAGAAGGAATGGAACTACAAGGGCTTCGTCGTCTCCGACTGGGGCGCGACGCACAGCACCGCGCCCGCGGCCAATGCCGGGCTCGACCTGGAGATGCCCGGCCCCGCCCAGCATTTCGGTGCCAAGCTGCTCGCCGCGGTCCACGCGGGCGAAGTGAGCGAGGCGCAGCTCGACGACAATGCCCGGCGCATCGTGCGCCTGATCGTCCGCAGCGGCGCGCTCGACGGGCCGCAGCCCAAGGGCGAGATCGGCGGCGAGCGCCACCGGGCGGCTGCCCGCGCGGCGGCCGAGGAAGCGATCGTGCTGCTCAAGAATGCCGGCGTGCTGCCGCTGAAACCCGGCATCAAGACGCTGGCGGTGATCGGCCCCAATGCCGATATCGCCCGCATCCAGGGTGGCGGCAGCTCGGCGGTGGCACCGTTCGACAAGCTGGTGACGCCGCTCGAGGCGATCCGCGCCGCGCTGCCTGGCGTCGAGGTGATCCACGAGAAGGGCGTCGACAGCGAGGAGACGCCGCCCACCGCCGCACCCGCGCTGTTCAGCCCCGCGGCGGACAGCAGCGAGACCGGCCTGGCCGCGACCTACTACGCCAGCGCCGATTTCAGCGGCGATCCGGTGAAGCGCGAGCGCGCCACCGATTTCACCAAGCGGATCAGCGCCAATATCGCGAGCGCCAAGGTGATCGGCTATGCGTCGATGCGCTGGGCGGGCGTGCTGCGCGCGCCGGCCACCGGCACCTATGAGTTCAGCGTGCGCGGCACCGGCACGGGCGTGCTGACGCTCGACGGCAAGACGATCCTCGACAAGGCGACGCCGGCAAAGCCCGACAATCGCGACGTGATCGGCTTCCCCGTTCCCCAGCGGACCGTCCAGGTCCAGCTCGAGGGCGGCAGGGCCTATCCGATCCAGCTCGACTATGTGACCGGCCAGACGCCCTATGAGGCGCTCAAGTTCGGCGTGCGCCTGCCCCGGCCCGATTTCGACGCGGCAATCGCCGCGGCGAAGCGCGCCGATGCGGCGATCGTGGTCGGCGGCTCCGCCTCGCTCACCGAGGGCGAAGGCTATGACCGCGCCGATTTCGACCTGCCCGGCGACCAGAACAAGCTGATCGCGGCGGTGGCGGCGGCCAATCCGTCGACCGTGGTGGTGATCAATGCGGGCGCGGCGATGACCATGCCCTGGGCGAAGGACGTGCCGGGAATCGTCGGCATGTGGCTGCCCGGCCAGGAAGGCGCGGCGGCGCTTGCCGGTGTCCTGACCGGCAAGGTCAATCCATCGGGCAAGCTGCCGGTGACCTTCCCGCTGCGCAGCGCCGATGATCCGGTGCGGCTGACCGACATGAAGACCCAATATGCCGAAGGGCTGCTGGTCGGCTATCGCGGCTATGAGGCGCGCGGCGTGGCGCCGCTCTTCGCCTTCGGCCATGGCCTGTCCTATACCAGCTTCGGCTATGCCGGCCTCTCCGCTCCCGCGACGATCGCGCCCGGTGCGGCGGCCAAGGTCCGCCTGTCGCTCCGCAACACGGGCAAGCTGGCCGGCAAGGAAGTCGTCCAGCTCTATGTCGCGCGGGCCGATCGCACGCCCGAGGAGCCGATCAAGCAGCTCGCCGCCTTCGCCAAGCTGGCCTTGGCGCCGGGCGAGAGCCGCACGGTCGAGCTGAGCCTCGATCCGCGGGCGTTCGGCTATTGGGATGCGGCGACCCATCACTGGGTGGCGCGCGCCGGGGCCTATCAGCTGCTCGTCGGCAGCGCCTCGGACGATATCCGGCTGAAGAAGGACATCCGCGTCACTGCGACCAAGCCGATCGATTGACCCACCAACTTCGTCACCCCGGCCCCTTCGGTCGTCCGCGAGCCGGGCGGTCGAAGGGGCCGGGGTGACGGCTATTTTGGTGTCGTGCGGTTCTTGCGATGTTTGGTGTCGCTTCCGCTGCTCCGTCGGCGATCTGGGGTCGCGCCTCAATCAACCTACCCCGTTATCCCTGCGAAAGCGTGGGTGACGGAGGAGATGCGAGCTTCCAGGCGAAGGGCAGCTACTCCGTCACAGACGCTGCCCACATTCCTCCCCCGGAGGGAGAACCCCCGCCGCCGCCGCCAGCACCGGCACGAAGTCGGCGGCCGATCGGCTGGCCCGGCCGACGAGCAGCCCGTCGATCCCGGGCAGGGCCAGCAGTTCCGCCGCATTGCCGCCGTCGACCGCGCCGCCATAGAGCAGCCGCGCCGCGCCCGCCTCGATGCGCAGCATCTCGAAGATGCGGGCGAGATGCGCCGCGTCCGGCACTGCGCTCCCGCCGATGCACCAGACCGGCTCATAGGCGATGGCGGCACGCGACCAGTCGAGCCCAGGCGGCAGCGAGGCGCGGAGCTGCGCCGCCACCAGCGCCCGCGCATCGGCCGAACGCTCCCATTCGCCGACGCAGATCACCACCGCCAGCCCGGCCGCCTGCGCGGCATGCGCCTTGGCCGCCACGCTGGTGGTATCGTCGGCACGAGTCTCGCTGTGCCCGACCAGCACCGTTGTCGCACCGCTGTCGCGCAGCATCGCCGCCGAGACGCCGCCGGTATGCGCGCCTTCGGCCACGGCGTGGCAATCCTGCCCACCGATCGCGACGGCCCGCACCCGGCGTGCCGCGCGCTCGATCAGCGTCGTCGGCAGCATCAGCCCGGCCTCGACGCCGAGCGCATGCACGGCGGCGTCGATTCGCGCGATCTCGGCCAGGTCGGAGCCCGTGCCGTGCATCTTCCAATTGCCCAGGATCAGCGGGCGCCCCGTCACGCTGGTCATGCCGCGAGATAGTTGCCGACGCCGATCACCACGGTGGACAGCAGCAGCGCGCCGATGCCGGTCCACACCAGCGCGCGCGTGCCCAGCCGCACCCCCGCCCATTCCTTGAGCGCGAAGCCCCAGAGCGTGGAGAACAGGATGATGCTCGCCATGTGCAGCGTCCAGGAGGAGAAGCCATATTTCCCCATCTGGCTCTCGCCCATCGTGTAGAAGAAGAACTGGAAGTACCAGAGCGTGCCCCCCAGCGCGGCCAGGAGATAGTTGCGCAGCAGCGGCGGCTTCTCGCCCGAAACGGCAGCGCCGACGATCTGCCCGGCCGACCGGTTGCGCAGGATCAGCCAGCCGCACCAGACGAAATTGGTGGTGAAGCCGCCGAGCAGCACGACGCACAGCACCGGCAGGCCCTGCCACAACGGATCGGTCCCCGCCGCCACCGTGGCCGCACGGATCGGCGCGCCGGCGTCGAGCCCCCAGGCGAAGCAGCCCGACATGATGCCGGAGAACACCGCGATGGCGAGCCCCTTGGGCAGATTGAACTCGCTCACGCTCTGGCGCGCCGCCGCGCCCGCCATCTCGCGCTCCTTGCGGCGCCCGGCGGCGGCGACCACCAGGATGCCGGCAAGCGTGATGACGATGCCGAAAAAGGTCATCTGCCCGCTCGAGGTCTCCGCGAGTTGCCCCAGCGTGCCGTGGAAGATCGGCGGCCCCATCGTCCCGATCACGGTGGTCAGCCCAAGGGCGACGGCCATGCCGAGCGACAGGCCGAGATAGCGCATGGTCAGCCCGAAGGTGAGCCCGCCAAAGCCCCACATCGCGCCCCAGAACCAGCACCAGAACCAGGTGCTGCTCGGCGTCCGCGCCAGCACGCCGAGCAGGTCGTGCGTCTGGATCGAAGCGAACAGCCAGGGCGCGATCAGCCAGGAGAATACGCCGCCGACCAGCCAGAATATCTCCCAGGACCAGGCCCGAATACGGCGATAGGGAACATAGAAACTGGCGGAGGAAAGCCCGCCAAGCCAGTGAAACAAAACGCCAATCAGCGGATTTCCGCCCATGCTCATTCCCTCCCCGCGAGTATCTTTTCGTTGATCTGGTCGATGCGCGTCACGCCGGTCAGCCCCATGGCGACGCGCATCTCGGCGGCCAGCAGCGCCAGCACATGCGCCACGCCGGCCTGCCCCCCGCCACCCAGCGCCCAGGCCCAGGCGCGGCCGAGCAGCACGCCCCGGGCGCCCAGCGCGAGCATCCGCACCACGTCGAGCCCCGATCGGACCCCGCCGTCCGCCAGCAGCGTCAGCCGGTCGCCCACCGCATCGGCGATCGCCGGCAGCGCGCGGGCGGTCGAGGGCACCCCGTCGAGCTGGCGGCCGCCATGGTTGGAGACGATCACGCCATCCACCCCCCGCGCCGCCGCCTCGCGGGCGTCTTCGGGATCCAGGATCCCCTTGAGCAGGATCGGCCCGTTCCAGTGCTTGCGCACGAAATCCAGCTCGTCCCAGCCGATCGCGGGGTCGAAATTGTCGCGCATCCAGGCGAAGAAGTCGTTGAGCCCGGTCTTGCCCGCCAGCACCGGCGCGACATTGCCGAGATGGTGCGGCCGCCCCCACAGGCCCACGTCCCAGGCCCAGCGCGGATGCGCCAGCGCCTGGCCGAATCGTCGCAGCGATCCGCCCAGGCCCGGCGCGCCGGCCAGCCCGGAGCGATAGTCGCGATAGCGCGTGCCCGGCACCGGCATGTCGACGGTGAAGACCAGCACCGGGCAGCCCGCCGCGCCCGCCTGCTGCATCAGGTCGATCATGAAGCCGCGGTCGCGAATCATGTAGAGCTGGAACCAGGGTGGCGTACCCACCGCCCCCGCCACTTCGGCGAGCGGGCAGGCCGAGACGGTCGACAGCGTGAAGGGCACCCCGGCCGCCTCCGCCGCCCGCGCCGCCTGCACTTCGCCGCGCCGCGCGTTGAGCCCCGCCAACCCCACCGGCCCGAGCGCCACCGGCATCGCCAGCCTTTGCCCGAACAGGCTCGTCGACAGGTCGATGTCCGAAATGTCGCGCAGCACCCGCTGCCGCAGCGCCACGGCCTCGAGATCGGCGACGTTCCGGCCCAGCGTCACTTCGGCATAGGAACCGCCATCGATATATTCGAACAGGAAGCGCGGCAGCCGGCGCCGCGCCAGCTCGCGATAATCGGAGATCGACGCCGCCTTCATGCCGCCTCGCTGCTGCCGGCGGCCAGGGCCCGCCAGCGGGCCGCATAGCCGGCGAGATCGCAATCGAGCGGCTCCACCCGGATGAGCGCCGAGGGCGGTGCCAGTGCCGGATCGATCAGGCGCAATGCTCCATAGGATACGTCGTTATGCTCGTTGGAGACGAAGACGTGCAGGTCCGGCCGCAGCGTGGCGAGCGTGCGGACAAAGGCCTGGGCCTCGCCGAACCGTCCCTCGACCAGCACGCGTTCGCGCGTCCCGATCAGGTCGAGCATCGCATCGGCCACGAGCGCCGCATAGAGGCACACCGCCGCGCGCAGCCCCATCGATTCGCCCGGCCGGTTGATCCAGCGCATCGCGCCGCCGGGGAACGGCCCCACGCCGGGAGTCAGCGTCGGCAGCACCATCGCACCGCCCGCGACGACACCGGGGAGCGCCGCGATGATCGCCGGCTGATCGGGATTGATGTCGACGCGCCGCGTGTCGATCCCGGTCAGCAGCTCGATCTCGCGCCCACCCATGAACCGGGCCGAAGGAATCGGAGTGCCATGGGCGTCGACATTCACCAGGCAGTCGCGCGCCTCGGGCAGGCCCGCCAGGTCGACGCGCGCGCCCTTGCCCGGCGTTCGCATCGCGACGAACCAGGTGCCGGTCGACAGCACCGTGGCCTCCTGTTCCGCGATATCGGCAAAGCCCCGTGCCGCGAGCAGGGCTGCGTTCGAATCGTGCAATCCGCAATGCACCGCGACATCGGCGGGCAGGCCGGTGCGCCGGGCCCATTCCGCGCTGATCGTGCCGATCGCCTCGCCGGCATGGCGGAGCGGCGCGAGCCGGGCCGCCCAGCCACGCCGCTCGGCCAGCGCCGACGGCGTGCCCGAGGCGGGACACCAGAGATCGCTATGGCACCCCAGACTCGTCACCTCGGACGCCGCGACGCCCGAGAATCGCCATGCCCAATATTGCGGCCAGGGCAGGATCGTCGCGTCGCCTTGCAGCAGCGCCGGATCGAGCGACTCGAGGAAATGCAGCTGCAGCCCGAGGTTGAGCCCGTCCGGCAGCGCGGGCGAACCGGTGCGGGCAAAGGGATCGCGCTGGCTGCAATAGGTGGCAGCGCATTCCGCCGGGATCGCCTGCTCATAATCGAGCGGCGGTGCAGCCAGCATCCCGTCGCGCACGATCGCGGCCGCGGCGCCATGCCCGACGGGAATGATCCGCGCCACGCGCCCGATCCCCGCGAACGCGCGCAGCCCTTCCTCTGCCCAGGCCTCGATGCCGGCCGCATCGAGCGTGCGGACGCTCTCGCCGCCCAGCACCGCCATCGGCCGGTCATTGGGTCGTGTCCGCCGGGCCAGCATCGTCCCCGACGCGTCCCAGAGACTGAGCTTCGACAAGGTCTTACCCAAATCGAGCACCACGCTCAGCCCATCACCCAATGCTGCCTCCCCATTTTGTTATGATTGATATTTAGCGAAGTTGATTGTATCTGGCTAGATACCTTGATAGAGAAGCTCGCGCCGTACCGGGCGCTGGGGGAGAGTAATTCCGGATGCTTGAAGACAAGACAAGGGTGCGCCGGGGCGTGACCGCCATTCCGTTCGCCGTGCCGCGTAACCGCTGGTCGGATGCGGAGGCTGCCGGCATGTCGCCGGAGGGCCTGCTGCTCTACCGCTCGAACCTGTTGGGTTCGGATCTGACCGTCACCAATTTCGGCGGCGGCAACACTTCGGCGAAGATCGAGATGGCCGATCCGCTCACCGGCGCGCCGGCGACGGTGCTGTGGGTGAAGGGCTCGGGCGGTGATATCGGCTCGATGAAGCTCGACGGCTTCGCCACGCTCTATCTCGACAAGCTGCTCGGGCTCGAGTCGCGCTATCGCGGCGTGACGTTCGAGGACGAGATGGTCGCGTACCTGCCGCACTGCACGTTCAACCTGAACGCGCGAGCGGCCTCGATCGATACGCCGCTGCACGGCTATCTGCCCTATGCGCACGTCGATCACGTCCATCCCGACGCGATCATCGCGCTGGCCGCGTCGAGCGCGGGCAAGGCGGCGACCGATGCGATCTGGGGCGGCGCGGTGGGCTGGCTGCCCTGGAAGCGCCCGGGATTCGAGCTCGGCCTGCAGCTCCGCAAGCTCGCGTCCGAACAGCCCGGCCTGCGCGGGGTGATGCTGGAGGGCCATGGCATCATCTGCTGGGGCGACACCGCCAAAGCCTGTTACGACAACACGATCGCGCTGATCGCGGACGCCGCCGCCTATCTCAACGAACGCCTGGCTCAGGGTCCGGCGTTCGGCGGTGAAGTGGCCCCGCCCCTTGCCGCCGATGACCGCGCCGTCATCGCCGCCGCGCTCATGCCCCGGCTGCGCGGCCTGATGCGCGGCGCGCGCGGCAAGATCGGCCATTTCTCCGACGATCCGGAGACGCTGGAGTTCGCCGGCAGCCGCGATTTCGCCCGGCTGGCCGCGATCGGCACCTCGTGCCCCGATCACTTCCTGCGCACCAAGATCGCGCCGCTCACGCTCGATCCCGCGCGGCTCGACGACGAGGCCTATCTGGCGGATGCGCTCGAGGCCTATCGCCAGGGCTATGCCGCCTATTACCAGCGCTGCGCCGAGCCCGGCGATCCGGCGATGCGCGATCCCAATCCGGTGGTGGTGCTGATCCCCGGCATCGGCCGCATCACCTTCGCCGCCGACAAGACCACCGCGCGCCTGGCCGGCGAGTTCTATGGCAATGCGATCAACGTGATGCGCGGCGCCGAGGCGATCGGCGACTATGTCGGCCTGCCCGAGAAGGAAGCGTACGGCATCGAATATTGGGCGCTCGAGGAAGCCAAGCTCCAGCGCATGCCCAAGCCCAAGCCGCTGGTCGGCCGCATCGCGCTGGTGAGCGGCGGTGCCGGGGGCATCGGCGCGGCGACGGTGCGGCGCCTGCTCCAGGACGGCGCCTGTGTGATGCTGGTCGATCGCGACGCGGACGCCGCCGAGCGGGTCCGCGCCGAGATGGCCCAGGCCTTCGGCCAGGACGTAGTGCGCGCCGAGACCTGCGACGTCACCGACGAGGCGCAGGTCGCCGCGGCGTTCGAGGCGTGCACCCGCGAGTTCGGCGGGCTCGACATCCTGGTCGCCAATGCCGGCATCGCCTCTTCCGCCTCGGTGGAAGCGACCAGCGTCGCGCTGTGGCGCCGCAACTATGACGTGCTGACCGAAGGCTATTTCCTCAGCGCCCGCGCCGCCTTTCCGCTGATGCGCGCGGTCGGCGGCGGCGCGATCGTGTTCATCGGCTCGAAGAACGCGCTGGCCGCCGCGGTCAACGCCTCCGCCTATGCCTCGGCCAAGGCGGCGTCGCTGCACCTTGCCCGCTGCCTGGCGCTGGAGGGCGCGCCCCACGGCATCCGCGTCAACACGGTCAATCCGGACGCGGTGATCAAGGGTTCGCGGATCTGGGATGGGGACTGGCGCAAGGAACGCGCGGGCGCGCACGGCATCGATCCCGGATCGGAGCTGGAGGAGCATTACCGCAACCGATCGATGCTCAAGCGCGACGTGCTGCCCGAGGATGTGGCGGAGGCAGTGCATTTCTTCGCCTCCGAAGCCTCTTCCAAATCGACGGGCAACATCGTCAATGTGGATGCCGGGAACGCCCAGGCGTTCCCCCGATAAGAACAAGAGGGCGCAATGGCGAAGGAACTTCCGCTTTCGGTCGACCAGATCGAAAGCCACAATACGGCGCGTGTCGAGGCGCTGCGGGACGAATATGACAGCCTGGGCCGCGCGCTCGGGCGCCGCGGGATCGACATCGATGCAGTGAAGGCGCGCGTGGCCGGCTTCTCGGTCGCGGTGCCGAGCTGGGGTGCCGGCCGCGGCGGCACCCGCTTCGCCAAGTTCCCGATCGCCGGCGAACCCACGACCATCCATGAGAAGCTGGCGGATTGCGCGGTGATCCACCAGCTCTCCACCGTCACGCCGCGCGTCAGCCCGCATTTCCCCTGGGACAAGGTGGGCGACTATGCGGCGCTGCGCGAGGAGGCAGCGGCGCTCGGCCTGGGCTTCGACGCGATCAACTCGAACACCTTCCAGGACCAGCCCGGCCAGAAGCTCAGCTATCGCGACGGCAGCCTCTCGGCCGGCGATGCGGGCGTGCGCGCCCAGGCGGTGGAGCATAATATCGAGTGCATCGAGATCGGCCGCCAGCTCGGTTCGTCCGCGCTGACCGTCTGGGTGGGCGACGGCACCAACTTCCCCGGCCAGCAGGACCTCGCCCGGTCGCTCGACCGCTATCTGGAGGCGGCCGCCCAGGTCTATGCCGCGCTGCCCGGCGACTGGCGCATGCTGCTCGAGCACAAGATGTTCGAGCCGGCCTTCTACTCCACCGTGATCTCGGACTGGGGCTCGTCGATTCTCGCCGCGCAGGAACTGGGCCCCAAGGCCAAGTGCCTGGTCGATCTCGGCCATCACGCGCCGAACGTGAACATCGAACAGATCGTCGCCCGGCTCCACCGCTTCGGCAAGCTGGGCGGTTTCCACTTCAACGACAGCAAATATGGCGACGACGATCTCGACAGCGGATCGATCAACCCGCACCAGCTGTTCCTGGTGTTCAACGAACTGATCGAGGCGGAGCTGAACCCGCGCGACGGGTTCGATCCGGCGTATATGATCGACCAGTCGCATAACGTCACCGATCCCATCGAGAGCATGATCTCGTCGGCCGAGGCGATCACTGGCGCCTTCGCCAAGGCGAGCCTGGTCGATCGCGAGGCGCTTGCCGCCGCGCAGCAGGCCAATGACACGATGCTGGCCTTCCTCACGCTGCGACAGGCCTATCGCACCGATGTGTCGCCGATCCTGGCGATGGCGCGAATGGAGGCCGGCGGGGCGATCGATGCGATCATCGCCTATCGCGACAGCGGCTGGCGGGCGCGCAAGGCGCAGGAGCGGACGGCCGTGGGGCTCGGCGCTGGCATCGTTTGAGCGGAAAAGATTGATTCCGGCGGATTTGCCGGGCAGAAAGGCTTCAAGAATATTGGGGCCTTACCGCAAATGCATGTCGAAGAGCGCGATAGCCTGATCCTCGATCTGATCGGGAAAACCGGCTTCGTGTCGTTCAAGAGCCTGGAGGCGAGCGTTCCGGCCTCGCCCGCCACGCTGCGCCGCGATCTCGACCGGCTGGAGGGCAAGGGCGTGATCCAGCGCGTGCGCGGCGGCGCGCGGCTGGTGGAGGACGAGGCGGGCGAGCGCACCGACGTCCAGTCGCTGGCCGGCGTGCCCTTCCACGAGAATATCGATCGCAACCGCAAGCAGAAGGAAGCGATCGGCCGCGCCGCCGCCGCGCTCTGCCAGCCGGGTGAATCGATCATCATCGACGGCGGCTCGACCACGCTGCAGATGTGCCGCCACCTGGCCGGCCTCAACCTCCAGGTCCTCACCAACTCGCTCCATGTGGTGAGCGCGCTGCTGCCCCAGCCGGGCACCCGCATCGCCGTGCCCGGCGGATCGGTGTTCCGCGAGCAGAACATCATCCTGGGCATCGGCGGCGAGGAATGCATGCCGCGCGTCCATGCCCCGCGCCTGTTCATGGGCGCGGCGTTCGTCGGCGCGCAGGGCGTGATGCAGGCCGATGTCGTGCTCGCCGCCGCCGAGCGCCAGATGATCGACCGCGCCGAATGGGTGGCGCTGCTCGTGGACAGCTCCAAATTCGCCGCGCCTTCGGGCTCGGTGGTCTGCGGGCTCGACGAGCTCGACGTGATCGTGACCGATGCGGCGATCGGCGATGCGCATGCGCGGATGATCGAGCAGGCGGGCGTGAAGCTGATCATCGCCTGAGGCCGGGCACCCGTCCCGCCCCTGCACAAGGGATCAGGGCGTGCGCAGCAGCACCCTGCCGAACCGCTCCGGCACCGGCTTGCCCCGCACCAGCGCGGCGCGGCCGTTGACGAAGACATAATCCATGCCCTGGGCATAGGCGTGCGGCTTCGCATAGGTCGCCATGTCGCGCACCGTCGCCGGATCGAAGACGATCACATCGGCAAAGGCGCCCTCGCGCAGCGCCCCGCGATCGGGGATCGCGAAGACCCGCGCCGGCAGGCCGGTGGCGGCGTGGATCGCCTGAGCCATCGAGATCACCGGCTTGTCGATCACATAGTTGCGCAGCTTGCGCGGAAACGCGCCATAGGCACGGGGATGCTCCGCCGTCTGGCCGAAGGGCGGCAGGCCGCCATCGGTGGAGGTCATCGTCCAGGGCTGCCGCATGAACGCTTCGACGTCCTTGTCGCTCATGTTGAACGACACGGTGGGCGCCCCGCCCTTCTTCAGCATCTCGATCGCGGCATCGAGCGGATCCAGCTTCAGGATCGCGCCAACCTCGTCGAGCCGCTTGCCGTCGAGCGACGGATCGGCCTTGTAGGCGCGGATCTGGATCGCGTGCGGCCCGGCGCGGCGGGCGAGATTGGGGACCATCTCGGCACGGATACGGGCGCGCATCGCCGGATCCTCCAGCCGCTTGGCCAGCACTTCCGCCCCGCCTTCCTGCGCCCAGCCAGGGACGAGCGAGGCCATCAGGCTCGAGCCGGATGCGGTATAGGGATATTGATCGGCCCAGACCTGCACACCCTCGGCACGCGCCTTGTCGATATGCGCGATCACTTCGGCCGACTTGCCCCAGACCTGGGGGCCGAGCACCTTGATATGCGTGACGACGCCGGGGATCCTCGCCTCCCGCGCGACGGTGATCACTTCCTCCACTGCCGCGACCACGCCGATGTCGTAATTGCCCTCGTCGCGGATATGGCTTTCGTAGAAAGCGTGCGGGAAGGCAGCGGCTGCCCTGGCGAGGCCAACGATCTCGGCGGTGTTCGAATATTTGGCCGGGATGTAGAAGGGCCCGTCGGACAGGCCCAGGGCGCCCAGCCGCATCGCCGCGGTGACGAGGCCCTCCATCTTCGCCTGCTCCTCGGGCGTGGCGAGGCGATCGACATTGCCCATCACGGCCGCGCGCACCGCATTGTGCCCGATCATCGGGGCGACGTTCACGCCGGGGATATTGGTCCTTAGGTCGGCGATCTGCGGTGCCAGGTCCGCCGGGCCGCCGCCATCGGGATTGAGGAACAGCGTGGTGATGCCCTGGTGCAGCATCGGCAGCGCGGCGGCGAGTTCGGGCGTCTGGATGTTGGGCGCCGCGTGCGAATGCGGATCGATGAAGCCCGGCGCGACGATCCTGCCGCGCGCATCGACCATGGTCTTCGCGGTCGCCGTGGCGGGAATGGTCCCCACCGCGACGATGCGATCGTCGCGGATCGCGACATCGGCGCGCCGGCCGGGCGCACCGCTGCCGTCGTACACGGTGCCGCCGCGGATCAGCACGTCATACTCCTGGGCGAGCGCGGGGGAGGCCGTGGCGAGGAGTGCGACGGCCGACAGAGTGAATCTCTTCATTTCCCCTCCCCTACATCTTGAACCGGGCGCCGATGCGGAAGGTCCGCCCCAGCAGGTCGTAGATCGACTGGTTGGTCGCCGGCGTCGCATAGGCGCTGCCCGCCGGCCCCGGCGCCACCACGGGGGGATCCTTGTCGAGCAGGTTGGAGACGTTGAAGAACAGCTGCACGTCCCTGCCTCCCATCTTGAAGCCCTGGGTGATCGAGGTGTCGAGGTAGAAGGCGCCCTTGATCCGGTTGTCGTTGATCGTGCGGTGGGTGACCGTGGAGGTCGGGCAGCCGCTGGTGCATTCGACGAAGCTGTTGTCATAGACGCCGTCGCTCACTCCGCGCCCGATCAGCGTGAAGTTGAAGTCGTCCACGTCATAGCTGGCCTGGGCGCGGTAGAGCCATTTCGGGGTGCCGCCGGGGGCGTTCTGGCCCACCGTGTCGGTCGGCGCGTCGATGCCGTTGTCGAAATAATTCTTGATGTAGCGCGTCGCCATGCCGCGCAGCGAGAAGTTGCCGGGGCCGACGCGGGTCCGGTATGAAGCCTCGAGATCGATGCCCTGCGCCTTCTGCACCGCGAAATTGAACGGGCTCTCATACACTTGCAGGCTGTTGCCGAAGGCATTGGGCCCGCGCACCACGGCCGCGCAAAAGGCCTGGATGCCTTCGTTGCAGCGATCGACGATCGTCTGGGCCGCGACCGATCCGATCGCGCCGTTGATCTTGATGTTGTAATAGTCGACCGACATCGCAAAGCCGCGCAGGAAGCTCGGCTGCAGCACCACGCCGACGCCCCATTGATCGGCCCTTTCGGGCTGGAGCAGCGCGTTGCCGCGGGTGGTGCCGGCAAAGGTGACCGAGGCGTTGTTCTGCGAGGAATCGATCAGCACGTTGATGCGGGTCGATCCGGCGGTGAACAGCTCGCCCAGGTTCGGCGCGCGGATGTCGCGCGAGCGGGTGGCGCGGAAGCGGATGTCGGGGATCGGCTGGAAAGTCAGGCCCGCCTTCCAGGTGGTGACATAGCCCGAAGTCGAATAGTCGGTCCCGCGCACCGCGCCGTTGAGGTCGAGCCCCTTGATCACCGGCACCGCGAGTTCGACATAGCCTTCGGTCACGCTGTACTGGCCGAAGCTGGGCAGGAAGTTCCCGACGAACCAGCCGGACTGATATTCGGCCGGCACGAAGCCGCTCACTTTCTCGCGGCGATGCTCGCCGCCGACCGAGACGGAGACCGGGCCGGCCGGCAGCGAAAACGCGTCGAACGCCAGGTTCGCGGCGACCACATCCTGCTCGAATTTTTGCCTGCGATACGGATTGCCGAGGACATAGGCGAGCGCTTCGGGGCTGGCGACGCCGATACCGAGGCGATTCAGCGGCACGCAGCCATTGGTGGGCGCGGTCAGCGTCGAGCGGCACACGATCGTGCCCGCCGGCACGCCGATCGCATTGCCCGCCGGCGCGAACACCGCGTCCTGCGCCAGCGCGAGCCGGGCATTGTTGGTGATGTCGCGCGCCATCTCGCGCGTGCGGCTGACGCCCTTCTGGTAATAGACGTCCCAGCGCGCAGTGCCGGCGAACAGCGGGAAGCTGCCATTGGCGCCGACGACATAGCGCTGCAGCTCGCGCTCGGTATCATTCTTGCGGATCGGCAGGTCGGCATTGCTGGTGCCGAGCGTGAAGCTGGTGATCCCGCCCAGCTGGGCACGCACCGAGGCCGGGATATAGGCATTGTCCGAACGGATCGTGACGTTCGCCTGGTTCAGCTGCACGCCGAGCCAGCCGAGATTCTGCGACTTGGCATAGGCGGCCTGGCCGAACAGGTTCAGCCAGTCGGCCACTTCGAAGCTCACCCGCCCGAACAGGCTCTTGCGGTTCTCCTCCGGATCGAGCGACTGGAAGCCGTTGACCTGGGTCGACTGCCAGTCGCCGCCGATCTGCCAGGGATCGCGATTGGTGCCGAAATTATACTGGCTGGCCGCGCCGCCATAGCCGAACTGGGTGCCGCGCAGCGCGGTGTTGAGGATGATGCCGCCCCGCGTCGCCTGGCTGAGGCCCGCCCCGGACACGACGAGGCGCTCGGGCTGGCCGTTCCCCGCCACATAGGCGGGGTTGTTGATCATGTACCAGCCGCGGTTGTTCCAGTCGCGCGGGACGCCGTGCAGCCCCTCCTTCACCGCGATCTCGCCGTTGAGCAGGACATGGCCGCGCCCGCCGGCGAAGCCGGTGCCGGCGGTCAGCGTCGCGCGGTAGTTGGGCGCATCGCCATACGTGGAGATGCCATATTCGACCGTGCCCTTGAGGCCGGTATATTCCTTGTCGAGGATGAAGTTGACCACGCCCGACACCGCGTCCGAACCATAGGCGGCCGAGGCGCCGCCGGTGACGATCTCGACGCTCTTGATCAGGCCCTGCGGAAAGGTGTTGACGTCGACCAGGCCCCCGACGGTCGACCCCACCGAGCGCTGGCCGTCCAGCAACACAAGGGTGCGCGCGGTGCCGAGCGCGCGCAGGTTGAGCGCGTTGACGCCCGCCGTGCCGGCCGAGATGTTGAGGTTGGAATTGGCCGGCGTCACGCTGCCGACCAGCGACGGGATCTCGTTGACATAGTCGGCGACATTGGCGGGCGCGCTCGCCGCCATGTCCTCCGCGTTGATCACGGTGAGCGGCGTCGGCGCCTGATAGCCGTTGCGCTGGATGCGCGTGCCGGTGACGGTGATCTCCGTCTGCGGCGCCTCGGCTGCCGGCTCGGCATTCTGCGCGTCCTGCGCCTGTGCCGCGCCGGTCCAGAGCAGCGCGATCGCCAGCGCGGACAAAGAGGCGGCCCTCGTCGATCTTGTCATGATTTCTTCCCCTTCCTCGGTGTAGTCGAGCGATGATGCCACTCGTGCGCCGGTTGCTCCGGCTGCACCGCATCGGCTCCTTCCTGCGGTTCCTGTCAGTCGCTTATCGGCAGCTCCCCGGCCTGGGCCGGCGCGGCAGCGGGCGGCCGCCCGCGGCGCCGGTCGGCTCGCCATTCTCGATGGCGACCACGCCGTTGACGATCACCGTGCGCATGCCGGTGGAGAAGCGCGCGGGATGGACGTAATCGGCCCGCGGCGCGAAGCGGCCGGGATCGAACGCGATGACGTCGGCAAAGGCGCCGGGCGCGAGCTTCCCCCGCCCTTCCAGGCCGAACATCGCCGCCGTCACGGCGGTGCTGCGATCGATGAAGGCGCGCAGGTCGATAACCTGCTTCTCCTTCACATAGGTCGCGTATTTGCGGGCGAAGGACGCATAATAGCGCGGATGCCCCTGCGACGCGTCCGAGCTCGTCACCACCCAGGGCTGCCGCATGAAGGCGGCGATGTCCGCCTCGCTCTGGTTGAACGACGCGACGCCCGCCTCGCGCTTCCGCAGGATCGCGATCGCCGCGTCGATCGGGTCGGCGCCGGTGCTCGCGGCGATCTGCGCGAGCGTCTTGCCCTCCGCATCGGCCGGGCCCGAGGTGAGGAGCAGCGACGCGGGGCCGCCGCGCCGGCGCAGATTGTCGGCAATCTCCGGCCGCATCCGCGCCATCGCGGCGGGATCGTCGAAGCGCCGGAGCATCGCCGCCCGGCCGCCGTCCTGCGCCCAGCGCGGCATCAGCGCCGCCGACAGCCCGGTCCCGGAGGCGGACCAGGGATATTGATCGGCATGGACGACCTGCCCCGCCTTACGGGCGGCTTCGATCTGCGCGATGATCGCCCCCGCCTGGCCCTGCACGTCGACGCCCAGCGCCTTGATATGGGCGATGTGCACCGGGATGCCGGCTTCGCGCCCGATCTCGATCGCCTCCGCCACCGCGCCCTTCAGGCCGATCGTATAGGAGGATTCGTCGCGCAGATGGCTGTCATAGATGCCGCCCTTCTCCGCCGCCGCCCTGGCCAGCGCTACCACTTCGTCGCGCCGGGCGAAGCTCTGGGGCGCGTAGAACAGGCCGGTCGAGAGGCCGAGCGCGCCCTGGCACATCGCCGAGGAGACCAGCCCCTGCATCCGGGCCAGCTCGTCCGGGGTCGGCGCGCGATCGTCCGGGCCGATCACCTTCAGCCGGACCGCGCCCAGGCCGACATAGGTGGCGAAGTTGATGCCATAGTCGCGGCTCGACTGGCCCAGCGCGGCCTCGCCTTCGCCGCCCTTCGCCCCGCCATCGCCGCCGAGGGTGCGGGCGACATCGGGATCGCCGCCGCCGTCCACGCCGATAAAGGCAGTCGTCACGCCCTGGGTGAGGAACGGCAGCATCAGCCGCGCGGCGGGATCGCCGGACGCCAGGGCGCCGTTCACATGCGTGTGCGTGTCGATGAAGCCGGGCGCGACGATCAGGCCGGTCGCGTCGATGATCCGCCTGGCGCTGCCCGGCGCCCTGGGTCCGACATAGACGATGCGATCGCCGCGGATCGCCACATCGCCCTTGAACGGCGCGGCATCGCCCGGATAGATGGTGCCGCCGCGCAGGATCAGGTCGTCGGCCGGTTCCGGCGCGTCGCTCCGTGCGATGGCAACCCCGGTAGCGGCGGCCAGCACGATGCCCGCCGCCACGCCAATCTTCAGCCTTCGACCCCGAACCATCCGACGCGACTCCCCTCTTGCTTATTACTTCCGGTTATGGCGCTCCCCAGAAACCGGGCGCCGGCGGCGACAGCACGCCGCCCTCGCCACGCACGCCGCCCGGCCGGTCCTCGGCCAGCCACAGCGGCCCGTCGAGATCGACGAAGCGCGAGCCGGCGGCGATCACCAGCGCGGGCGCGATCGACAGCGAAGTCGAGATCATGCTGCCCGTCATCACGCCGAGCCCCGCCGCCGAAGCGGCCTCCGCCAGCGCGAGCGCGCCGGTGAGGCCGCCCGTCTTGTCCAGCTTGATGTTGATCACCTGATATTTGCCGGCGAGCGCCGCGACATCATCGGCGATATGCGCGGATTCGTCCGCCGCGATCGGAACCAGCGGCGCGAACCCCTCCAGCGCGTCGTCCTCGCCCGCCGGCAGCGGCTGCTCGAGCAGGTCCACGCGCAGCTCGGCAAGCATCGGCTGCAGCCGCTCGATCTCGGCGATCGTCCAGCTCTCGTTCGGGTCGACGATCACGCGCGGCGCCGGCGCCGCCTCGCGCACGCGGCGGATCTGCGCCTCGGGATCGCTGCGATCGACCTTGATCTTGATCAGCGGCACGTCGGCCAGGCGCCGGGCCGCCGCCGCCATTGCCGCGGGCGTGTCCAGGCTGACCGTCATCGCCGTCGCCGTCGGCCCCAGCGGCGCCATGCCGAGCAGCTCGGTCACGCTGCGCCCGGCCAGCTTCGCCTCCAGGTCCCACAGCGCGCAATCGACTGCGTTGCGCGCCGCGCCGGCCGGCATCAGGGCGAGCAGCTCCTCGCGGGAAGCGCCGCCCTCGATCGCGCCGCGCACCGCCGCGATCTCCGCCAGTGCGCCCGCGATCGATTCGCCGTAGCGCGGATAGGGCACGCCCTCTCCCCATCCGACCGCGCCCTCGGCCGCGATCGAAACGGTCACCACATCGGCAACCGTCTTCACGCCCCGCGAGATGCGGAAGGGCGTGGCTAGAGCGAAAGCGTCGCTACGCGCGGCGAGGCTTCGAAACATTGGTCGATCCTGTCGATGATGGAGTCCACGCCCATGGCGAAGGGGTCGGTGCAGGGCAGGCCGAGCGCATCGGCGGTCTCGGCGCAGAGCCGCTCCGCTTCCGCGCGCGACAGCTTGGACGTGTTGAGCGCCACGCCCACCGCCTGGACATCGGGGCTGGTGAGGCGCGCAACGGCCAGATTGGCCTCCAGCGTCTCCCGCAACCCCGGCACCGGATAATGCGGAAGGCCGCGCATATGGGCGCGCATCGGATCATGGCAGAGCACCAGCGCCGCCGCCTGCGCGCCATGCAGCAGGCCGGTGGAGACGCCGGCGAAGGAAGGATGGAACAGCGAGCCCTGGCCCTCGATCAGGTCCCAGCCGTCATCGGTGCGCGCGGGCGAGATATCCTCGATCGCGCCCGAGATGAAATCCGCGATCACCGCATCGAGCGGCACGCCGCTGCCCGCGATCAGGATGCCGGTCTGGCCGGTCGCGCGGAAATCGGCGGCCATGCCGCGTGCACGCATGCCGCGCTCGAGACAGAGCGTCGCGTACATCTTGCCCACCGAGCAATCGGTGCCGACGGTGAGCAGCCGCTTGCCCGCGCGCCGCTTGCCGTTGCCGACGGGAATGCCGGGCCGGGGATCGCGCACGTCATGCAGCTTGCGCCCATGGCGCGCCGCCGCCGCGACGATCGCCGGCTCCTCGCGCAGCCGGTGATGCAGGCCGGACGCCACGTCGAGCCCCGCCTCGATCGCCGCGATGGCATCGCCGACCAGATCGGCGCTCATCCTGCCACCGGCATTGGCGATGCCGAGCACCAGGGTCCTGGCACCTGCGGCGACCGCCTCGGCAAAGCCCATGCGCGGCAGGTCGAGCGTCAATCCGCAATCGTCGTGCCGGAACTCGCCGACGCAATCGTCCGGGCGGAACACGGCCAGCCCGCGCGAGGTCTTGATGCCCACCTCATCGTTCGAATGGCCAAGATACAGGAGATAAGGACTGGCAATCATTGAAAACCCCGATGGATGCCTCGACCCTTATGATTGCCGAAACACGGCTCGGCGCCACGTTCGAAAGCCGCGCTGCCGCATAACCATTCGTTATGGACAGGCGGAGTTGGGACGTATGCCGCGTAAAAATACCGCCGCTTGCAATAAGGAAATTCACTGGTCAGGTATCTGTGCAGTACGGACGACAAGAAGCCGTGTAGAAAAGAACAAAAAGCGGGAGAGGCACGACGAAGAAGGGGACGAACTTCGAACGACGTCGCCTGCGGGCGACGTGGGTGGCGGAAACGGTGATCCCGTACGAGAGCACGGTACGGGCATGGCTCGTGCGCGCGCGCGCCTCGGAGGAGGACATCGATGATATCGTTCAGGAAGCCTATTGCCGCCTCGCCGCGCTCGACACGGTCGACCATATCACGCGGCCGGGCGCCTATTTCTTCTCGATCGTGCGCAACCTGCTGCTCCAGCGGCTCAAGCGCGGCCGGATCGTGTCGATCGACATGATCGCCGAGATCGAGACCTATGCGATCGACGACAGCCCCTCGCCCGAGCGCGAGGCGGCCGGCCGGCTGGACTATGCGCGGCTGCGCGCGATCATGGCCGGCCTGCCCGAGCGCTGCCGGCGCATCGTCGAGATGCGCAAGATCGAAGGCATTTCCCAGAAGGAGATCGCCCGCCGCGTGGGCGTCAGCGAAAGCGTGGTCGAGAACGACGTCCATCAGGGCGTCCAGACGATCCTGCGCGTCTGGCGCGACGAGGATCGCCGGGTGACGGCCTGGCTCAACGGCTTCGAGGCCGGTACGCCGCGCGCGGACGGAGGGCGCCGGTCATGACGCACCAGAGCGCACGCGAGATCCAGGAAGAAGCCGCGCGCTGGGTCGCGCGGATAGACGGGTCCGAATGGAACGACCTCGACGAAGCCGAGCTCGCGCTCTGGCTCGACGCGGATTCACGGCGGCGGGGCGCGCTGCTCCAGGCCCAGGCGGCCTGGGCGACGCTCGACCCGTTGCGGCCGGCCAATGCCGAGGACGCGGAGGCCGAGGCACTGGCCGGCCACTCCCGCACCGGGCGGCGGCGCTTCCTGATCGGCGGCGGCGCGGCGATCGCGGCCTCGCTCGCGGGCGCGGCCTTCCTGCTCGATCGCGGCACCGAATATGGCACGCAGATCGGCGAGATCCGCCGCGTGCCGCTCGCCGACGGCTCGACGATGGTGATCAACACCGCCAGCCTGGCCTCGGTCGATCTGGAGGAGGCGCGCCGCCTCGTCCGGATCCAGCAGGGCGAGCTGTGGTTCCAGGTCGCCAAGGATTCGAAGCGCCCCTTCCTCGTGGAGGCGGGGAAGATCCGCGTGCAAGCGGTGGGAACCGCCTTCGCCGTCCGGCGGCGCCAGGCCGGTGCGGACATCATCGTGACCGAAGGCGTGGTGGAAGCCTGGGCCAATGGCGCCACGGCTCCGCACATCCGCATCGCCGCGGGCGAGCACGCCTTTCTGGCGGACGATGCCGCGATCATCCGCGCGCCCGCGAGCGCGAGCTCGGTCTATCGCGCGCTCGCCTGGCGCGAGGGCAAGATCGACCTTGCCGGCGTCACGCTCGCCGACGCGGCGGCCGAGTTCAACCGCTACAATCGCCGCCAGCTCGTCATCGTCGATCCCGGCATCGCCCGGGAAAGCTTCGACGGCACGCTGCGCACCGATGACCTCGAGGGTTTCGCCATGGCCGTGCAGGAAAGCCTGGGCGTGCCGATCGACCTCAGCGATCCGAACGAAATACGCCTCGGCCGCCCGCGAAAATAAGGAAAATCGCCGCCGGGGACTCTTGCGGGATGACGGGCGCAAAAAAGCCCGCAAGGGAGAGGAAAAACATGGGGATTATGCGGGGGCGTGCTGCCCTGTTGGGGGCTACCGCTTGTATCTTTGTAGTCACGGCACCGACGGCTTCGGCCCAGAAGCGCAGCTTCGACGTATCGGCCCAGGCAGCGGAAACCGGCATCGTCGCGCTGGGCCATCAGGCCGATATCCAGATCATCGCGGCCCGTAAATATACCAGCGGGAAGCGCACCGGCTCGGTGCATGGCGAGATGACGATCGACCAGGCGCTCGGCGCGCTGCTCCAGGGCACGGGGCTGGTCGCGCGCCAGACGGGCGCCAAGACCTATGTCGTGCTGCCGGCCGCCGGCGCGGTCACGCCCACCAGCACCCCGCCCGCCCCCGTCCGGCCCGCCCAGGTCTCCGGCACCAGCGAGGCGCCGGGCGTGATCCAGGACGAAGGCCCGGCGGAAATCATCGTCACCGCGCAGAAGCGCGAGGAATCGATCCGCAACGTGCCGATCGCGGTCTCCGCCTTCTCCGCCCAGGCGCTGGACGACAAGAAGATCGAAGGCGGCTCCGAACTGCTGCGCGCGGTGCCGAACGTCACCTTCTCGAAAAGCAACTTCAGCATGTACAATTTCTCGATCCGCGGGATCGGGACCAAGGCGGTTTCGGCTTCGAGCGACCCGGCCGTCGCGGTGAGCTTCAACAACACGCCGCTGGTGCGCAACCGGCTGTTCGAATCCGAATTCTTCGATCTCGCCCGCGTCGAGGTGCTGCGCGGGCCGCAGGGCACGCTCTATGGCCGCAACGCGACCGCCGGCGTGGTCAATGTGATCCCGGCGATGCCCGACAATGATCCCGCCGCCGAGCTCAAGCTGGAAGGCGGGAACTATGGCACGATGCGGGCGTCGGGCATGGTCAACATGCCGCTCGGCGAAACGCTGGGCATCCGCGTGGCCGGCGCCTGGACCAGCCGGGAAGGCTTCGACTACAACACATTCACCAACCGCCACGTCAACGGCCGCAACCTGTGGTCGACGCGCGCGATCGTCCAGTGGAAGCCGAGCGACGATTTTCGCGCCAGCCTGATCTGGCAGCATTTCAACGAGGACGACGACCGCGCGCGCACCGGCAAGCAGCTGTGCACCCGCGATCCGGGCCCGGCCAAGGTCGGCGCCGTCACCGTGTCCAGCCCGCAATTGCGCGGCAAGCTCAGCCAGGGATGCCTGCCGGGCTCGATCTACGACGATGCCGCCTATGGCGTGCCCAATGCGTACAGCCTCGTCTATCTCGAGGTGCCGGCCATGATCAGCTATGGCCAGCAGCGCAATCCCGCGCGCCCCGACGGGCGCGGCGGCCCCATCGTCAACGCGCTGCTGCCCATCGATCCCTATGGCGGCGTGACTCAGTCGCGCAACCTGCGCGAGATCTCGACAAGCTATGATCCGGTCTTCCGCGCAAGGAATGACGTGATCCAGCTCAACCTGGAGTTCCAGCCGTCGGACGGGCTGCAGCTGATATCGCAGACCGCCTATTCCCGCGACCGGTTCTACTCGTCCCAGGACTATAACCGGTTCGTCAGCAACCCGATATTCAGCGATTCCTCCCAGGTGCTCCTCGATACGCTGGGGAGGTCGATCGACACGTCCAACCTGCCCACGCCCGGCGGCATCTATTGCGACCCCCAGCTGGGCTGCTCGAACCGGATGATCTCGGCCGACATCAGCAAGTCGCGCAACAGCCAATGGTCGCAGGAATTCCGCCTGCAATCGAGCTTCAGCGGACCGCTGAACTTCAATGTCGGCGTCAATTACCTGAATTTCCAATCCAAGGACGATTATTACGTCTTCAACAACATGTTCACCTTCATCGCCGACTGGTGGTACAGCATCGGCGGCACCCCGCGCGCCCGCACGCTGCTCCCCTGCGGGCTGGGCTATGAAGGACGGGAATGCCCCTATGTCGATCGCAATCCGATCGGCAGCCTGAACAACCAGGGCCACAATTATTTCCTCAGCCAGAACGGCGTGCGGATCAAAAGCTGGGCGGGCTTTGGCGAACTATATTGGAAGTTCGCCCCCAGCCTGAAGCTGACGATGGGCCTGCGATATACGCGGGACGAGAAGATCTCGACCCAGATTCCCAGCCAGCTGCTGCTGGGCGGCGGCATCGACAATCCGTTCGGACCGGCGCTGATCGGAGACATCACCGGCGGGCGCGTGAACAGCGGCTATCCGGCGCTGCCCGATATCCACCAGAAATGGGGCGAGTTCACTGGCCGAGCCGTGCTCGACTGGAAGCCGGACCTCAGCTTCACCGACGATACGCTGGTCTATCTGTCGGCATCGCGCGGCTACAAGGGCGGCGGCACCAATCCGCCCCGCGTCGATTTCAACCCGGCGATCGTGCAGTACCAGTTCCTGCCGCAGACCTTCAAGCCGGAGTTCGTCAACGCCTTCGAGATCGGCACGAAGAACAGCTTCGACAATCGCCGGCTGACCTTCAATGCCACCGGCTTCTTCTACGACTACAAGAACTACCAGATCTCGCAGATCGTCGATCGCATCGCCTATAACGAGAATTTCGGCGCCACGAGCATGGGCCTGGAATTCGAAGCGGCCTGGCGCCCGTCGCGCGCCTTTCGCGTCGACGGCAATTTCGGCCTGCTCAAGACGCGGCTGAAGCGGGGTTCGGAATCGATCGACGTGATGAACCGGACGCAAGGCAATCCGGACTGGATGGTGCTGCGCCCGTGGATTCAGGTTCCGTCGAACTGCATCGCGCCCACGGTCTTCGTGGAACGGGCCCTGACGCTCGGCAACACCGGCGCCCTCGCCTCGCTCTGCCCGGGCGCGACCCGGGTCGGCACCTATAATCCGGCGGTCGCCAGCAAGTTTCCCTATTACAGCGTGCTGGGGTTCACCTATGACGCATTCGCGCCGTACAATCCCAACACGGTCGGCCTGAATATCAATCAGGGCGGCAGCGGCGCGCCCAATGGCGGGCGCGGCTTCGCGGCCGATCTGACCGGCAACGAGCTCCCGAATTCACCGCGTTGGACCGCGAATATCGGAGCACAATATACTTTCTTCCTGGGCGGCGGCGATTGGGAACTCACGTTCCGCGGCGACTATTATCGCCAGGCAAAAAGCTATGCCCGCATTTACAACACCGAATATGATCGGCTTCGCGCCTGGGATAACGTCAATATTGCCGTGACACTTACCCGACCAGAGTCGGATTTGACCTTCCAACTCTACGTGAAGAACTTGCTCAATAAATCCCCGATCACCGATTTCTTTACAAACTCGGACGACACCGGCTTGACGACAAATGTCTTCACGCTGGACCCGCGTCTCATTGGGTTCAACATCAGCAAAAGATTCTGATTTTTAAATAAAAAGTAACATTGATTCATGTTGATTCATAAGAATACATAATGTATGTATGATTCGCGCAATAATAAATGCGCATAAGTTCACAAAAAAGAGGAGATGGATCATGAAGGCAATTGCAAAATTTGTCGCCCTCGCGCTTGCCACTTTTGGCGCGCAGATGATCTCTACGTCTGCCATGGCGCAGGTTACTCCGCCGCCCAGCAAGACCTATTCGGGAATTGTCGATGTCGAGAAGGGCCTGGCGTTCAAGTGCCGCCTGAACATGGTCGTGGACGCCAGCACGAGCACGGTCACCGTCTCGCTGACCCCGCCGTCGCCGCCGACGCCCTCGGCCTGCTCGCTGCTGAGCTTCGTGGGCAACCCCTATAGCTACACCTTCAACCCCGCCAACGGCGATTTCAAGGTGCTGGGCGTGTTCGTCAACACGATCACCGCGGGCGATTGCTCGGGCGACATCACGGCGACCTGGGACGACGTCGCTCAGGAATTCCTGGTCGACACCTTCCTGCCGGCCGCGACCGCGGGCCCGAACTGCACCGTCGCGGGTATCGCTTCCTAACCCGAAGGAACTTCGACGTTCCGCATCAGACGTCGAGGAGCCAACTGGCGGGCGCACGAATCGTGCGCCCGCTTCCTTTTCCGAAAATCCCGCCGCCGTGGCGGCGCAGAGCCCCGGGATATGGCCTTTCGAAGCGATGACACTTGAAAGACGCGGAATGCCATGCGGTAAGGGTAGGCATTGGGTAAGGGCGCCAGATCTCCGATGACTGCGGCTCGCTTCGCGCTGTTGCTTTCCGCCGCCCTGCCCCTGTCGCCCTGCCCCGCGGCCCGGGCCCAGGACACCGGCGCGGCAACCGGAACGACGGCGGAAGGACAGGATTCCGCACCCGCCACCAAGGCCCCGGCCCAGGCGAGCAACGAGATCGTCGTCACCGCCAAGCGCTATGGCGAAGCCAGGGTCGCCGCCGAAACCGAGTTCAACGAGGACGAGATCGCCAGCCAGGGCGCCGACAGCATCGGCATGCTGCTCGACCGCCTCGCGCCCTTCATCGACCCCTCGGGAGAACAGCCGGTCATTCTCATCAACGGGCGCCCGGCCGAGGGCGACCGCTCGATCCTGTCCTATCCCGCCGAGGCGCTGAACCGCCTCGAGATCCTGAAGCCCGAAGCCTCCGCGCAATATGGCTATCCGCCGGGCCGGCGGGTCGTGAACCTGGCGTTGAAGAAGCAGTTCGCCAGCCTCACCGCCGATACGGCCTTCTCGGCGGCGACGCGCGGCGGGCAATATGCCGGCGAACTGTCCGCCGGAAGAGTGGCGATCAACGGCCCGGTCCGCTGGAACGCGCAGGCGCGCGTCGCGCTCGACGGCGCGCTGCTGAAGAGCGGCCGCAACATCCCGCCCGGCGAGGGCGCGTTCGACGGCATCGGCTTCGTCACCGGCCCGGGCGGCCTGGAGATCGACCCCGCGCTCAGCCTGTTGGCGGGACGGCCCGTGACCATCGCCGCGCTCCCGGCCGGGACATTGTCCCAAGCGCCTGTCCTGACGGATTTCGCCGCGACCGCGGGCACCACGCATCCCGTCGATCCCAACGACTTCGAGACGCTGCAGCCGTCGCGGCGCACCCTGACCTTCGCCGCGGGCATGACCCGGCCGGTCGGCGACTTCTCCCTATCGCTGAGCGTCAATGCCAACAGCAACAGCACCGAGGGGCTGCGCGGGCTCCCGATGCTTGCCGCCGTCCTTCCCGCCACCAGTCCCTGGTCGCCCTTTTCCCGCGACGTCCTCCTGACCCGTCCCTTCGCGGGCGCGCGCGCCCTGCGCAGCGATACCAGCGCGACTGCGCTGGGCGTGACGCTGGCGGCGTCGGGCAGGGTCGGCGGCTGGGAAACCACCTTCTCCGCCGCCTATTCGCGTACCGCGAGCAAGAGCCTGCTCGAGCGCGGAGCCGATGCGGCGAGGGTGCAAGCGCTGATCGATGCCGGCGATCCGGCGTTCAATCCCCTCGGCCCGCTGAGCGACGATCTCCTGCTGGCCAGCCGCAACCGCACGCGCGGAGAGAATCTGGAGGCCCGGGCCACCGCCGGCAAGGCGATCCTGAACCTGCCGGCCGGGCCGTTGACCCTGAACGTCGCGGTCACGGCCAGCCGCTCCGTCACTACGGGCTCGGCAAGCGGAGACCTTGCCCAATCCGCCGCGACGCGCGCATTGGCGAGCGGGGCGATCGGGATCGGCGCGCCGTTGTCGCGAAAGGGGCACGGGCCGCTCGGCGACCTTTCGATCGACCTGTCCGCAGGCGGCCAGGTGCAATCGGGCAGCGGGCGGCAGAACCGGTTCAGCGGTGGCGTTACCTGGTCCCCCGTTCCCATTCTTCAGTTCCGCGGGTCGCTGGAACATAGCGAAACCGCGCCTTCCTTCGATCAGCTCGACGGCGCGATCATCTCCAGCGTCAATCGGGTCTTCGATTATGCCCGGCAGGAAACCGTCGACGCCATCTGGATCACCGGCGGCAATCCCGGCCTCGGCCGCGGAAGCCAGGAAAGCCGCTCGCTGGCCATGCAGCTGCGCCCCTTTGGCGATCAGAGGCTGACGCTGAACCTGGGCTATCGGGAACAGGTCGCAACGGGCGGCGTCGTCCCCTTTCCCGAATTGACTCCCGCCATCGAAGCGGCATTTCCGGAACGGGTGACGCGCGACCCGGCGGGGCGGCTGATCGCAGTCGATGCGCGTCCCATCAATCTCGAGCGGAGTACCGATGCGGACCTGAGATCCGGGATCGCCCTGCGCCTGCCAGCGCCGCGCCGGCCGGGCTCCGGCACGCCATCGCCGAAGCTGCGGGGCGATCCGCTGCAGTTCAGCGCATCGATCAATCATCGCTGGCGGCTCCGGAACGAAGTGCTGACGCGCTCCGGCATTCCGGCGATCGATCAGCTCGGCGATCAGGGCAGCCAATCCCGCCATTCGCTGTCGCTCCAGCTCACGGCGGGGAAACGGGGCATCGGCACCAGCCTGAACGGGACCTGGAGCAGCCCGACCCATTTGCGGAACCGCGCCGTGCCGGGCGGGGCGGGCGCCCTGGATATCAGGCCGGCGACCATCTTCAACCTGTCGTTCTTCGCCGAGCCGGAACATCTCTGGCGGCAACCCGACCGGCCCGGCTGGATGAAGAATGTGCGGTTGTCGGTCGATATCCGCAATCTGTTCAGGGGCTATCGCCAGGTCAGGCGCCCCGACGGCACCGTGCCGCCCAATTATAGTCGCGACGAAGTCGATCCGCTGGGGCGCACGATACGCCTGACCCTTCGCAAGCGCTTCTAGGGTCGAGGATTCACCTGAGTCCCCGGCCCGGGATAGGAACCCAAGCAAGTCATTTGATTTATTTCACTATTCCTGCGCCTTCCCCGCCACTCCCTTCGTCATCCCCGCCGGCGCGGGGATGACGGGGTTTGCCGATTGAGGCTCGGCCCTGGCGCCGAGGCATCACTGCCTGGCCGAGCGCTCGGCGCCCAGGCGCGTGATCAGGATGGCCGCGCGCTTGGCCTGGCGCCGGATGCTCGCGAGATCGACGGTCTCGCCCGGCGCATGATCGCCGGTGCTGTAGGTGCCGAGGCCGGCCAGGCTGTCGACGTCATGGGCGACGAACGAGATGTCCCCGGCGCCGCGCTTGAGCGGATCGAGCGGGGCCATCTCGGCCAGGCCGAGATCGCGGTTGACGCCGTTGAGCGCCGCCAGCAGCGCCTTGTTGCCCGTGGTCGGCGCCATTGCCGGATAGCCTTCGCCGAATGCGATCCTGGCATCGGTGCCCGGCGCATGCGCCGCCACGATCGCCTCCATCCTCGCCCGGACCCGCGCGGTCTGCTCCACGCTCAGCGTACGGAAATCGCCGGTCGCGACGGCGGTGGCGGCGATGATGTTGGTCTTGCCCGCCGCCCGGGCGTTGCCGCTCTCGTCGATCGCGGCGCTGGCGCCGCCGGCGATCAGGCCGGCGTTGAAGGTGAGGTTGGGCTCGGGCAGCTCCTTGCGGAAGGCCGCGAGGATGCGCGCCAGCTCGTTGATCGCGCCGTCGCCGAAATCGGGGCCGAAGATCAGCGAGCTATGGCCGGTCCTGCCGGTGGCGGTGATCCGCCAGTCGGTGACCGAGCGGCGCGCGATCGAGCCCATGTCCTTGCCGCCGTCGATCACCAGCCCCTCGAAATCGAGCGCGACATCGGCACGCTTGCCCGCGGCGATCAGATCGGCCCGCGCGATGCTGTGCGGGCTGCCGGCATCCTCCTCGTCGCCGGTGAGCACGATCTCGATGTTCGCGTCCCTGAGCGTGCCCGCCGCCTGCATTGCCCGCAGCGCCGCGACGATCACGACCATCCCGCCCTTGTCGTCGCCCGCGCCCGGCCCCTCCGCCTTGTCGCCGGTGCGGACGAACTTCTGGAAGGGCGAGCCCGGCTCGAACACGGTGTCGAGATGGCCGATCAGCAGGATGCGCTTGCCGCCCGGCCGCCCGCGATGCACCGCGATCAGATGGCCCGCGCGCTGGACGGCGTCCATCGGCTTCCAGCTGACGGCGAAGCCGAGCGGCTCGAGCTCGGCGCGCATCATCTCGCCGACCTTCGCCACGCCTTGCAGGTTCAGCGTGCCGCTGTTCTGGTCGACCAGCCGGGCGAGCAGCGCCACCGATCGCTCGAACTCGGCATCGACCGTGCGCTCGATCGCCTTTTCGGGCTTCGACAGCCCCTGCGCGGCGGCGGGCGCGCCCGCCAGCAGCGCGGCGGCGAGCAGCGTCGTCCCGGCCCCGCGGATCACAGCTTGGCCCCGCCCATCTTGTAGGTCAGCTGCATGTAGAAGCTGCGCCCCACCCCGTCGAACCACGAGATGTCGTAATAGGGATAGGCGCCATAGGTGCGATCCTTGATCGGGTTCTGATCGAACAGATTGTTGATCGTGCCCGACAGGCGGAAACGCTCGGTGATGTTGTACTGGGCCGACAGGTTGAAGAGGTAGCTCGCCTTGATGAAGGCCTTCTCGTCGTAATTGGGCAGCCTGCCCAGGCGCTGCCCGGTCAGCGTGGTCGAGAATTTGCCGAGGTCCCAGCTGAGGCTCGCCGTGCCCTTGTCGCGCGGGATGTCGTAGCCGCTGTCATAGGTCAGCTTGTCGATCACCGGATCGCCCGGATATTGGCGGATCGTGTGGTTGAGCACATAGGTGTAGCTCGCCGCGAGCGCGAAGGTGCCGATCCCGGCCGTGGGGATGCGCAGGTGCGCGGCGAAATCGATGCCGTCCGTGGTCTCCTGCGCCACGTTGATCGGATTGATGTAGACGCCCTGGAGCTGGCCATCGAGCGCGCCGCCGACATAGCGCTGCACCCGTGCCTTGGCATCGAGGCAGGTCGGCGAATTGCCGTCGATCGCGCTGCCCGCCGCGGTCCGGCCGATGCGGCAATCGGCCTCGTCGCGCAGGACGCTGTCGATGTTCATGTCGAGCACCTGGTTCTTCATCGCGACCCGGAAATAATCGACCGACACGTCGAAGCGCCGCGACGGCTGCCACACCATGCCGGCATTGAGCGACGTCGAAGTCTCCGGCCGCAGCCGCCGGTTGCCTGAGCGGTGCGAGACGATGCCCTGATCGGCATAGCTGCAATCGGGGATGCCGACGCCCGGCTCCAGCGTACGGCACAGATAATAGTCGGTGCCCGAGGGATGGGTGTTGCCCGGCCCGCGAAAGACATAGTTGAGATCGGGCGCGCGGAAGCCGGTGCCATAAGCACTGCGGATCATGAGCGACTTGGTCGGCCGCACCACCGCGCCGAGATTGTAGGTGAACTTGCCGAAGCCGTTGCCGGCGAAGCTGTAATGGTCGTAGCGCGCCGCGGCATCGAGCTCGAGGAACGAGAAGGCCGGGATGCGCAGCTCGCCGCCGGCGCCCCAATGCTGGCGCGTCCCCTTCCCGTCCGAATCGACCAGCCCGACATAATATTGAGTGAGCGCGAGCGGATCGGGCTTCAGGTCATAGCCCTGGTTCCCCACTTCGGCACTGACCGCGAAGCCGACCGGGCCGCCGGGCAGGCGGAACAGCTCGGTATTGTTCACCGTGGCTGCGACGTTGTTGACCCAGGATTTGGGCCGGTAGATCGAATCGGCGGTGATCGAGCGATACTCGGCCGGCGTCAGCGGCGTGTAGAGCCGCGTCGGATTGGCGTTGAACTGGGCATAGCCCGAATTGGGATCGACACCGACCTGCGGGCCGAGGAAGAAGGCGTTGGCCTTGGAGATCACCACCTGGGGGAACGACACGCGCGAGCTGTACTCGGCGTGGTTGAGGCTGAACTCATAGTTCCACGTGCCGCCGAAGCTGCCCTTGATGCCCGGCGTGACATTGTAGCTGAACGAGCGGTTGCGGGTCATGCCCACATCGAACCCGCCCATCTCCTCGGGCGTGAACTGGCGCGTCCAGTTGTCGAGCTGGTCGCCGCTGTCGGTATCGCCGGGCGCCAGGTAATTGGGATTGTAGAAGGTGCCCTCCTCGTTCCCGTCCGGCGCGACATAGGACCAGGACAGCACGTCGCGGAACAGCTTGAGGTGGGAATAGCTGGCCTGGAAATCGAGGAACAGCTCGGCACGATCGCTCAGCGTATAGCCCATGGTGCCGAAGCCGCTGGCCGATTGCCGCTTCGAGATCATCGTGCCGTAGGCGACCGACGCGTTGCTGCCGCAGAAATAGCCGTCGCCCGAAATGGTGTCGCGCCGCGGCCGCGCGGCATAATAAGTGGTGCCGCGGTTGAGCGACGACAGCCGGTCGCACGTCGCCTTGCCGGGGTTGATGTAATAGAGATATTCGTCGGCGCGCAGGAAGGTGCGACGGGCCAGCGGCGCCCCGGTGGGATCGTCTGCGGTCGAATCCTGCAGCTTGCGCTGATATTGCCATAGCGGCCGCTGGTCGAGCAGCTCGAGGCCGACCACGCCGTGAAAGCCGCCCGTGTCCCAGCCGGTGGTGAGGCTCAGCCGCTGCGACGATCCCCCGCCATGCTCGGTCGCCCCGTAGCGATAGTCGATGCGGGTGCCGTCGGGCTTGGACTTCAGCTGGAAGTTGACCACGCCCGAGATGGCGTCGGAACCATAGATCGCCGAGGCGCTGCCGCTGAGGATCTCGACGCGCTCGATCAGCCCGACCGGAATGTTCGAGATGTCGGTGAAATTGCCGTTGCCTTTGAAAGGCAGCGGAAAATCGGCGATGCGGCGGCCATTGACCAGCACCAGCGTATGGTTGGGGCCGAGCCCGCGCAGATCGACCTGCTGCGCGCCGGGCGTGAAGTCCGCGCCCGAGAAGCTCTGCTGGCTCTGCGTCTCGCCGCCATTCTGGGTGATCGCGCGCAGCACGTCGGGCACGCTCTGATAGCCGCTGCGCAGGATGTCCTCGGCGGTGATCGTCGTCACCGGCGCCGGGCCCTCGCCCTGGATGCGCGGGATGCGCGAGCCGAGCACCGTGATCTGGCCCTCGCCCTCGCCCGCTTCCTGGCCCGTCGCCGGCACGGTCTGCTCGCCCGCCGCCTGCGCCAGCGCCGCGACCGGGAGCGCGACCATGCTGGTCCCCGCCAGCGCCACCGCCACGAACTTCATGTATCGCATATATCGACCCCCTGATGCGTTTGTGACATATTGATAACGAGAGCGATCAAAATGAAACAATAAAAATGCAGTTTGGCTATGCCATACGAACGAATTGCAAAGGACTATGGCCGTGAAGACACTATTGCGCCTTGCCCTGGTGCGCCTTGCCCTGGCCGTGCTGGCCCTGCTCGCGCCGGCGGCGGCATCCGCCCGGCCGGGTGAAAGCTACAGCTATTACGCGATCGGCAATCTTGCCGCCGCGCGGAGCGGCCCGACCGCTCCGGCGCTGATGCTCGTCGGCGGCGGGGACTGGGATTATGGCGCCTTTCGCTGGTTCGCCGAGCGGGCCGGGCACGGCCATATCGTCGTGCTGCGCGCCTCGGGCGAGGGCCAGGCGGGGGAGGAAATCTACAGCCAGGTCGGCGGCGTGGCCTCGGTCCAGACGATCGTCTTCCACAGCCGGGCGGCGGCGACCGACGCGCGCGTGCTCGACATCCTGGCCCGTGCCGACGGGATCTTCATCGCGGGCGGCGACCAGGCCAACTACGTCCGCTACTGGAAGGACACGCCGGTCGCCCGCGCGCTCGACGCGCATGTCCGCCAGGGGCGGCCGATCGGCGGCACCAGCGCGGGGCTCGCGATCCTGGGCGGCACCGCCTATGGCGCGATGGACGGCGGCAGCATCGACAGCCCCGCCGCGCTCGCCGATCCCGGCGGGCCGGCGGTGACGCTGGTCACCGGCTTCCTCCACATGCCGCGCCTCGCCCATATCGTCACCGACACGCATTTCGCCAGGCGCGACCGGCTCGGTCGGCTCGTGGCGTTCGTCGCCAAGGCGCGGCTGCGCGATCCGCGGGCGATCGGGCTCGGCGTGGACGAAGGCGCGGCACTCTGCGTCGAGGCGGACGGCAGCGCGAAGCTCCACGCCCCGCCGGGCGGCCATGCCTGGCTGGTCCAGCCCCGCGGCGTCGCGCGCCTGCGCCCGGGCAGGCCGCTGGACTGGGAAGGCGTGCGGATCACCGGCATCGCGCCCGATGGCGGGATCGACCTGGGCACGCTCCGCGTCACCCGCCCTGCCTTTGGCGGCGTCGCGCGCGTTGCCGGCGGCAGGCTGATCGGGGCGCCGGGGCCGAAATGACGCTGCGCTCCGAAGAGATCGATCCCCAGATCCTCGCGCTGCTGCGCGAGGACGCCCGGCGCAACGTCTCCGAACTGGCCGCGGTGCTGGGGGTTTCCCGCACCGCGATCTACAGCAGCATCGAGCGGCTCGAGCGGCAGGGCACGATCGTCGGATACACGGTGCGCCTGGGCGAGGACTATGACCGTAGCCTCATCCGCGCTCATGTGATGGTCAAGCTCTATCCCAAGGCCACCCAGGCGACCATCGACCAGCTGATGATGATGCCCGCGGTGGCGGGGCTCTACGCGATCTCCGGCGAGTACGACCTGATCGCCGTGGTCGAGGCCCCGCACGTCAACCGCCTGAACGACCTGCTCGACGCGATCGGAGCAATGGAAGGGGTGGAGCGCACCACTTCCTCGGTCATCCTGGCGACCAAGCTCCAGCGCTGACGGCCGCTCAGCGCTCGCGGGATTCCACCGCGACCGCGCCCGGATTGGCGATGAGGTCGCGGATCGCAGCCGTATCCCCTTGGTTGACCATGCCGTAGACGCGTACCGACGCGGCACGCGGATCGGTCAGAACCAGGCGGTCCTTCGCATAGCGGTTCACTTCGTCGATGACCTCGCTCAGCGGCTCGCCCCGGAAAACCAGTCGCCCGCGCGTCCAGGCGACGGCGCTGTCGGCATCGATATCCGCCGCCTGCCGGATGAAGCCCGTGTCGCCGCCCGTGCCCTTGGCGATGCCGAACGACAGGCGCTCGCCCTTGTGCGCCAGCTTCTCGATGGGTTCCGCGGTGCCCGGCCGCCCGGGCTCGGACAGAGCGACGCGCACCACTCCCTCGACCACGGTTACCTTGGCCTCGCGCTTGCCCACGCTCACGTCGAACATCGTGCCGACGGCCACGACCTCGCCGTGCCGGGTCTCGACGACGAAGGGCCGGCTCTTGTCATGCGCGACCTTGAACAGCGCCTCGCCGGCCACCAGCCGCAGCCGGCGCTCGCGCGGCGCATAGGCGACGTCGACTCGGCTGTCCGCCGCCAGGGTCACCACCGATCCGTCGCTGAACGCGATCCGGCGGCGCTCGGCATGGCCCGTCGCGACGCTCTGCACCGCCTCGCGCGTCGGCCGGGGCTGCGACAGCCAGAGGGTGCCGCCGACCACCGCCAGCGCGGCGATCCCCGCCGCCGCCCGGCCCAGCCAGGCGGGGCGCTGCCGCACCGGCGCCGCACCCGGGCGCTCGAACTCGCCCAGCCAGTTCCAGAAGGCCGCCGCCTCGGCCCGGTCCGCCGGATGGAGATCGCCGTCCCGCCCGTCCAGGAAAGCCTCGAACACCGCGGGCGCGCGCTTGCCGAGATTGCGTTCGCTCATGCCCCGCGCTCCATCAGATGCGCGAGCCGGTCGTAGAGATGCGCGACCGCGTGATTGAGGTGCTTCTGCACCATGCGCGGGGAGATGCCGAGCTCGCGGGCGATCTCGCCGGTGCCGCGCTCGTCGAAGCGGCGCATCACGAACACTTCCCGGCACCGGGGCGACAGCTCCTCCAGCGCGGCCTCGAGCGCGGTCTGGAGATCGGCGACGCGGCGCCGGTCCTCCTGCGCGGGCCGCACCGGCGGGTGGATTTCGGGGCCGAGCGGCACGACCGGCAGCACCCGGCGATGGCGATCGGCGATCAGATTGGCGGCGATGCGGAAGAGATAGGCCTGGGGCTCATCGACGGTCCGCTCGCGCGCGCTCGCGACAAGCCGCGCACAGGCTTCCTGCACCAGGTCCTCGACTTCGGACGCATCGTCGACCCGGCGCGCGACGAACGCGCGCAGCGCCGCACGATAGGCGTCGAACGCGCTGTCGTCCGCCTCCGCCGCCTGCATTTCTGGTCGTCCGGCGGCCAAGCCCGCATCTCCCTGTCGCGCACCAGCGCATATTCCTCCTGCCATGACGCGCGGTTACGGCAAAGGCGAACCTTGCAAGGACGCAACACCCGAAAAAAATTTGGTCCACTTTGGTTCGCGTGCGGGGAGCCCCAGCGTCATAAACCATGATTGCCGCGTCCAGGCATCGATTCAGGGGGGTCGATAACCATGAACACACGCCAACTGCTTCTCGCTACCGTTGCCGCTTTCGTCGCCGTTCCCGCCGCCGCGCAGGCACGCGAGGCCGTGCGCCACGAAATCCATTTCTCGGGCGGAACCCTCGACAGCGCGCTGATGCAGGTCGCCCAGCAGACCGGCGTCCAGCTGGTCTTCACCGATCCCGCGATCGCCCGGATCAAGGCGCCCCGGCTCGAGGGGCGCTACACCATCCGCGACGCGCTCGAGCTGCTGCTCGCCAACAGCCGCTACACCTATCGCTTCACCGGCCCGAACAGCGTGCGCGTGATGCCGCGCGGCGAGGCCCAGCCGACGACCCGCCCGGTCGCGCTCTACCAGGACAGCCCCGCTCCCGCGCCGACCGGCGACCAGCAGGCCGCGGCCGAGACCGCCAGCGTCGAGCAGGCCGTGAACGGCGACGAGGCGCCGCCGCCCGAGATCGTCGTGGTTGGCTCGCAGATCCGCGGCAGCAAGGTGACTGCCGCGCTTCCCGTCACCGTGGTCGACGAAGCCCAGATCGGCGCCACCGGCGCGACGTCGGGCGACGAGCTGTTCCGCTCGATCCCGCAGCTCGGCGATGTGAGCTTCAACAGCTCCTATCTGCCGAACAGCTCCAACTCGGCGCGCGGCGATGTCGGCTCGATCAACCTGCGCAACCTCGGCGTCGGCAACACGCTGGTGCTGCTGAACGGCCGCCGCGTGGTCAATCACCCGACCAGCCGCGCCGACGACAATCTGGTGCCGGTGCTGACCGTCAACACCAACGCCATCCCCGTCTTCGGGCTGGAGCGCATGGAAGTGCTGCGCGACGGCGCCGCCGCGATCTATGGCTCGGACGCCGTGGCCGGCGTGGTCAACACCGTGCTCAAGACCGATTATCACGGCGTGGAGCTGGAGGGCCAGGTCGGCTGGGGCGAAGGTTCGCACCTGTTCGAGACCAACACCCATCTGCTCGCCGGCCGCAATCTCGGCGATCGCGGCAACATCACGCTGTTCGCCAGCTATGACAAGCGCGACGGCGTGCTCGCGAGCGACTTCGACTATACCCGCTCGAACGACAACCGTCCGCTCTTCGTCGGCACGCGCTTCGAAGGGGCGACCTCGCTCGACGGCCGCTCGACGATCACGCCCTGGGGCTCGTTCCAGACGGTGGGCAATGTGGTGGTCCGCCAGGGCACGACCGCGCTGACCAACACCTCGGGCCAGTTCCACATCCAGCCGACCAGCTTCACCGGCTGCCCGGCCGGCGGCGCCGGCCTCATCGGCGGCACCAACTGCGTCGCCACCGGCACCAGCTCGGCGGCGGGCATCCGCGAGCTGCGCTTCGACGCGCCGCTCGCCTTCAACACCAACGTCACGCCCAATATCCGCCGCATCAACCTGTTCCTGAACGGCCATTACGAGCTGGGCGGCGGCGTGGAGCTGTTCGGCGAGGCCGGCTATTACAACGGCCAGAGCAACAGCATCCAGGCATCGAGCGGCACCCTATCCTCGGGCCCGCTGACGATCGCGGCCAACGCCTATTACAACCCGTTCGGCCCGGTCGGCAGCCCGAACCGCCTGCCCGGCATCAACGCCGCGGCGACCGGCCAGGCAATCACGCTGTCGAGCTACAATTTCGCCGATGTCGGCCCCAATCATGTCAACGTGCTCAACACCCAGTATCGCCTGCTCGGCGGCCTGCGGTTCAAGGCGCTCGGCTTGGAATGGGAGAGCGCCGCGCTCTATTCGGAAGCGCGGGTGCGCGACACCTCCGACGGCATCAGCCAGACGCTGCTCCAGCGCCAGATCAACCTGACCACGCCGGACGCCTATAACCCGTTCAACGGCAGCGGCCTCACCCCGCCGAGCGGCGCCGACAACACGCCGAGCAGCCTCGCCGCGATCAACGCGATCCGGATCAAGACCACGCGCGTCAGCACGTCGACGCTGGCGATGTGGGACATCAAGGGCTCGACGACCGACCTGATCCGCCTGCCCGGCGGCAATGTCGGCCTCGCGATCGGTGGCGAGGTACGCCGCGAGACCCAGCGCGACGACCGCGACCCGCGCGTCGACGGGACGATCCAGTTCACCGATTCGATCACCGGCGCGGTCAACGGTTCGGACCTGGTCGGCACCAGCCCCTCGCCCGACACCAGCGGCCGGCGCACCGTCGCCGCGGCCTATCTCGAGCTGGCGGTGCCGGTGGTCTCGCCGGACATGCACATCCCGCTGGTCCGCAACATCGAGCTCCAGCTCGCCGGCCGCTTCGAACATTATTCGGACGTCGGCTCGGTCGCCAAGCCGAAGATCGCCGCCGCCTGGGACATCGTGCGCGGCCTGCGCCTGCGCGGTTCCTATGCCGAGGGCTTCAAGGCGCCGAACCTCGAGCAGATCAACGCGACGATGGTCACCCGCTCGAACACCCGCACCGACTGGGTTCGCTGCGAGGCGCAGCTGCGCCAGCCGGCGTTCCTGCCGGACGGCGTCACGCCCAATCCGCTCCGCATCAGCAGCTTCGCAAATTGCTCGCAGGGCTTCGCCACCACCGCGCGGCGCTCGGGCAATCCCGACCTGAAGCCGGAACAGTCCAAGACCTGGACCGTCGGCGTGGTGCTCGAGCCGCACTTCCTCGATGCCACGGTCGGCCGGATGACCTTCACCGCCGATTACTGGCATGTCAGCCAGAAGGGCATTGTCGGCCTGTTCGGCGAGGGCAATGCGCTGATCAACGACTATCTGCTGCGCGTGCAGGGCTCGAGCGACCCCAATGTCATCCGCGCCGCGCCGACGGCGGAGGACACCGCGCTGTTCGCCGGCACGGGCCTGGCGCCGGTCGGCCGCGTGCTCTACGTCAACGACAAGTACGTCAACCTGCTGCCGCAGGAAGCCGCAGGCGTCGATCTCGGCTTCAACTGGCGCCTGCCCGATTTCGGTGCCGGCAGGATCAGCCTGAACGCGAACGCCGCCTATCTCGACAAGTTCTTCCTCGAGCCCTCACCGCCGATCCAGAACCTGATCGCCGCGCGCGCCGCGGGAACGATCAACGCGGGCACCAACATCGCCGATGCGGGCGACCTGGTCCGCCAGAACGGCAAGCCGCGCTGGAAGGTCACGGGATCGATCACCTGGGAGAAGGGGCCGTTCCAGATCGGCGGCTTCACCCAATATACCAGCGACGTCCTCGATACGAACCTGCTCGATTCGGCCGGCGCCGCCTGGCTGATCGAGGACCGGATGACCTTCAACCTCTATGGCCAGATCACTGTCGGCAAGCGCGACAATGGCGGCCGCTATCGCCTGCGCATCGGCGTGCGCAACCTCACCAACGAGTCGCCGCCGCTCAGCTCGAACGGCTTCCTGGGCTCGCTCTACACCCCCTATGGCCGCTACTGGTATGCCAATATGCGGGCGAGCTTCTGATGCGGATCGCGCTCGCCCTGGCGCTGGCGTCGCTCGCGGCACCGGCCTTCGCCCAGGAAGCACCGGAGGCGCCCGCCACGCAGCGCGTCTCCGGTGGCGACATCGTCGCCTATGACCAGATCCACAAGCCCGCGATCGGGCGCGGCGGCATGGTCGTGAGCCAGAACAGGATCGCGGCGGAAGTGGGCGCGGCGATCCTGCGCAAGGGCGGCAACGCGGTCGACGCCGCGATCGCCACTGCCTTCGCGCTGGCGGTGACGCTGCCGCGTGCCGGCAATGTCGGCGGCGGCGGCTATATGCTGATCCACATGGCGGCGAAGGACGGCAAGCCCGCCCGGACGATCGCGATCGACTATTATGGCCAGGCGTCGCGCAACACGACGCCGGACCTGCTGCTCGGCGCCAACGGCCGGATGGATCCCGCCAAGAGCTATTCGATGAAGGGCGTCGCCATCCCCGGCACGGTCGCCGGCCTGTGGGAAGCGCACAAGCGCTTCGGCGCGCTGCCCTGGGGCACGCTGATCGCCCCCGCCATCGCCATGGCGCGGGACGGCGTGATCCTGTCGGACGACGAAGCCCAGGCCAATGCCGAGCAGAAGAAGGCGATGCACGACGACCCCGCCGCGCTCGCTGTCTTCTTCAAGCCGGACGGCAGCGCCTATGCCCCCGGCGAGCGCTGGAAGCAGCCCGACCTGGCGGCGACGCTGCAGGTCATCGCCGCCAGGGGCCGTGACGGCTTCTACGCCGGCGCCATCGCCCAGAAGATCGCCGCGGGCATGAAGGCCGGCGGCGGCGTGATCGACGCGAAGGACTTGGCCGATTACCAGCCGGTGATCTCCGAGCCGATCTGGTCGAGCTACCGGGGCATGCCGATCGCCTATATGCCGCCCACCGCCTCGGGCGTGAGCGTCGCCGAGGCGATGAACATCCTCGAGCGCTTCCCGGTGCGCGAGCAGCGCTGGGGCAGCGTCGCCAATCTCCACCTGCTGGCCGAGACGCTGAAGATCGTCTGGTCGGACCGCCGGCTGGTCGGCGGCGGGCCGGACTGGCGGAGCCCGGCAAAGGGCCTTGCCAGCAAGGAATATGCGGCCGAGCGCGCGAAGCTGATCCGCGCCGATGGTTCGCTCGACGCCAGGACCCTGCCCGACGGCAATCCCTATCCGTTCGAAAGCAAGGACACGACGCACTTCTCGGTCGTGGACGCGGCGGGCAATGCGGTGAGCAACACCTACACCCTCTCCGCCTCCTACGGCGCGCACGTCGTGGCGCCGGGCACGGGCATCCTGCTCAACAACTCGCTCGGCAACCTCGCCTGGGGCCGCCGCGGCGAGGAGTGGAAGGCCACCCAGCCGGTCCCCGGCAAGCGCGTCGGCTCGACGATCACGCCGATGATCGTGTTCAAGAACGACAGGCCCTGGCTGGTCACGGGCACGCCCGGCGGCGGCTATATCATCGCGACGATGGTGCAGATGCTCTCCAACGTGATCGATCACCGCCTGAACGTCGCCGAGGCCGCCGAGCGCCCGCGGATCAACCAGTCGGGCGGCGACGGTCCGCTCGAGCTGGAAGAGGGTTTCTCGCCGGACATCATTCCCCTGCTCGAGGCGAAGGGGCACAAGGTGCGGGCGTCGAACACCATGGGCTCGGTCCAGTCGATCATGGTCGAGGGTGACAGGTTCCTGGGATCGGCGGACACGCGCCGCCCCGATGCCGCGGCCGTCGGCGCCAAGTAGAATATAGGAGAGTGCACGAGATGACGATCAAGACCGCGCTGCTGCTCGCCGCCGCGCTCGCGCCGCTTTCGGCCCATGCGCAGGGCGTCCCCGAAGCGCAGCGCAGCGCCATGCTCGCCGCGATCGACAAACATGCGCCCGACCTGGAGAGCACCGCCAGGACGATCTGGGGCTGGTCCGAAGTCGGCTATCAGGAGAACAAGTCCTCCGCGCTCCTCCAGGCGCGGCTGAAGAAGGCAGGTTTCACCGTGACCCCCGGCGTCGCCGGCATGCCGACCGCCTTCGTCGCCAGCTTCAAGCAGGGCTCGGGCCCGGTCATCGGCATCCTCGCCGAATATGACGCCCTGCCCGGCCTCGCCCAGACCACCGCGCCGACCAAGACGGCGATCCCCGGCAAAGCGGCCGGCCATGGCTGCGGCCATAACCTGTTCGGCGCGGCGAGCGTCGAGGCGGCCGTCGCGATCAGGGAATGGATGATCGCCAACAAGGTGCAGGGCGAGCTGCGCGTCTATGGCTCGCCCGCCGAGGAAGGCGGCTCGGGCAAGGTCTATCTCGTCCGCGCCGGCCTGTTCGACGACGTCTCGGCGGTGCTCCACTGGCATCCGGGCGACGCCAATGGCGTCTCGACCGGCAAGAGCATGGCCAATATCTCCGGCAAGTTCCGCTTCCACGGCATCAGCGCCCATGCGGCGGCATCGCCCGACAAGGGGCGTTCGGCGCTCGACGGCGTCGAGGTGATGGACGTCGCCGTGAACTTCATGCGCGAGCACATCCCGTCCTCGACGCGCATCCACAACATCATCACCGCAGGCGGCGAGGCACCGAACGTCGTGCCCGATTTCGCCGAGAGCTATTATTATGTCCGCAACGTCGATCCCGCGATCGTGCGCGACGTGTGGGCCCGCGTGGTGAAGGCGGCCGAGGGCTCGGCAATGGCGACGGGCACCACGGTCGATAACGAGATCACCGGCGGCGTCTATTCGATGCTCGCGAGCGAGACCCTTGCCAAGGTGATGACCCGCAACCTCGACGCGGTGGGCGGCGAGCAGTGGACGCCGCAGGAGATCGCCTGGGCGACTGAGCTGCAGAAGACGCTGCCGACGCAGAAGCCGCTGGATTCGGTGCAGCAGACCAGCTCGCGCGAGCGCGGTCCGGACGGCGGCGGCTCGACCGACGTGTCCGACATCAGCTGGACGGTGCCGACGATCGGCCTCAACGCCGCCACCTGGGTTCCCGGCACGCCCGCGCACAGCTGGCAGGCCGTGGCGGCATCGGGCTCGTCGATCGGAATCAAGGGCGCGGCGGTCGCAGCCAAGACGATCGCGCTGACGGCGGCGGACCTGTTCCTGAGCCCCGAGACGCTGGCGGCGGCGAAGGCCGAGCTCGACAAGGCGCGCGGCCCGGCGTTCCGCTATGACGCGTTGCTGGGCAAGCGGGCACCGGCGCTCGACTATCGCAAGCCCACCCCCGCCTGGGAAGGCACGGCGAAATCGAACTGACCCGATGACCGGCGGGCGGCGAAGGCATCGCCTGGATTGGGGACTCATCTTCTTCTTTCGTCATCCCGGTCTTGAGCCGGGATCCCGCTTCTACTTCCGTCCGTAAGGCAGCGGGACCCCGGCTCAAGGCCGGGGCGACGGCGGAAAATCAAATACTTGCCTGGGTTCTTAACCCAGTTGGGAACTTATGTTCCTTCAACCGTCATCCCCGCGAAAGCGGGGGTGACGCGGCTTGCTGATTGAGTCGTGACCCTAAGCGGCGGCGCTTGCCCGGCGACGGGTGCCGAGCAGATCGGCATAGCTGGCGACCACATTGTCCAGGATCTCGGACCAGCGATAGCCCCGCGCCTCGGCATGGGCGGCGGCAGCCATCGCGAAGCGGAGGTCCGGGCGCTCGACGAGCTGCGCCACGGCATCGGCAAGGCGGCCCGCCTCGGGCGCCGTCAGCAGGCCGGACTTGCCGGAAGCGATGAGCGCGCGGGCGCTGCCGGCATCGGCACTGACGACCGCGAGGCCGGAAGCCATCGCCTCCAGGTTCACATTGCCAAAGGCCTCGGTCATGCTCGGGTTGATCAGGATGTCGGCGCTCGCCACCGCGCGGCCCAGCGCGGGGCCGTCGAGATGGCCGGCAAAAACCGCTTCGGGCAGCATGGCCCGGAATCGCGCCTCGGCCGGCCCCGCGCCGACGATCAGCGGGCGGAGCGGATAGCCGCGATCGCGCAGCGCCTGGATGGTATCGGCGAAGGTGGCGATCCCCTTCTCGATGACCAGCCGGCCGAAGAAGATCGGCACGATCTCGTCGTCGCGATATCCCAGGCCGCGCCGCCAGTTCAGGTCGCGCAATGCCGGCGAGAAGGCCGCGGGATCGACGCCGCGACCCCAGATGGCGATGTCCTCGTCCGCCACGCCCATTGCCACCAGGCTATCGGCCGAGGCGGCGTTCGGCGCCAGGACGCGGTCGCTCGCGCGATAGAAGCGCTGCAGCCGGCGCTCGCCCCAGCGCCGCAGGACGCCCAGGCCATAATAGTCGAAATAGGTCTCGAACCGGGTGTGCAGGCTGGCCACCACCGGCACGCCGAGCCGGCGCGCCAGCTTCTGCGCGCCGGTGCCGAGCAGGTCGGGCGCGGACACGTGCACGATGTTCGGCGCGAAGCGCTCGACATCCGCGCGCACCGACGCCGGCAGGCCGAGCGCCACCCGGAACTCGCTGCGCCCGGGAATCGGCACCGACGGGACCGACACGAGATCCCCCGCCGGCGCGAAGGCCGGATCGGCGATCGTCGGCGAATAGACCCGCACGGCGGCGCCGCGCGCGAGCAGGTGATCGACGAGCCGGTTGAGCGCGCGATTGGCGCCGTCGCGCACGCAATTATAGTTGCCCGAGAAGAGCGCGATCCGCATGCCGGCGGCGGGCATGGCGTCATTGGCAGGACGCGTCGCGCCCGGCTCGCACGCGGACGAATCGGACGGCCCCATCGAGCGGACCAGGGCGTGGCGCCCGGCCCGGGAGGCGGACGTGCCGGCGCTGCTAGGGTTGACCAGTGACATCTTCATCTTGGACAGTCAGATAACATGGATCGCCCGCGGAACGATGACGTTCCCCCGGGCGGCCCCATATTCCTTACGGCAGATGAATGACGACTGACACGGCACGCCGATTCTGGGCGTGCGAGGCTTCGTCGGAGCCCAGCGCCTCGGGCCGTTCCTTGCCATAGGAAATGGTCGTGATCCGGTTCGGCGCGATTCCCTGCAGCGCCAGGAAGTCGGCCGCCGCCCGCGCGCGGCGATCGCCCAGCGCCAGATTGTACTCGCGGGTGCCGCGCTCGTCGGCATGGCCCTCGACCAGGAAGCCCACGCGCGGATGCTGGCGCAGCCACTGCGCCTGGCGCGTCAGCGTAGCGCGCGCTTCGGGGGAGAGGCTGAAGGCATCGAAGGTGAAGAAGACGCGATCGCTGCCCGCGCTGGCCACCAGATCCGCCTGCAGCCGCGCCAGCGCCGGATCCTCGCCATTCTCGACATGGGGCTCGCCACCGCCAACCGCGCTGGATCCGTCCGACGCGTTGCCGGGGTGCGCTCGCTTGGCGCAGCCGCCAAGGGCCACCGCACCCATCATCACCGCCAGCACGAATTCCCTACGCATAACTTCTCCAAGAAATGTTTCGGAAACATCCCTAGAGAAGCTTGACCCGCGGGCGTTACTATAGGTTTTTTATGCATGGACCGGGATCGGCCGCCGCCATAGGCATTCGGCGAGAGCGCGCTATTGCACCCCCTCATGCAAGCCTCCCCCCAAGAGAGGCGCGCGTTCCCACCGTGGCGGCGGGCACAATGGGCTCCCGGCCCCGGCCCGCCGCCCGGACCAACCCTTCGCGGGTATCAGGAGCTCGATGACGACCGGACGTCCAAATCCCCTCATCGGCTTCCTGACGGCGCGGCTGCATCTCGATCGCGCCGGCCTGTTCCGCACCGCGATCGTCCTCACCCTGTCCGTGATAGCGGCGTTCGCCGTCCATCCGCTCGGCGAAGTCGCCGCGGCGCTGGTGTTCGTGCTCGGCATCACGGTTGCCGGCGCGCTGAGCGGCCTCGCCGCGGCGCTGATCGCCGCGCTCGCCGCCTTTCTGATCTACAATTTCTACCTGACCGAGCCGGCCCTCACCTTCCGGATCGTCACGGGCGGCGATCTTGCGCCGCTCGTCGTGTTCAACCTGTGCGCCCTGGTTTCCGGCGTACTCGCCGGGCAGCTGAAGGACCATGCCCAGGCTGCCCGATCGAGCAATCTCCAGCTCAACAGCCTGCTGGCGCTGAGCCAGGAACTCCAGTCCGCGGCGCGCCCTGCCGATGTCGTCGTCACCGTCGAGCGGGCGGTGCACCGGATCCTGGGCGCGCGGGCGACGCTGTTCCGGGCCGATGACGAAGCGCTGCACTGCCTCTCGGCAATGCCCTGCGCGGCGAGCTGGCACGCCTTCGCGGCCGAGATCGCGCACCAGCCCGGGCCTCCCGCGGACAGCCTGCTGATCGGCAGGCGCCTCGAACTCGCCAATGCGCCGCTCACCGTGCTCGTGCTCGAGCCGCTGCGGCCGGGAAAGGTCGAGCCGGCCTTTATCGATGCGGTCGCCAACATGGTCGCCCTGGCGCTTGAGCGCGCCGCCTTGTCCGAGCAGATCACCGAGCGCAGCGCCGTTGCCCGGGCCGAGAAGCTGAAGAGCGCGCTGCTCGCTTCGGTCAGCCATGATTTCCGCACGCCGCTCACCGCGATCAGCGCGTCGGCGTCGAGCCTGATCGCCTATGGCGAGAAGCTCGACGCGGAAACCTCCGCACGCCTGCTGCGCGGCGTGGTCGACGAGTGCGAGCGCCTCAATCGCTACACGGCCAATCTGCTCGAGATGAGCCGGATGGAAGCGGGCGGCCTCGCCCAGCCGCTCCAGATCCTGGGCGCCGCCGAAATGGCCGGCGCGGCCCTGCACCGGATCCGGCCCCGTGCGGGCGGGCGGCAAGTGACGCTGCACGCGCCGGACCCCGACCTGCCGGTCGCCGCCAATCCCGCTCTTTTCGAACTGGTGCTGCTCAACATCCTCGACAATGCGATCCTCTACAGTGACGAGGGCGCCCGAGTGGAAATCGCCATATCCGCCGAGGACGGCGCCTGCCGGATCGACATAGCGGACAGCGGCCAGGGCATACCGGAGCATGCGCTCCAGCGGGTGTTCGAACGTTTCTACCGCGCCGGCAGGCCCGACGCGACCGGGCGCGGCAGCGGCCTGGGGCTGGCGATCGCCAAGGGGTTCGTGGAGGCGCTGGGCGGCACCATCCACGCGACCATCCCCGGGCTGGACGACCGCGGCACCCGCATCACCATCCGACTTCCGCTCGCCGAGGCTATGCAAGCATGACCAACATCCTCCTCGTCGACGACGAGCCTGCGCTGATCGCGGTGCTCGAACCGGTGCTCGGTGCCGAAGGCTATAGCGTCGCCGTCGCCTCGGCCGGCGTCCCGGCGCTGCGCATGGCCGAGGACATCAAGCCCGAAGTGGTGCTGCTCGACCTCGGCCTGCCCGATATCGACGGCAAGGACGTCATCCGCGCCCTGCGCGCGACGAGCCAGGTGCCGATCATCGTCATCTCCGCTCGCCATCAGGAAGCCGAGAAGATCGCCGCACTCGATCACGGTGCCGACGACTATGTGAACAAGCCGTTCGAAATCGGCGAGCTGATGGCCCGCATCCGCGCGGCGATCCGGCGCAGCTCCAGCCTGAAGAACACGCCCGCCACCTATCGCAGCGGCCCGCTGGAGATCGATTTCCAGGCGCGCCGCGTGTCGCTGGGAGGAGATGTGGTGAAGCTGTCGCCGAAGGAATATGACCTGCTGCGGACGCTGGCGCTCAGCGCCGGCCAGGTGGTGACGCACAAGCGGCTGCTCGCCGTGGGCTGGGGCAGCGATACCGCAGACAGCCAGTATCTGCGCGTCTATATCGGCCTGCTCCGCCAGAAGATCGAGGAGGACCCGAGCGATCCACGGCTGCTCGCGACCGAGCCCGGAGTCGGCTATCGGCTCGCCAGCGCGAGCTGAATTCCCGCCCCATCTCCGGCCCGCGCCGGGACATGCAACCTAGCCGCGGGGCCGCCGGGCCGCGCAGAACGAGGCAGAGCCGTGGAAACCGTTTCGATCATCCTGTTCCTCCTGCTCGCCGTCGTCGTCAGCGGCGCGGTCGCGCGCATGCTGCCGTTCGGCGTGCCGACCCCGCTGGTGCAGATCGTGCTGGGCGCCGCGATCGGCCTGTCCACCTCGCACCGCGTCGAGCTCGATCCCGAGCTGTTCATGTTCCTGTTCCTGCCGCCGCTGCTGTTCTTCGACGGCTGGCGCATCCCCAAGGACGAGTTGTTCAAGGATCTCTCCACCGTGGTCGAGCTGGCGCTCGGGCTGGTGCTGCTGACCGTGATCGGCATGGGGCTGCTGATCAACTGGATGATCCCCGCCATGCCCCTGGCGGTGGCGTTCGCGCTCGCGGCAGTGATCTCGCCCACTGATCCGATCGCCGTGTCGGCGATCGCCGCGCGCGTGCCCATCCCGAAGCGCATGATGCACATCCTGGAAGGCGAATCGCTGCTCAACGATGCCTCGGGCCTGGTCTGCCTGCGCTTCGCCGTCGCCGCCGCGCTGACGGGCAGCTTCTCCGCGGGCCAGGCGGCGCTGACCTTCCTCTGGGTGGCGGGCGCAGGGCTCGCGATCGGCGTGCTGGTCACGCTCGCCGCCTCGCGCGCCAAGGCCTGGGTGACCCGCCGCTGGGGCGAGGACACCGGCTCGCAGATCCTCGTCAGCCTGCTGATCCCGTTCGGCTCCTATCTGCTCGCCGAGCATCTCCACGCATCGGGCATCCTGGCTGCCGTGGCGGCGGGCGTGACCATGACTTTCGCCGAAATCTCGCGCCAGGCGATGGCAGTCACCCGCATGCGCCGGAACTCGGTATGGGACACGCTCCAGTTCACGCTCAACGGCGTGATCTTCGTGCTGCTGGGCGAGCAGTTGCCCGGCATCGTCGCGGGCGCCAAGCAGACCGTGCTGCTGACCGGCCATGCCTCGCCCTGGTGGCTGGCGGTCTATGTCGTGGCGATCGTCGCCGGGCTGGCGGCGCTGCGTTTCGCCTGGGTGTGGACTTCGTTGCGGCTGACCATCCTGCGCAAGCGCGAAGGTACCGAGACGATGCGGAGCCCCAATTGGCGACTGGTCGCGGCGACGTCGTTCGCGGGCGTGCGCGGCGCGATAACCCTGGCCGGCGTGCTCACCCTGCCGCTGATGCTGCGGGACGGCACGCCCTTCCCCGCCCGCGACCTGGCGATCTTCCTTGCGGCCGGCGTGATCATCGTGTCGCTGGTCATCGCCAGCATCGCGCTGCCGATCCTGCTCAAGGGGCTGACCCTGCCCCCCGAGCCGTCCCGGCAGGCGGAAGAGGATTCCGCACGCGTCGCCACCGCCGAGGCCGCCATCCGCGCGGTCGAGCGGCACCAGCACGCGCTTGGCGAGACGCATGGCGATCCCGATCTCTACGCTGCGGCCGGCGCGCGCGTGATGGGCTTCTATCGCGAACGCATCGAAGGCCTGGGCGAGGGCATGGCGGGCGAAGCACGCGCGCAGGAAAGGCTGGCAAGCGAGCTCAGGCTCGTCGGCATCCAGGCCGAGCGCGCGCGACTGCTGGAACTCGGCCGGGCGCGCGCGATCGGCAGCGAGACTGCGCGCAAGCTGACGCGCGAACTCGATCTCGCCGAGACACGGCATCGCGGCTGAAGACGAGATCTTCCGCTAGCCAAGAATTATCCCCGGCCCCGGCGCAGAACCGCCGTGCCCATCGGGCGCGCCCGCGTTCCGGCGGCCGAAAGGCTAGTGAAAAGCACCGAGTCCCTGGCCGGGATTCCATCAGCAATCAGGTTCCGGCGACCGCCCGCAAACAATCGGGACCACGCGATAGTTTTGCCAGCAAGTAGATCGATTGATTCCGATTTCGGAAGCATTGCATCGAAATCGCCTCCTTAAGGTTTCAGCGATTTACCGGACCTTCTAACAATGTTTCGCAGGTTACTAAATTTAAACTAAATACTTGCGCAAATGTTAACCAGTCGGCTCCGGCGAAGTTGCGTGGATTTCTCTGGGAGGAGACTGTCATGCGTGCCGATGTGATCGATAAATCGACGGGTAATATTGTCCATGTTCCCGGGGACTCCATCGATCTATCCAGCCCCAGCGTGGTTCGGCTCGACATCGACCGGTCGCAGATCACCGCCCTGGAGCGGCAAGGCAACGACCTGATCGTGCATCTCGCCAATGGCGAGACGATCCGTGTCTCCAATTTCTATGTCCAGACAAATGGGGCGGCGAGCGATCTCGTCGTTCGCGAAGGCGATCATCTCTGGCTGGCGAATACGGCGGCGTCGGGACCGGCGCGCTTCGCGGCGCTGCACGGGATCGACGATCTCCTCATCGGGGCCGGGGCCGAGGCTGCCGCCGGCGGCGGAGGCGGTGCGCTGCTTCCGGTCCTGCTCGGGGGCGTCGCCGTGGCCGGGGGCGCGGCGGCGCTGGCGGGCGGCGGTGGCGGATCGAGCCGTGGCGGCGGTTCCACCGCCACGGTGGACACCACTCCGCCCAGCGCCCCCACCGCGACGGTGAGCGGCAATGGCGCCAGCGTGACCGGCACGGGCGAGGCGGGCGCCACCGTGCAGGTGCGCGACCCCTCGGGCACGCTGCTCGGCAGCGGCACGGTGGGCAGCAACGGCAGCTACACCGTGACGCTCACCCAGCCCCAGAACAATGGCCAGACGGTCACCGTCACCCAGACCGATCCGGCCGGCAATGTCTCGCCCTCCACCACGGCGCATGCGCCCGACACCACCCCGCCGGCGGCGCCCACCGGCGCGATAAACCCCAACGGGACGATCGTCACCGGCACCGGCGAGCCCGGGGCGACCGTGACGGTACGCAACGGCAGCGACGCGGTGATCGGTACCGCCGTCGTCAATGCGCAGGGCAGCTACACCGTGACGCTCACCACGCCGCAGAACAATGGCGGGACGCTCACGATCGCGCAGACCGATGCGGCGGGCAATGGATCGAACCCCATCAATCTCGCGGCGCCCGACATCACTCCGCCCAGCGCGCCCACCGCCATAATGGATCCGCACACCTTCACCGTCTCGGGAAGCGCCGAGCCCGGCGCGGCGGTGACGGTGACCGATGCCGATGGCAGGCCGCTGGGCGGCACCGTCGCCAATGCGGATGGCGGCTATTCGATATCGCTGCCGCCCGCCGTGTTCGACGGCGAGCCGGTGACCGTGGTGCAGACCGATCCGGCCGGCAACCATTCGCCGCCCACCATCGTCACCGCGCCCGATCTCTCGCCCCCCGCCGCACCGACGGCCAGCGTCACGCCGGACGGCACGGCAGTGACCGGCACCGGCGAGCCCGGCGCTACCGTCACCGTGCGCGATCCCGATACCGGCACCGCGGTGGGCACCGCGGTCGTCGGCGCGAACGGCACCTACACGGTGCCGCTGGCCCCGGGCGTATCGGACGGCGGCACGCTGACGGTCACCCAGACGGATCCCAGCGGCAATGTCTCGCCCGCCACAAGCGTGACGACGCCGGACGTCGTCGCCCCCGCAGCGCCGACCGCGACGATCGCGGCGGACGGCACCTCGGTCACCGGCACCGGCGAGCCTGGCGCCACCGTCACCATCACCGGCGCGGGCGGCGCGACCATCGGCACCGCCGTGGTCACGGGCAATGGCAGCTATTTCGTCCCGCTCGCCCCGCCCCAGGCCAATGGCGGAACGCTGACGGTGGGGCAGACCGATGGCGCCGGCAACCATTCGCCGACCGTCAGCCTGACCGCGCCGGACATCACCCCGCCCGCCGCGCCCGTGGCGAGCGTGTCGGCGGACGGCACGGTGGTGACCGGCACCGGCGAGCCGGGCGCGACGGTGAGCGTCCATGACGCCGCCGGCAATCCGCTCGGCACCGCCCTGGTCGCTGCCGGTGGCAGCTTCAGCGTCACCCTCACCACGCCGCAGGCCAATGGCCAGCTGCTCGAGGTCTCCCAGGCCGATCCGGCGGGCAATGTCTCGCCCGAAACAGCCGTGCACGCGCCCGACATCACCGCGCCGCTTGGCCTCACCGCGGCGATAGGCGGCGGCGGCACCGTTGTCACCGGCAGCGGCGAGCCCGGCGCCACCGTCACCGTCCGTGATCCCTCGGGCATGGCGATCGGCACGGCGGTGGTCGCCGCCGATGGCAGCTACAGCGTCACCCTCACCACCCCGCAGACCAATGGCCAGCTGCTCCAGGTCACCCAGGCGGACGCCGCCCATAATGTCTCCACGCCGGTGACCGTCACCGCGCCCGACCTCACCGCTCCCGCCGCGCCCGTGGCGAGCGTGTCGGCGGACGGCACGGTGGTGACCGGCACCGGCGAGCCGGGCGCGACGGTGAGCGTCCATGACGCCGCCGGCAATCCGCTCGGCACCGCCCTGGTCGCTGCCGATGGCAGCTTCAGCGTCACCCTCACCACGCCGCAGGCCAATGGCCAGCTGCTCGAGGTCTCCCAGGCCGATCCGGCAGGCAATGTCTCGCCCGAAACAGCCGTGCACGCGCCCGACATCACCGCGCCGCTTGGCCTGACGGCAGCAATCGGCGGCGGCGGCACCGTCGTCACCGGCAGCGGCGAGCCCGGCGCGACCGTAACGGTACGCGATCCCGGCGGCACGGTGATCGGCACCGCGACCGTGGCCGCCAATGGCAGCTATAGCGCAACGCTCACCACCCCGCAGACCAACGGCCAGCTGCTCCAGGTCACCCAGGCGGACGCCGCCCATAATGTCTCCACGCCGGTGACTGTCACCGCGCCCGACCTCACCGCTCCCGCCGCGCCCGTGGCGAGCGTGTCGGCGGACGGCACGGCAGTGACCGGCACCGGCGAGCCGGGCGCGACGGTGAGCGTCCATGACGCCGCCGGCAATCCGCTCGGCACCGCCCTGGTCGCCGCCAATGGCAGCTTCAGCGTCACCCTCACCACGCCCCAGGCCAATGGCCAGCTGCTCGAGGTCTCCCAGGCCGATCCGGCGGGCAATGCCTCGCCCGAAGTCGCCGTGCACGCGCCCGACATCACCGCGCCGATCGGCCTTACCGCGGCAGTGAACGGCCTCGGCACGGTGGTGAGCGGCAGCGGCGAGGCCGGCGCCACCGTCACCGTCCGCGATCCCTTGGGCACGGCGATCGGCACGGCGGTAGTCGCCGCGAACGGCAGCTACAGCGTCACTCTCACCACCCCGCAGACCAATGGCCAGCTGCTCCAGGTCACCCAGGCCGATCCGGCAGGCAATGCCTCCACGCCGGTCCCGGCTACCGCGCCCGACCTGACCCCGCCCGCCTTGCCCACCGCCACGATCTCGCCCGACGGCACGACGGTTACCGGCACCGGCGAGGCCGGCGCGACCCTGACCGTGCGGAGCCCGTCCGGCACGGTGCTCGGCACCACGACCGTGGCCGCCGACGGCAGCTATTCGGTCACACTGTCCGTTCCCCAGACCAATGGCGAAGTGCTGACCGTCCGCCAGACCGATCCGGCGGGCAATCCCTCGCCCGACCTGCATGCGACGGCGCCGGACCTCACCGCGCCGACCGGGCTCACCGCCACGGTCAATGGCAATGGCACGATCGTCACCGGCACCGGCGAGGCCGGCGCGACGGTGATCGTCCACGATCCCTCCGGCACGGCGATCGGCACCGCCGTGGTCGCCGCCAATGGCGCCTATGCGGTGATCCTGACCACGCCCCAGGCCAATGGCCAGCTGCTCGAGGTCACCCAGACCGACACCGCCGGCAACCTTTCGGCGCCAACCCCGGCGCTGGCTCCGGACATCACGCCGCCCGCCGCCCCCGCTCTCGCGATCAGCGCCGACGGCACCACCGCGACAGGAACGGGCGAGCCGGGCGCGACGGTCACGGTCACCAGCGCCTCCGGCGCCGTCCTCGGCACCGGCCCGGTCGCCGCCGACGGTCATTTCTCGATCACCCTCACCACGCCCCAGGCCAATGGCGGCACGGTCAGCGCCACCCAGGCCGATGCGGCGGGCAATGTCTCGCCTCCCGGCACCGCCAATGCGCCGGACATCACGCCTCCCGCGGCCCCGGTCGCCACTCTCGATGCCACCGGCGCGGTCGTCTCGGGCACGGGGGAGCCGGGAGCCACGGTCGTGGTACGCGACCCTTTCTCGGCGGTGATCGGGACAGCGACGGTGAGCGCGGCGGGAACCTTCTCGGTCGTCCTCTCCACGCCGCAGATCGACAGCCAGGTGCTGAGCGTGACGCAGACGGATGCGGCGGGGAATGCCTCCCCGGCCTTGTCGCTTACCGCACCCGATCTCACCGCGCCGCCCGCACCTGTCGGGACGGTCGCGGCGGATGGCGCCTCGATAACCGGCACGGGCGAAGCGGGGGCGACCCTGGTCGTCACCGATCCGACTGGCCTGCACATCGGGACCGTCGTCGTTGCTTCGGATGGCACCTTCACCACCACGCTCGTCCCGCCACAGACTAACGGGCAATTGCTCGGCCTCGTCCAGACGGACGCCGCCGGCAATGCCTCGCCCCAGGGGAGTGCGGTCGCCCCCGACCTCGTCCCGAACGATTCCCCTGGGGCACCCACCGCAACGGTGGCGGCCGATGGCGCGACCGTGTTCGGCACCGGCCAGGCCGGCGCCACGGTGAGCGTGACCGGCCCCAACGGCGCCGTGATCGGCACCGCGACCGTCACGCCGGGCGGCACCTATGTGGTGATACTCACCACGCCCCAGCTGAACGGCGAGACGCTGCACGTCACCCAGGCCGATGCGGAAGGCGACGTATCGCCGCCGGCCACGGCAATCGCGCCCGACCTGACTCCGCCGGCCGCGCCGGTCGCGGCGATCGATGCGACCGGCACGATCGTCACCGGCACCGGCGAGCCGGGTGCCACCGTGCGCGTCGCCGACGCGAGCGGCACCGTGCTCGGCACGGCAACCGTCGGCGCCAATGGCAACTATACCGTCGTGCTCGGCACGCCGCAGACCAATGGCCAGGCGTTGTCCGTCACCCAGGCGGATGCTGCCGCGAACGTCTCGCCGGCCGTGCCGGTCACGGCACCGGATACGACGCCTCCCGCCGCGCCCACCGCCACCGTGTCGGCGGACGGCGCCACCGTCACCGGCACCGGCGAGCCCGGCGCGACCGTCACGATCACCAACGCCGCGGGCACGCCCCTCGGTACCGCCACCGTCGCGCCCGGCGGCACCTATAGCGCCACGCTCGCGACGCCGCAGACCAATGGCGAGACGCTCACCGCGATCCAGAGGGACCCGGCGGGCAACGCCTCGCCCTCGGTCACGGCGACCGCGCCCGACACCACGCCGCCGGCCGCTCCGGCTGCCACGGTCGATGCGACCGGCACGCTCGTGACCGGCACCGGCGAGCCTGGCGCAACGGTGACGGTGCGGGATGCGGGCGGCGTGCCGCTCGGCACTGCCCTGGTCGCCGCCAATGGCAGCTATGTCGTCACGCTTTCCACCGCGCAGCTCAACGGCCAGCATCTGCAGGTCACCCAGGCCGATCCGGCGGGTAACGTCTCGCCCGCGACGCCGGCGACGGCCCCCGACATCACGCCGCCGCTCGCGCCCACCGGCACCGTCTCCGCCGACGGCACCGCCGTCACCGGCACCGGCGAGCCCGGCGCCACCGTGCATGTGCTCAACGCCGCCGGCACCGAGATCGGCACCGCCATCGTCGCGGGCAATGGCAGCTACACCGCCACGCTCACCACGCCCCAGCTCAACGGACAGGTGCTGACGCTCGGCCAGACCGATCCGGCGGGCAATCCCTCGCCGAACGTCACGGCAACCGCGCCTGACCTCACCCCGCCCGCCGCCCCGGTCGCGACGGTCAGCGGCGACGGCACGATCGTCACCGGCACGGGCGAGCCGGGCGCCACCGTCACCGTCCGGGATCCATCCGGAACCGTGATCGGCACCGCGCTGGTCGCCGCGAACGGCGCCTATGCCGTCACGCTGACCACCACGGAGGGCAATGGCCAGACGCTTCAGGTCACCCAGGCCGATGCGGCGGGTAACGTCTCGCCCGCCACCTCGGCGCTGGCGCCCGACTTCACGCCGCCGCTCGCGCCCACCGGCACCGTCTCCGCCGACGGCACTGCCGTCACCGGCACTGGCGAGCCCGGCGCGACCGTGCACATATTCAACGCCGCCGGTACCGAGATCGGCACCGCCGTCGTCGCCGGCAATGGCAGCTACACCGCCACGCTCACCACGCCCCAGCTCAACGCGCAGGTATTGACGCTCAGCCAGACCGATCCGGCGGGCAATCACTCGCCGAGCATCACGGCAACCGCACCCGACCTCACCCCGCCCGCCGCGCCGGTCGCGACGGTCAGCGGCGACGGCACGGTCGTCACCGGCACGGGCGAGCCGGGCGCCACCGTCACGGTCCGTGATCCATCCGGAACCGTCATCGGCACCGCGCTGGTCGCCGCGAACGGCGCCTATGCCGTCACGCTGACCACCACGGAGGGCAATGGCCAGACACTCCACGTCACCCAGGCCGATGCCGCGGGCAATGTCTCGCCGGTCACCTCGGCGTTGGCGCCCGACTTCACGCCGCCCGCCGCGCCCGCCGCGACGGTGAACGCCAATGGCACCGCCGTCACCGGCACCGGCGAGCCCGGCGCGACCGTGCACATATTCAACGGCGCCGGTACCGAAATCGGCACCGCCATCGTCGCCGGCAATGGCAGCTACACCGCCACGCTCACTACGCCCCAGGCCAATGGCGAGACGGTGACGGTCACTCAGAGCGATCCGGCCGGCAACCTCTCCCCCGCCACGGTGGCGATCGCACCCGACATCACTCCGCCCGCACCGCCCGCCGGGCTGGCGATCAATGGCGCGGGCACCGTCGTCACCGGCACGGGCGAAGCAGGCGCTTCCGTCGAGGTGCGCGATACGGGAGGCACGCTGCTCGGCACCGGCACGGTCGCCGCGAACGGCAGCTTCTCCGTCTCGCTGAACGATCCCCAGACCGCGGGCGAGACGCTCAGCGTCACGCTGCGCGATCATGCCGGCAACCTCTCCGGCGCGGTTCCCCTTATCGCACCGTTCGACATCGAGGCGTTCAACAACACGGCCAGCGCTTCGATCGATCTCGTGCCGGTCACGACCAACGAGAATCTGGGCACGGCCAACTATCTCGCCCTGGTCTCGCTCGGCCTGCTCAATCTCGATGCGCAGGTGCTGGCGACTCCCAATGTCCAGTTCACCGTCGCCGCCGGCAATTCCCTTGCCGCGAGCTTTACCTATGACGCGACGCTCGCGATCGGCGTGCTGAGCGGCTACAGCGTGGTGGTCCAGCGCTTCGACGGGACCAACTGGGTCGCGGTGAGCGGACCCGGCAACAGCTCGCTGCTCCAGCTCTCGCTGCTCAACGGCAATCTCGTCGCGACCGACACGCTCGGTCCGGGCGAATATCGCGCTTTCGTCACTTTCGATGGCGCCGCCGGCGTGGGGCTGCTCGGCGGCCTCGCGGTCACGGGCGTCAACAGCGACTATACCCATGTCGGCGCGGTGCAGCCGAGCACGGCCGCGGGCAATGTGATCACCGACCCCGGGCCCGGTGGCGCGGTCGATATCGTCAGCCCGCAGACCGTCGTGCAGAGCGTCACCGTGAACGGCGTCACCACCGCGGTGGCCGCCGGCGGCACCTCGATCCACGGCGACTGGGGCACGCTCGTCATCAATCCCAATGGCAGCTACACCTACACGCCCGATGCCAGTGCCGCCGCGATCGGCCATGTCGACACCTTCACCTATACGTTGGTCAATCCGACCAGCGGCGAGCTGGAGAGCGCGACGCTGGCCGTGACGATCGGCAGCCCGGACATCACCGGCACGCCGCTGGCCGTCGACGATGCGGCGATCGCCACCGCGACCTTCGAGCATGTCGTCACCACCATTCCCGCGGCGATCGACTCGAGCTTCGCCACGCCCACGGCGCTGATCATCACCGGCGCGCAGACCGGCTCGGTGCACGACAGCTTCACGGTTGGCGCGAACAGCACCGCCGACGTGACGCTCTCGGCGATCCAGTCGAGCGGGCTCAGCGTGCTACCCACCTACACGATCACGGTCACCAATTCGCAGGGCACCGTGGTCGGCACGGTCACCCAGACCTCGGTCGCCAATCTGGGGCTCGGCACCGGCGTCGCGCTGGTGCTGCACGACCTGCCGTCCGGCACCTACAACTATACTGTGTCGAGCACGAACATATTGGGCACCGGCTATGGCACCAATGTCTATGTCGGCGAGACGGTGACGCATCTCGACCAGTACAGCCTCACCGGCACCACGGCGATATCCGGCGAGCTGCTCGCCAACGACACGCTGGGCACGGACTTCCCGGTGGTGCGCGTCCAGACGGGCGGCAATTTCGTTCAGGTGGGCGATACGCCGCTGACCATCACCGGCGCCTATGGCACGCTGACCGTCACCGAGACGGGCCATTACACCTACCAGCCGAGCGCTTCGCTGACCTATTCGGGCACCGATCCGGTCGACAGCTTCACTTATCAGCTGGTCCAGCCCAACGGCACCGTTGCGACGGCGCATCTCGACGTGACGGTCGACATCAACAACGGCGTCACGCCCTCGGCGGCGATGGTGGTCGAGTCGACTTCGCTGGCGGATACCGTGCCGCTCGCGATGTTCTCGGCCGAGACCGTGGCGGCGCCAACGGTGGCATCCACGGATCACCCGCAGATCACGTACAGCCTGAACGACAATCAGGGCAGCGTCGAGGATCTGCTCGGCCAATTCCTCCATGACCGCCAGGCCGCGTCCGATGCCTCCGGCCCGCCCGCGGCGGCGAGCCCCGCGCCCGCCGCGCCGGATATCGCGGCCGCTCCCGCGCCGGACGATCCGCTGCATTATCTCGTCACGCCAAGCGACCTGGAGCAGGATCGCCACCAGCTGACCCATATGGTGTGAGACATCACTCCGAACTCGGAGTCGATTTTCGAAAATCATCCATGATTTCAAAAGGGTGATTAACCTACACCATAAGACGACACGCAGTGCGGACAGGGAGGCTGTCGCTTGGGAAACGGGTTGCGACGGGGCCGGCGCGGCGGTCCGATCGGTGTCATGGCGATCGGATCGCTGGCGGTCTTCCTGGCCGGCACCGGATACGCGCAGGACAGCGCCGGGCTCTCGCTCGAGGCAGCGGTCCGGCAGGCCGTGGCATGGCATCCGAACGTCGTCGCCGCGGCGGCTACGCTCGATGCGCGCGACGCGGATGTCGATGTCGCGCGGACCGGCTATCTGCCCCAGGTGAGCGCGGGCATCGGCACCGGCTACGACAACCGCCTCGGCTCGAGCTGGCGCCCGCGCCCCCAGGTCTCCGCCTCGCAGATGCTCTATGATTTCGGCAAGGTCCGCAGCGCGGTGGATTATGCGCAGGCGGGCACCCGGGTCGGCCGTGCCGATCTGCTGCTCGCGATCGACGGGCTCATCCACGACACCGGCTATGCGATGGTCGAGTTGCAGCGCAACGCGGCGCTCCACGACATCGCCGAGGAGCAGCTGGCACGGATCCGCGAGATCAGCGGGCTGGTCGCCGACCGGGTCGCCAAAGGCGCGTCGACGCGCTCGGACGGGCTGCAGGCGGAATCGCGCGTCGCCGCGGCCAAGGCGACGCTGGCACAGATCGATGCCGAGCAGCGTCGCTGGACCAGCAATCTCGCCTTTCTGCTCGGCGAGGAACGGGCCAAGGCGTCGGTCAGCGCCGACATGCCCGACTGGCTGATGCGCAGCTGCGCCACCGGCCTGGCGGACTGGAGCGCAGTGCCGGCCGTGATGCGCGCCGACGCCCAGCGCGAGCAAGCCGCGGCCCAGCTTCGCCGCAGCCGCGCCGATCGATTGCCCACCGTGTCGCTGGCCGGCGACGCGGCAGCGGATATCGGGTCGCCCTTCTCCGATCGCAGCGCCTACAGCTTTGGGCTCAGCGTCTCGAGCAACATATTCGGCGGCAACGCCACCCGCGCCCGCGTCCGCAGCGCGGATTACTCGCTGGCCGCCGCCGACGCCGCCTCGCGCCAGGCGCGCAACGAAGCGAGCCAGCGGCTCGCCGAGGCCCGGCAGCAGATCGGCAGCCTTACCCGGCTGCTCGACACGCTCAACCTGCGCGAGGCGGACATGGCGGAGACCGGGCAGCTGTACCGCGCGCAATATCTCGAAATGGGCACGCGAACGCTGGTCGACCTGCTCAATGCGGAACAGGAACTGCACCAGGCGCGGTTCGACGCGGTCAATACCGAGCATGACCTGCGCCGGCTGCAGCTCGACTGCCTCTATTATTCGGGCCGCTCGCGCGATGCGTTCGGCCTGACCGGCACGCGCCTGCGGGGAGTGACGCTGTGAGCATGGCATCGGCCGAGACCTGGCTCGACATTCTCTGCCAGGCCGCGCGCCACTATCGCCTGCCCGTCTCCGAGCAGCGCGCCCGCCTGGCGGGGCTCTGGGACATCGCTTCCCCCGAGCAGAATCGCGTGCGCGCCCTCGCCCGCCCCCTGGGCCTGGCCCTCCGCTTCGCCGACCCCGCCGCCATACGGCTGACGAGTTGGCGCCTGCCGGTGATCGCCTGCCTCGCCGATGGCGAGCTAGCCCTGATCACCGCGCTGGACGGCGACGGCGAGGCGATGTTCACTGTCGCCGGCGAGAGCGACATGCCCGTGCGCCGTCCGCTCGCCGAACTGCTTGCCGCCGCCACCCTGGTCGTCGTGCCCCGCCCCGCCCGCTCCGCCGCCGATGCCCGGGTCGACACCTATATCCGGCCCTATGAGGAGCATTGGCTTCGCCGCATCCTGCTCCAGGACGCCCGCGCCTATGGCCATGTCGCGGTCGCCTCCATCGTGACCAACCTGCTCGGGCTCGCCGGCATCCTGTTCTCGATGCAGGTCTATGACCGCGTCATTCCGGCCCAGTCGATGCCGACGCTCGTCATCCTGTTCCTCGGCGTGCTGCTGGCGATCGCCTTCGACTTCCTGCTGCGCAAGCTGCGCGTGGCCATCACCGACGTGCTGGGCAAGCGGGCCGATCTGAGGCTCTCCGATCTGGTCTTCGGCCATGCGCTGCGCGTCCGCAACCGGGAACGGCCGACTTCCACCGGCACCTTCATCTCCCAGTTGCGCGACCTCGACCAGGTCCGCGACATGCTGACCTCGACCACCGTCTCCGCGGTGGCCGACCTGCCCTTCTTCGTGCTCTTCCTCGCCATCCTCGCCTTTATCGGCGGGGTGCTGGCGCTGGTGCCCCTCGCCGCGGTGATTTTGCTGCTGGTGCCCAGCCTGCTCGCGCAGCGGCGCCTGCGCGTCCTCGCCACCGAATCGATGCGGGAAAGCTCGCTGCGCAATGCGCTGCTGGTCGAGGCGGTCCAAGGTATCGAGGACATCAAGGCGCTGCAGGCGGAGGAGCGTTTCCAGCGCCAGTGGAATCACTACAACAGCGTCGCGGGCGAGGCCCAGCTTCGGCTGCGCGGACTCACCGCCAGCCTCTCCACCTGGTCGCAGAGCGTGCAGAATGGCGTCTACGCCGCGGTGATCTTCGTCGGCGCGCCCATGGTGATCGCCGGCGACATCACCACCGGCACGCTCGTCGCCACCTCGATGCTCGCCTCGCGCATGATCGCGCCGATGGCCCAGGTCTCCGGCCTGCTCGGCCGCTGGCAGCACGCCAAGCTGGCGACGCAGAGCCTCAACCAGATAATGGGGCTGCCCACGGACAGCCCCGACGCCGAGCACCGCATTCCCCTCGCCGCGGTCACCGGCAGCTTCGCGCTGCGCTCGGCGGTATTTTCCTATGGCGATCCCAATGACCCGCCCGCGCTGACCGTGCCCGGCCTCGAGATCGCCGCCGGTGAGAAAGTGGCGCTGCTCGGGCGCAACGGCGCCGGCAAGTCGACCTTGCTCCAGGGCCTGTCGGGCATGCTCCAGCCGGTTTCCGGCGAAGTCCTGCTCGACGATCTGGCGCTGCACCAGATCGATCCCGCCGATGTGCGCCGGGACGTCTGCCTGCTCACCCAGAACAGCCGGCTCTTTCACGGCACGCTGCGCGAGAACCTGACGATGGGCGCCCCACATGCCGGCAATGCCGAGATACTGGCGGCTCTCGAAATGGTCTGCGCGCAGGATTTCGTGCGGCGGCTCCGCGACGGGCTCGAGCATGTCGTGCTCGAAGGCGGGCTGGGCCTCTCGGGCGGGCAGGTCCAGTCGCTGCTCCTCGCCCGCCTGCTGCTCCGGCGCCCGGTGGTGGCGCTGCTCGACGAGCCTACCGCGGCGATGGACGAGCTGGCCGAGCGCCACTTCATCACGAGCTTCCGCGAATGGAGCCGGCAGCGCACTGTCGTCGTGGCGACGCACCGCATGCGCGTGCTCGAGCTTGTCGACCGGGTGATCGTCATCGACCATGGCAGAGTGGTCCTCGACCAGCCCCGGGAAGCCGCGCTTGCCGCGATGCGCGGCGCCGCCACCAGGACCCAGGCGGCATGAGCGCGGCGTTCAGCGCCGACGACCGGCTGTTCGACGAGGAAGGTCGCGGCCGGCTGCGCGATGCGACGCGCATGCTGTGGGTGCTGGCGGCGATGGTCGTCGCCTTTCTGGCCTGGGCCTGGCTCGCCAGGCTCGACGAAGTGGCGACCGGCACCGGCAAGGTGGTGCCGACCAGCCGTGAGCAGATACTCCAGTCGCTGGAAGGCGGCATCCTCGCCAAGCTGCACGTGCGCCAGGACGATATCGTCAGGCCCGGCCAGGTCCTCGCCCAGCTCGACCCCACCCTGGCCGGCTCGACGGTGGAAGAAAGCGCCGCCAAATATCGCGCCGCGCTCGCCGCCCAGGCCCGACTCCAGGCCGAAGTGGAGGACACCCCGATACGTTTCTCCAGGGAACTCGACGGCTATCCCGCGCTAAAGGCCGAGCAGCAGCGGCTGTACGACACGCGCCGCCGCAGCCTGGCCGGCTCGACCAGCCTGATCGACGAATCGCTGGCACTGATCAACCGCGAGGTCGGGATCGGCGAATCGCTGATCGCCACCGGCGCGGCGAGCAATGTCGAAGTGCTGCGGCTCAAGCGCCAGCGCGCCGACCTCGATCTCAAGAAAGCCGATCTGCGCTCGCAATATCTGGTCGAGGCCCGGCAGGACCTCGCAAAGGTGAGCGAGGAGGTCGAGGCGCTCGCCCCGGTGGTGCGGGGCCGGTCGGACACGCTGCAGCGGCTTACCCTGCGCTCGCCCGTGCGCGGCGTGGTCAAGAATATCGAAGTGTCGACGATCGGCGGCGTCGTGCCGCCCAACGGCAAGGTGATGGAGATCGTCCCGCTCGACGACCGGCTGCTCATCGAGGCGCGCATCTCGCCGCGGGACATCGCGTTCATCCGGCCCGGCCAGCGCGCCAGCGTGAAGATCACCGCCTATGACTATTCGATCTTCGGCGGGCTCGAGGGCGAGGTCAGCAGCATCTCGCCCGACACGATCCGCGACGAAGTGAACCCCGACATCTATTATTACCGCGTATTCGTCCGCACCCGCTCGGACGCCCTGGTCAACAAGGCGGGCCGCCGTTTCCCGATCGTGCCCGGGATGATCGCCACCGCCGACATCCACACGGGAAGCAAGACTATACTCCAGTACCTCCTAAAGCCACTGAACCGCGCCCAAGAAGCCCTGCGAGAGCGTTAAATCATATAATACGTAAATTGCGCTATCATTTTGATTTACGCGATTTTGACAATTCGATTTTACTATGATTTATTTATAAGGAAGGATATGATCTATTATATGCACAGTGTCATTCCTTCATAAATTCGGGTAGTATAGTGGCGAATAGCGTAAACATCTGGGACAGATCCCTGCCCGACCTCGCACGCCAGTTGCAGCACATGCGCGCGAAGGCGGCGAAACTTTTCCCGCGCGACGTCTTCCGCGATTCCGCATGGGACATGGTGCTCGAGCTGTTCATCGCGGGGCAGGAGAACCGAGTCATCTGCGTGAAGGAGCTCATTTTCGTCTCCGGCGAGACGTCGACGAGCGCGCTGCGCCGGATCGATCGCCTCGAGGCGGCCGGGCTGCTCAGCCGTTCCCACGACCCCGATGATCATCGGCGGATGGCGGTCACGCTGACCAGCAAGGGCGACGAAGCCATGCGCGCCATGCTGCACAGCCTCTTCCCCCATGACGGCTCCTCCATCCCCGAGAGGCGCCCCCGCGGCCCCGAGCGGCCCGCCGAGATGCCTTCCTCCTTCGAATCGTCGACCGGCCTGTTCTGAAGCGCCTCGCGCTGCCGGCCGCCCCGGCATCGCCGCCTAGGAAGGATCGTCGAGGCTGAAACGGTCCGCCGCCTCGTCATAGGCGAAGACCTCGGCATAGCGGCCCCATTGGATCACCGATTTCAGCGTCTGCTCGGCATATTCCTCGGACATGAAATCCTCGATCTCGTCGCGAAAGCGGCTCGCCGGCGCCTCGTGGCTGGCCCGGTCGTCGAGGATGCGCCGGATGTGCCCGGCAAGCGGCACGTGGCGCAGCAGATGCTGGGCGAAGAGCTGCTTGCGCGCATCCACCTCGGCATCGACATAGCGCCGCGCCGCCGGCAACAGCCTGAGGTCGCCGCCACCCAGCTCGGCGAAGCGCAGCAGCTGCAGCACTTCCGCGATCGGGAACAGCTCGTCCGCCTCATATTGCAGCTCGCTGGCAAGATCCGACAGCGGCGCGCTGCCGAGATAGGGCTCGGCCGCCACCGCCTCCATCAATCCGGCAAGCGTGTTGGTCGAGACACGCGGCAGCGCCATGCCGATGCCGGTGCCCGGGAACACGCCCTCGCGCGCGTGCTCCGCCTCGGTCCGCACGGTCATCCTGGCATAGATCTCGTCGACCAGCGCCTGAAACGCCGGGTCCTGCCGGTTCCGCGGCTGCGGCAGCGTCACGCTGATCTCGGTGACCACGCGTCCGGGATTGGACGAGAAGACGAGGATGCGATCGCACATCAGCACCGCTTCCTCGATATTGTGCGTGACGATCAGGATCGACTTGATCGGCATCCGCCCCTCCGACCACAGGTCGAGCAGGTCGGTGCGCAGCGTCTCGGCAGTGAGCACGTCGAGCGCCGAGAAGGGCTCGTCCATCAGCAGGATGTCCGGATCGACCACCAGCGCGCGCGCCAGGCCGACGCGCTGGCGCATTCCGCCCGACAATTCCTTCGGATAGGCGCTCTCGAAGCCATCCAGGCCGATCAGGTCGATCGCCTTGAGGGCGCGCCGGCGCCGCTCCTCGGCGGCGACGCCCTGGGCCTCGAGCCCGACCTCGACATTCTGGAGCACGGTGAGCCAGGGGAACAGCGCGAAGGTCTGGAAGACCATCGAGACGCGCGTATCGGCATGCGCGAAGCGCACTTCGCCCGAAGTCGGCTGGATCAATCCCGCGATCGAACGCAGCAGCGTCGACTTGCCCGAACCGGAGCGGCCGAGCAGGCCGACGATCTCGCCCTCGCCCAGGGTCAGGTGGACATCGTCGAGCACGAGCAGGCCGGCGCCGCCCGATTTGCCATAGACATGGCGGACGTCGCGGACCTCGACCAGCGGCGGGGTTTCAGTGAGCGTGTTCATGACGATACTCCCGATGCTCAATCGAGGCGGAGACGGCGCTCGGCATACCGGTACATCGGCCGCCACAGCATGCGGTTAAAGGCGATGACGAAGATGCTCATCACCGCGATGCCGAGGGCGACGCGCGGATAGTCGCCCGCCTGGGTGGCGTTGGCGATGAACGCCCCCAGCCCGGCGGCCTCGAGATGCCTGTTGCCCCAGCTCACCGACTCGGCGACGATGCTGGCGTTCCACGAGCCGCCCGAGGCGGTGAGCGCGCCGGTCACATAATAAGGGAAGATCGCGGGGATCGCGACCCGGCGCCACCATTGCCAGCCGCGGATGCCGAACATCGCCGAGGCTTCCTTCATGTCCGTGGGGATCGCGCTCGCACCCGCGATGACGTTGAACAGGATATACCATTGGGTGCCGAGCACCATCAGCGGCGACAGCCAGATATTCGGATCGAGATGGAGGCCGAGAATGGCGATCACCGCGAAGGGGAACATCACGTTCGCCGGAAAGGCCGCCAGGAATTGCGCCACCGGCTGCAGCCGCTCGGCCCAGACGGGCCTGAGGCCGATCCACACCCCGATCGGCACCCAGATCAGGCTCGCGATCGCGATCAGCAGCGCCACCCGCGCCAGCGTGAGCAGGCCGAGGCCGAATACGGCCGCGCCGTCCTGCCAAGTAAGGCTGTGCGCGATAAAACGGGCGAGCATCCAGACCGCCGCCAGGGTGACGATGGCGACCAGCGCGACCCACAGGCCATCCAGCATCCGGCCCGCGGCGGGCGCGATCCGCGGCGGCTGCAACGCCGGCGTGCGCGGCAGCGGAATGCTGCCCAGCCAGCGCAGCGGCGCGGCGAGCACCGTGCCGAGCCGGCCCAGCCAGCGGGTGCGGCGGAGGAGATCGTAGAGCCAGGAACGCGGCTGCTGCTGCGAGGCGGTCTGCTCGAAGCGGAACTTGTCGGCCCAGGCGACGATCGGACGGAAGACGAGCTGGTCATAGAGCAGGATGACGACCGCCATCGCCCCCACCGCCATGCCGATCGCGCCGAAATCCTCGCGGTCGATGGCAACCGCGAGCCAGGATCCGATGCCGGGCAGCGTGATGGTGGTGTTCCCCACCGTGATCGCCTCGGACGCGACGACGAAGAACCAGGCTCCCGACATCGACATCATCATGTTCCAGACGAGCGCCGGCAGCGCGAAGGGCAGTTCGAGCCGGACGAAACGCCGCCATGCCGAGAACCCGAACTGGCGCGAAACCTCGTCCAGGTCGCCGGGCACGGTGCGCAGCGACTGGTAGAAGCTGAACGCCATGTTCCAGGCCTGGGCAGTGAAGATCGCGAAGATCGCCGCGCATTCCGCGCCCAGCTGGCTGCCGGGAAACAGCCCCAGGAACAGGGTGACGGTGAAGGTCAGGAAACCCAGCACCGGCACCGACTGGAGGATGTCGAGGGCGGGCACGATGATGAGCCCCGCCTTGCGGCTCTTGGCGGCGAGCGTGGCGGCGACGAAGGTGAACACCAGGGACGCGCCAAGCGCGGCGAACATGCGCAACGTGGTGCGCAGCGCATATTCGGGCAGCATCGCCGGGTCGAGCACCACCGGCGTGCCGCGCAACTCGGCCAGCGGCGCACCCATCTCGCCGGCGCCGTGGAACACGAGCACCGCACCTGCCGCAAGCAGGATGAAAACGATCAGATCCGCCCAGGATGGCGCTCCGCCCGCACGCACCCAGCGCGCCAACGGGCGTCCGCCCCTGGCATCTTCGAAAATGAAGACCATAGGCTCACCTCATGACCGGCCGTCTCGGCCGCCACGGGCGAGCGCTACGAACTAGGCCCGGCCGGGCGCCCTCGACGGCGCGTTAGATCGACTACTGTCGCTCGGCATTTGCTAGCGTTCCTCGAATGGCCCCGGCCCCGCGGAAACGGGGGAAAGGCGTGGCGGGCGGATACCAAGCCGGGCCCGGGCCCGCCAGTAGGGAATTGTGCGGCGCACCGAAGCAAATGGATAGTCGGCATATACCTTGGTATATCGAAATCGCCCGCCAGCCCTATTCCAGGGGCGGGAACAGCCGGTCATGGATGCGCACCAGATCGGGCACCGATTGCGCGCCCATCTTGCGCATCACCTGGCCCCGGCGCACCTTGACGGTGATCTCGCGCACCCCGAGCTCCGCCGCGATCTGCTTGTTGAGCAGCCCGCGCGCGACCAGCTCCATCACTTCCCGCTCCCCGGGCGTGAGCGTGCGATGGAGCGCGCGCAGATGCGCCAGGCCGGCCGCCTCGCGGCGCCGGACCCGATCCCTGGCGATTCCTTCGTTGATGGCGTCGAGCAGGGCCTGCTCGTCGAACGGCTTGGCCAGGAACTCGATCGCGCCGGCCTTCATCGCGCGCGCGGTCATCGCGATATCGCCATGGCCAGTGACGAAGATCACGGGCAGCCCGATGCCGAGATCCTTCATCTGGCGCTGGAAATCGAGGCCGCTCTGCCCAGGCATGCGAACATCGAGCACGAGGCAGCCGGGCGCTTCGGACAAGCTGTGCGCGAGAAACGCCTGGGTGGAGGAGAACGCCCGGCACGCGATGCCGACGGACGCGAGCAGGTCCTCGAGGCCCGCACGGACCGAGGCATCGTCGTCGACGATATAGACGACCGGCATCGCGCCGTCATCGGCCGGGGCAGTCGCTTCGATCGTCATCGCCTCGCTCCCGAGATTGGCAGGCTTACGCGGAAAATGGCGCCGGAAGGCGCATTGGCCATCGCCCAGATACGCCCGCCATGCGCCTCGACGATAGCCCGGCTGATCGTCAGGCCGATGCCGGTGCCCCCTTCCCGGGTGGTCCAGAACGCCTCGAACAGACGCTCCTGCGCGCCCGCCGCAAAGCCGATGCCGGAGTCCGCGACCGCCAGGATCACCGACTGTTCCTCGCGCGCGGTGGCGATCACGATCCGCCGCCCGGCTTCCGGCCCGCTCGCCATCGCCTCGATCGCATTGAGCAGAAGGTTTCCGACGACCTGGTGCAGCTGCACCCGGTCGGCCAGCACGGCCGGCAACGCCTCGGCCAGCGCCAGCTCCAGGCCGATGCCGTTGCGCTCCAGCTCGCCCCGCGCCAGCTGGAGCGCTTCGTCGACGACCGCGTTGAGATCCATCCGTTCGCGCCTGGGCGCCTCGTGCCGGGCAAGGCTCCGCACGCGCTGGATCACCATGCCGGCACGGTTGGCATCGCGCAGGGCCCGTTCCGCCGAGGCGCGCGCCCGTTCGAGATTGGGGGATCCTGCCCCAGCCACCGGAGGCACGCATTGGCGCTGCTCGCGATCCCGGTCAGCGGCTGGTTGACTTCGTGCGCGATCGAAGCGGTGAGCTCGCCGAGACTGGTCACGCGCGCGAGCCTGACGAGCTGCGCGCGCGCCGCATGCACCGCGGCTTCGGCGGCCACCACGCGGAGCGCGAGCCAGGCGGTGATGCCGATCGCGGACGTGCTGATCGCCAGGTTGACGATGCCGGCCTCGTGCGAGCCGCCGGCCGTCAGCGCGGAACTGGCCAGGGTGAGCAGGATGCACAACCCGGCGAGCGCGATGACGTTGCGGCGGGGAAAGCGGCCGACCGCCAGCAGGATGATGGCGATGTAGAAGACCGCCGCGGCGATCTCGAGGTCGGTGACCGTGTCGGCGATGAAAATGCCGGCCGTCAGCGCCGCGATCGCCGCCGCCTGCAGCCATGATTTCCATTGCATGGGGAACCCGCCCGTTTCGAACATGCCCCATATATGCCCGATATGCCCGGGCATCGACACCGGTGCCCGGCAAGCCCGGCGGATCGCGGCAATGCTTTGACAAGCAATGGCTGATATATCCTCGCCGAGAGGTTTCGCATGGATTGGCCCGCGATCCGGAGTTTCATCATTCGCCACCGTTTCGCCATTCGCGACCTGGGGCTGGTGCTGGCGGCGGTAGCGGCGCTCGCGTATTGCGCGTTCGCCTTCGATCTGTTCGAGAACGAAGACGGCCTCACCGTCCACAAGGCCGAGATCGAACTCGACGAGGCGCTGCTGCTGGGCGTGGTGCTGGCGCTGGGCCTGCTGCTCTTCGGCGCGCGCCAGTATCTGCGCCAGAAACGCGAGATGGCCCGCCGCCTCTCCGCGGAGGGGGAAGTCCGCAAGCTCGCCTATCAGGACGTGCTGACCGGCCTGCCCAACCGGCGCCGGTTCGACGATGCGCTTGCTGCGGCGCTGGGCGCCCCGCCGCGGGCCGGCGCTTCGCACGCCGTGCTCCTGCTCGACCTCAACGGCTTCAAGGCCATCAACGACGTCCACGGACATGCGGCCGGCGACGAGCTGCTGATCGTCGTCGCCCAGCGCCTGCTTGGCGCGATTCGCGATGGCGACCTGGTCGCACGCTTCGGGGGGGACGAATTCGCGATCCTGGCCACCCATCTCGCCGATCCCGAGGTCGCGACCACCATCGCGCTGCGCGTGATCGATGCGCTCGACGCCCCGGTCCACGCGGCGGGCGCCACGCACCGCGTCGGCGCCGGCATCGGGATCGCGCTGCTCCCGGTCGACGCCACGAGCATCGAGGAAGCGATCCGCAAGGCCGATGTCGCGCTCTACCGCGCCAAGGCCGAGCGGCGTTCAGCGCTCCGCTTCTTCGAGCCGCAGATGGACGTGCGCATCCGCGAGCGCGCCGCGATGGAGGCGGCGCTGCGCCGGGCGCTCGACGAGGAGCGGATCGATATCGTCTACCGGCCGACCTTCGACCTCCGCACGCGCGGGGTCGTCGGGTTCGAGGCGGCGCCGCGCTGGATCGACCCCGAGCATGGCGAGATCCCGATCGAGCGGTTCCTGGCCATCGCCGACGAAGTCGGCCTCATCCATGCGCTGGGCGAACGCGTGCTCCGCCTGGCCTGTGCCGCCGCGCGCTCCTGGCCCGCCGGCATAACGCTTTCGGTCGACATCCATGCCAGCCAGCTGAGGGACAATCTCCTTGGCGCCCGAATCATGCGCATCCTGGGCGAGGCGGGCATCGCGCCCGCCCGCCTCGAGGTCGACGTGACCGAAAGCGCGTTCGTCGCCGACCTGGACAATGCGCGCTCGGTGCTCGGCAACCTCAGGGCGTCGGGCGTTCGCATCGCGCTCGACAATTTCGGCACCGGCTATTCGAGCCTCTATCACCTGCGCAGCTTCCGCCTGGACAAGGTGAAGATCGACCGCAGCTTCGTGCAGGCGATGACGCGCGAGCGCGAAAGCGCCGGGATCGTGCAGGCCCTGGTCGGCCTCGGCCACGGCCTGGGGCTCACCATTGCGGCGGAAGGCATCGAAGCGAGCGACCAGGAAGGCGCGCTGCTGGGCACCGGATGCGAACAGGGTCAGGGCGACCTGCTCGGCCCGCCCCTGGACGCGGCGGCCGCGGCGGCATTGTTCGACGAGCACCGGGCCACGGGAAGCACGCCACAGGGATGAGCGCTTCGATCCGGTGGGATCGCGCCTCGGCCTTCGGGGGCTTCCCCGGAACCGGAACGGTTGCGAAGTATGGCGGAGCGTAGCGGAGACAGTTCGAACCCGTCGGGGTTCGCAAGGCCGAACGGCCGTCCGAGCCGAGGCGAGGCCCTGAAACAAGAACTGGCGGAGAGGGAGGGATTCGAACCCTCGTTACGGTCTCCCGTAAACCGCATTTCGAGTGCGGCGCATTCGACCACTCTGCCACCTCTCCGCGAGGCGATTGTGCGTGGAAGCATTCCACGTCGGTCGCTGTGAGCGGGGGCCCCTAGCGCAGCGTTTCGGATACTGCAAGCGCATCCTTGTACCTGCGCGCAGAGATATTAGATTAAAGGCATGACTCAGACACCCGGTGCCCCGATTCCCTATGAACCCGGAATTCCGATGCCGCCGGTCGCCACCGCCCGCTTCGCCATCGGCGAGGTGGTGCGGCACCGGCAGTTCGAGTTCCGCGGCGTGATCTTCGACGTCGACCCCGTCTTCGCCAACAGCGACGAATGGTATGAGGCGATTCCCGAGGACGTGCGCCCGCGCAAGGACCAGCCCTTCTACCATCTGCTCGCCGAGAACGACGAATCGAGCTATGTCGCCTATGTCAGCCAGCAGAATCTGGTGGCCGATGATAGCGAGGAGCCGGTCGATCATCCGGCGATCAACGGGCTTTTCGACGGCTATGCGGCCGGACGCTACACCTTGAAGCGCACGCACCGGCATTAACTGCCCGTTTCGGGTAGTTACCGGTTGACTTCTGATCGAGCCTACCTTAGCTGCGCCCTTCCTCCTGCCGGGGTGCAACCTTGGCGGGCACAAGCATTTGAACCAGAGAAGAGACCGATGTTCGCTATCGTGCGCACGGGCGGCAAGCAGTATCGCGTTGCCGCGGGAGACAAGATCGTGGTCGAGAAGCTCGACGGCGAGGCCGGTTCGACGGTCACGCTGGGCGACGTGCTGCTCGCCGGCGAAGGTGGCGAGCTGAAGTCCACCGAGGGCCTCACCGTCTCGGCCGAGATCATCGCGCAGGCGAAGGGCGAGAAGGTCATCGTCTTCAAGAAGCGCCGCCGGCACAACTATCGCCGCAAGAACGGCCATCGCCAGAACCACACCATCCTGAAGATCACCGCCATCGGTGCGCAGGAAGAGAAGAAGAAGGCCGCGCCGAAGGCGAAGAAGGCCGCTGCTGCCGAGGGCGAGACCCCGGCCGCGGAAGCGTAAGCAGAATACGAGGAGTATAGACCATGGCACATAAGAAGGCAGGCGGCTCTTCGCGTAACGGTCGTGATTCGGCCGGCCGTCGTCTCGGCGTGAAGAAGTTCGGTGGCGAGCTCGCGGTTGCGGGCAACATCCTCGTGCGCCAGCGCGGCACCAAATTCTATCCGGGCGTGAACGTGGGCATGGGCAAGGACCATACCCTTTTCGCGCTCGTGGACGGCCGCGTGTCGTTCAAGGAAGGCAAGCTTGGCCGCAAGTTCTGTTCGGTAGACATGATTGCGGAGGCTGCCGAGTAACATCGGGCAACCGACCGGGTTGTCCACCAGGACGACCCGGGTTCGACGAACGAACCAGCTGAAAAGGGAGACGGGTCGCCCCGGCTCCCTTTTTTATTTCCTCCCTGACACCACGGCGCAACAACCTCGTCACACTAGCGTGGCGTGGGGCGTCGCAGGACCAAGGAGATGGTCATGTTCGTGCGAACGCAAAGACTGACATTACGGCCGGGCTGGCCCGAGGATGCCACCGCCCTGGCCCAGGCGATCGGGCATGAGAGCGTGGTGCGCAACCTCGCCTTGCCGCCCTGGCCCTATCCGATCGAGGCGGCCGAAACGTTTCTCGCCGGTTTCGGCAACCCGGCCGAACCCAAGTTCCTGGTGTTCGAGCATCGGGGCGGCGCGACGCGCCTGATCGGCGGCATGGCGGTGGGCGCGTGGAAGGACGAGCCCAACGAGCTCGGCTATTGGCTGACCCCGGACGCCTGGGGCCATGGTTTCGCGACCGAGGCCGGGCGCGCCGTGCTGCAGGCGGCGCGGGCGCGCGGCGTCCGCCGCATCACCGCGGGCCATTTCATCGACAATCCCGCCTCGGGCCGGGTGCTGCGCAAGCTGGGTTTCCGTCCGACGAGCCAGCTCGTCACCATGTATTCGCGCGGCCGCGGCTGCGACGTGGCAAGTGCCCGGTACGAAATCGACCTTTCCGAGGGCGATTGCGGCGGCGACGCGGACGATCGAATGGCGGCATGATCGATCCTCCCCGGGCCCGCCCCGGGGAGGATCGCTTGATGTCTGTGCTTTCCCCCTTGGAAATCATGGCCTAAGCCGGGGGTTTCTGGGGACGACACAGCACAAGATGACCGCCGCACCACGCAAACGCCTTTCTCCCGAAGAATCCCGCGACGCCGCGCTGGAGGCGGCGCGCGCGCTGCTGCTGGAGGCGGGACCGCAGGCCGTGACGCTGAAGGCGGTCGCCGCACGGATCGGGCGCACCCATGCCAATCTGCTGCACCATTTCGGCTCGGCCGCCGGGCTGCAAAAGGCGCTCGCCGCCAATATCGCCGGTGGCGTCACCAGCAAGATCAGCGCCGCCGTGATGCGCGCGCGCGCCGGCGACCATGACGATCACGAAGTGGTGAACCTCACCTTCGACGCATTCGACAAGGGCGGCGCCGGCGCGCTCGCCAGCTGGATGATCCTGACCGGCAATCAGGACGCGCTGGACCCGATCCTGGAAGCCATCCACGGACTGATGGACGAGCTTGCCGAAGGGCATGACGACAAGGCCCATTCGCTGCGCGAGGAGACGCTCCAGCTGGTCCTCATGGCGGTTGGCGATGCGCTGCTCGGCGCCCCGATGGCGCGCGCGCTGGGCCTGCCGCGCGACAAGGCCCGCCAGATGGCGGTCGCCCAGCTCTCGCGTACCATGGCCGAGCATCATGGCGACATGGAGAAGCCGCAATGATCCTGTTCTCGCTGGCATTGACCGTGCTCGCCCTACCGGACAAGACCTGCAATCTCTCGGCGCAATGGGGCACGAAACTGCCCAGGAAGAGCGCCGATGCCTATGGCGTGCGCGACAATGGCGGCGAGGCGCTATGGGGCTTCATCCGCGCCAGCGACACCGCGCTCGAGGATTTCGCCAGCGGCGCCGGCCGCGAGACGCCGCACCGGCCGATCATCCTCTATGCGGCCGACACCGATTGCGCGGCGGTCGAGCGCTATGCCGCGATCATCGAGGCCGCCGCAAATTGCGCGCCGGACTGGTGCGTGGTGAGCTATCGCCCCGCCCCGCCACTGGCGAGCCCGCCCAGGGCCATTCCGTCCAACTAGGGTCACGACTCAATCAGCAAAGCCCGTCATCCCGGCCTTGCGCCGGGATCCCGCTTCTTCTTGCACCGGCGAAATAGCGGGACCCCGGCGCAAGGCCGGGGTGACGAAGGAAGAACCAGAGGCCCCGACCTAGCCGGTCCTTGCTCCGCCGCGGCGCGCTTCCTGCCCCATCGCCTCGATCACCGCAGCGGCAAGGCCGGCGATGGTGAACGGCTTGCGCAGCACGGTGCGCCCCTTGAAGATCGCCGCATCCGCCTCGCCGGCAAAGCCGGTGACGAACAGCACCGCGACTCCTTCGATCCGATCGCCCAGCGCGGCGATCATCTCGGGGCCGGTCCGGCCGGGCATCAGCACGTCGGACACGATCAGATCGAGCGACGGCAAGGCCGCGATCGCCGCGGGCACCGCCAGCGGATCGTCGCAGCCGGTCGCACGATGGCCAAGCTCTCCCAGCGCGCCCAGCGTCGCGGCGAGCACGCGCGGATCATCCTCCACCACCAGGATGTCGAGCGCCCGCCCGCCACTATCCGAAGCATCCTCGGCGATGGGGGCCGCTGCGGGAGCCGCTCCTTCCCCGACATGGCGCGGCAGGTACAGCATCACCTGGGTGCCCTTGCCCGGCGCCGTGTCGATGCCGATCTCGCCCCCCGACTGGCGAACGAAGCCGAAGATCTGGCTGAGCCCCAGTCCCGTGCCCTTGCCCACCGGCTTGGTGGTGAAGAAGGGCTCGAACACGCGCTCCAGCACCTCGGGCGTCATCCCCATGCCGGTGTCGCCCACTTCGATCGTGACATAATCGCCCGCGGCGCACTCGCCGACTTCGTTCTCGGTGAGGGTGATGCCGCCGGTGATGAAGCTCAGCGTCCCCTGCCCCTCCATCGCATCGCGCGCATTGACGGCGAGATTGAGCAGCGCATTCTCGAGCTGGTGGCGATCCACCCAGATCCGCCAGCCCATGCCCGCATCGTCCGTCTCCACCGCGATGCCGTCGCCCAGGGTGCGATCGAGCAGCTCCGTCATGCCGTCGATCAGCGCCCCCGCCTCCACCGCTTCGGGCAGCAGCGGCTCCGCCCGCGAGAAGGCGAGCAGCCGGCGGGTAAGCGCGGCGGCGCGATTCGCGCCTTCCATCGCATTCTCGATATGTTTCTGCGCATCGGGCCCGCCGGTGTGGAGATGGCGCTTGGCAAGCTCCAGCCCGCCGAGCACCACGGCGAGCATGTTGTTGAAGTCGTGCGCGATCCCACCGGTGAGCTGGCCGACCGCCTCCATCTTCTGCGCCTGGCGAAGCTGCTCCTGCGCGGCCTCGCGCTCGCTCGCCTCGGTGCGCAGCTGCTCGGTGGCCTCGGCCACCGCCTCCTGCAGCTCGGCAGCGCGCTCGCGCTCGGCATCGGCCATGGCGTCGGCGACCGCGCGCTCGCCCTGTGCCTCGATCGCCATCCAGCCCAGCAACACCGCGCCAAGCACGATCAGGATGCCGAAGCCGGTGAGCAGCCGCGAGGCGAAGCCCGAATTGGCGAGCAGGTCCGCGGCCGCCTTGCTGCGGCCGTGGAGCGTGACTCGCTCCGAATCGACCACTTCGTTGAGCACTTGCTCCAGTTCGCTGCGCGCGGGGCTCGAGCGGACCTGATAATAGCTGCCCCAGGCATCGCTGTGCCGCTTATAGGCCGAATAGAGGGCAGTGGTGGCCAGTTCCTTCCCGCGCGCGTCGAATGCCCGCTTCAGGCGAATCATCCGCGCGCGCTGATCGCCGCTGTCGGCGGTGAGCTGCTGGAGCCGAGTGAGCTGCTCGGTCGCCCGGTCCCATTGCGCGCCATATTGCTGGCCGAGCTTGCGATCCGCGCTGACGACATAGCGGCCGAGCGCAGCCTCTGCCCCGGCGATCGCGCCGGAAAGCTGGTTCGCGCGCATAATCACGTCGAACGTGTGCTGCTGGCGCGCGATCGCCCGATCGCGCTCCGCATCGGTGCGCTGCTGGATGACCGCCACCGCCGCAAGCACGGCGATACCGAGCAGCGCGAGCGCGCCGAGCAGCATGAACCGCCAGTTCGTCGCCCGGACAGCACGCTCCAGGGCGTTGTTGATCTCACTCATTACGGGCTCGATTTTAGTCGAGCCGACAGGCGCTGAAAAGCGCCCTCAGCCGATGACGCCCACTGCCTGGCCCGCAGCCCGGAACAGGCCCAGCACGCGCTCGATCTGCTCGGCCGAATGCTCGGCGCACAGCGAGCAGCGCAGCAGATAGGTGCCGGCCGGAGTCGCGGGCGGACGGGCCATGTTGACGTAGACGCCGCCGTCGAGCAGCGCCTGCCACATCATCACCGCCTGTTCCTGATCCTCCAGGATCACTGCGATGATCGCGCTGTCCGGCGCCTCGGTGCCGAGCCGGAAGCCCATCGCCTTCAGGCCGCCATGCAGCGCGCGGGCATTTTCCCACAGATGCGCGCGCTTGTTGTGGGCGTGCATCAGCTTGCGGATCGACATTGCCGCGGTCGCCACCACCGAGGGCGGCAGCGAAGCAGTGAAGATATAGGGGCGGCAGGCCAGGCGGATCGCCTCGAACTTGGGATGGTCCGAGATGCAGAAGCCGCCGACGGTGCCGACCGACTTGGAGAAGGTGCCGACGACGAAATCGACCTGGCCCTCGAGCCCCTGGTCCTCATAGACGCCGCGCCCGTTGGGGCCGAAAAAGCCCATCGAATGCGCCTCGTCCGACAGGACCATGCAGCCATGCTTCTTGGCGACGGCGACCATTTCCTTCAGCGGCGCGATGTCGCCGAGCATCGAATAGACGCCCTCGAGCACCACCAGCTTGCCGGCCTCCCTGGGCAGGCGGCCCAGGCGCTTGTCGAGATCCTCCACATCATTGTGGCGGAAGCGGACGATCTCGGCATTGCCCTGCTTGCAGCCGTCATAGATCGACGCGTGGCTGTCGGCGTCGAGGATGACATACTCGCCCTTCCCCACCAGCGTGGAGATCATGCCGAGATTGGCCATATAGCCGGTCGAGAAGACGATCGCGCCCGAGACGCCGTAGAATTCGCGCAGCGCCTGCTCGACTTCCATGTGATCGCGGAAGGTGCCGTTGAGCATGCGGCTGCCGTTGGTGCCGGAGCCGAACTTGTCGAGCGCGTCCTTGCCGGCCTGGATCACGTCCGGGTCGAAGGTCATGCCCATGTAATTATAAGTGCCGAGCAGGATCGTGTCCTTGCCCTTGATCACCGCCTCGGTGGGCGACTTCACCTGCTCCATCACGATCGCGAAGGGATCGGTGACGCCGCTGTCGAGCAGCGCCTGGCGCTCGGCGATCAGGCCGTCGAACTTCGACATCAGATCGCGTTCTGGCGCGACTTCGGCCGGGCTGGCGGAGAGCGCGTCGGCGGTGTTCAGGCTGTCGGTCACGTGTCGGTCAGCCCTTGAGCTTCTGCACCGCGTCGACCAGCTGGCCGACATTCTCGATCTCGGCCTGCATGTTCATCGTGATGATGATGTCGAACTCGTCCTCGATCGCGGCGACGAAATCCATCACGGTGAGGCTGTCCCATTCGAGATCACCGGCGAAGGTGGTGGCATCGGTGAGGGCGACGCCCTTCTTGTTGAAGGGCTCGATCTGGGCTGTGACGGTCTCGAAGACGGTGGCGCGGTCGGTCATGGGGTCCCTCTAGTGGTATCGACAGGCAGTGCCAAGCGATTGCGGCGGAAACGGGCCGCTGGCAGGGCGCGGGCGACGCGGAAGTTTACGAAACATACGCTACGGAGCCCCGATTCCCCGCCCCGTGAAGCCGCCCGGGCCTCGGCGATGGCGGGGAGAGGCGGGCGGCATCCATCGGCGCAGGGAAACAGACGATATCCGACATTGCAAGACGGCATCGCCGGGGCGGCCGTACTCCGCCGGAGCTGGCGAGGCGTGCCACTTGACTAAACCACCAACACAGGCGATCACGCTACAAATGTAGCCTGAAGAGGGGATCATGAGGGATCACACGCTGTCGCGCCGTTCCGCGCTGTCCGCCGGCGTCGCCGCCGCACTCGCGCCCGCCGTGCTGACCCGGCCCGCCCGGGCCGAGGCCCGGGCGTCGAAACCCCGCGATACCGCGCTGATCGGACTGTTCGGCCCGATGCCGCCACGCCCCAAGCCCCAATTCACCGTGCTCGAGACCGCCGGGATCGAAGGCGGGCAGCGGCTGAAGATCGAGTATCTCGCCGAAGCCGCCTATCCACCGCTCGGCGAGCCCGAGGACCGGGTGCGCGCCTATCTGCTGGTGCCCGCGCATCGCGCCGGGGCGCGGCTGCCGGCGATCCTCGCCTTCCACCAGGACGGACCGCAATATACTATCGGCAAGGCGGAGCCGGTGGGTCTCGCCGGGGATGCGAACCTGTTCTACGGGCTCGACCTGTTCCGTCGCGGCCATGTCGTGCTCTGCCCGGACCGCTTCTACCATGCCGAGCGCCGCCGCGGCGTCGATCCCGCCGCGCCGGCCGACAATGCACGGGACGGCAAGCTGTACGATCACCGCGTCGGCCAGCTGCTGCTGCGCGGCCGCAATTCGATCGGCAAGGAAGTCTTCGACGCCATGGTGGCGACCGACCTGCTCGCCAGCCTGCCCTATGTCGATCCGGCACGGATCGGCGGGATCGGCCATTCGGCGGGCGGCTTGGCGATGGTTCATTGGATGGCCCGCGACAAGCGCGCCAAGGCCGGCATCTCGTCCTGCGGGCTGTTCGAGATGCTCAACTTCTACCGCGAGGACGCGATCAAGCGGCGCTCCGCCTCGATCGCGCTGCCCGGCCTGGCGACACTGGGCCGGACAGCCGACTATCTGGCCATGGTCGCGCCGCGCAATGTGCTGCTCACCCGCGGGCGCTGGGAATGGGGCACCAAGGATGCGTGGCGCGAGGCCAGCCTGCGCCATGTCGCGGAGACCGAGGACATGGTCGCCCATGCCCGCGCCCGGGGATCGGGCAAGTCGCTCGAGGCGATATATTTCGACGAGGCCGGCGGCCATCACGATTTCCCGCCCGGCGTGCGCGAGCAGGCCTATGCCTGGCTGAAGACGCGGCTCTGACCGGTCTGCCCGGCAGCGATCGACGGCGGGGATTTGAGGCGCGCCGCATTCCCCGCTAGAGGCCCGGGATGCTTCGCCTGTCCGGACTGTATCTGCCGCTCGACCATGCACCCGAGGCCCTGCCCGAGGCGATCGCCAGGCGGCTGGGCATCGAGCCCGCCGAGCTCAAGCGCCACAGCCTCTATCGCCGCGGCAACGACGCCCGCCGACGCAATGCGATCCAGCTGGTCTATACCGTCGATGTCGAGCTGGCCGACGAAGCGGCGGTGCTCGCGCGCTTCCCGGACGACAAGGACCTGCGCCCCACCCCGGACATGGCATACCGCTTCCCGGTGACGGCGCCGAGCGGCTGGCGCGGCCTGCGCCCCGTGGTGATCGGCGCGGGACCGTGCGGCCTGTTCGCCGGGCTGATCCTGGCGCAGATGGGCTTCCGGCCCATCATCCTCGATCGCGGCAAGGTGGTGCGCCAGCGCACCAAGGATACCTGGGGCCTGTGGCGCCGCGCCGAACTGAACCCGGACAGCAATGTGCAGTTCGGCGAAGGCGGCGCCGGCACCTTTTCCGACGGCAAGCTCTATTGCCGGGTGAAGGACCCGCGCTTCCTGGGCCGCAAGGTGCTGGAGGAGTTCGTCAAGGCCGGCGCGCCCGACGACATATTGTGGGAAGCGCATCCGCATATCGGCACCTTCCGCCTCGTCACCATGGTCGAGAGCATGCGGGCGGCGATCGAGGCGCTGGGCGGCGAATATCGCTGGGAGACGCGAGTCGACGATCTCGAGCTCGAGCGCATGCCGGACGGGAACCAGCGGATGCGCGGGCTGCACCTGCATGACGGCAGCTTTCTCGAGGCCGATCATGTCGTGCTCGCGGTGGGGCACAGCGCCCGGTCGACCTTCGAGATGCTCCACCGGCGCGGCGTGCATGTCGAGGCCAAGCCCTTCGCGATCGGCGTGCGGATCGAGCATCCGCAGAGCTGGATCGACCGCGCGCGCTTCGGCAAGTGCGCCGGGCATCCGGACCTGGGCGCGGCGGCGTACAGCCTGGTCCATCACTGCGCGAACGGGCGCAGTGTCTACAGCTTCTGCATGTGCCCGGGCGGGCGCGTGGTCGCGGCGACCAGCGAGGAAGGCCGCGTCGTCACCAACGGGATGAGCCAATATTCGCGCGCGGAGTTCAACGCGAACTCCGGGCTGGTCGTGGCGATCGATCCCGCGCGCGACTATCCGGACGGGCCGCTGGCGGGGATCGCGCTGCAGCGGCATTGGGAAGACCTGGCCTATATCGCCGGGGGCTCCAACTATCACGCGCCGGGGCAGCGCGTGGGCGACCTGCTCGCCGGCCGGGCTTCCACCGCGCTGGGCGAGGTCATCCCCTCCTACAAGCCGGGCGTGAAGATGACCGATCTGTCCGAATGCCTGCCCGGCTTCGCGATCGAGGCGTTCCGCGAGGCGCTGCCGGTGTTCGGCCGCCAGATCGCCCATTACGATCATCCCGACGCGGTGATGACCGGAGTGGAAACGCGCACCTCCTCGCCGGTGCGGATCACGCGCGGCAAGGATCACCAGAGCCTGAACGTGGCGCAGCTGTTCCCCGCGGGCGAAGGCGCGGGCTATGCGGGCGGCATCCTCTCGGCGGCGATCGACGGGATCAAGACCGCCGAGGCCGTGGCGCGCAGCATGACAGGGATGCCCGCTTAGGGTCACGACTCGATCAGCAAACCCCGTCATCCCCGCCTGCGTGGGAATGGCGAGATAAATCAAAGCCCTGATCGGGTTTTGACCCCAGGTTGAGGACTCATATTCCTCTTTCGTCATCCCGGCCTTGCGCCGGGATGACGGGGTTTGCCGGCTGAATCATGACCCTAAGCAGGCACCGGCTGCGCCGGGGGCCGCCGATGCGCGGCCAGGCAGGAGATCACGCTCGCCACCACCAGCACAAAGGCCAGCATCTCGGGCAGCGTCGGGCCGCGATGCTCCCAGGCAAAGGCATAGAGCAGAGCGAACAGCGTCTCGAAGGTGATCATCTGCCCGGCCAGGGTGAGCGGCAGCAGGCGGCTCATCTTGTTCCACAGCGCATTGCCCACGATCGAGGCGAAGATCGCCACTCCGGCCGAGACTGCGGCGAACAGCGCCCAATCCCCCGCCCCATGGCTCCGCACGCCGAGCAGCAGCGCCAGCGGGACCAGCGCCAGGCTCTGGGCGCCGGTAACGATGCCGATCAACAGGCTCCAGTCGTGCGACGAGATCGCCTGCACCCGGGCGAGCATATGGTTGTTGCCCACGGCATAGGCACTCCAGGACGCCAGCGCGCCGATCGCGCAGGCCAGTCCGGCGAGCTGCGCGGCGACGGGAAGGGCGGAAGGCAGGAACACCGCCTGCCAGCCGATGCAGACCGCGCCGCCCGCGCAGAGCAGCAGCGACGGCGCGAGCCGGGCGAGCGGCACGGCGTCCCGGGCACGACTCCCCATAATGGTGACGACGACGGGGAGGAAGCCGATCACCAGGGCAGTGATCGCGGCGCCGCCAAGCTGCACGGCGCTGGCGAGCAGCAGATAGTAGAAAGTGTTGCCGGCCAGCGCGAGCAGGGCCAGCGCGCGCCACTCCCCTGCCCCAAGCTGCCCGGCAAGCCCCGGCCAGCGCGGGGCGATCAGCGCGGCGGAGATCAGGCCATAGGCAAGATAGCGCCCAATGGTCAGCTCGAGCGGCCCGAAGGCGCGCGCAAGCTCGGGCGCGAGGAACACCAGTCCCCAGAACGCGCCGGCGGCCGCGCCGCACAGCACGCCCAGCACCATCGATCCGCGTTCGCCCGACATGTTCGTTTCCCTTCGTGGCGAGGAATATCATCGCACCGGCGGGCAGTGCGCTCTTGATTGGCCGGCGGAATGCAACAAAAACTCGCACCATGGCCAGCGAACAGGGCAAATCCGCGCGGATACTCGACAGCTTCGATCGGGCGATCCTGCGAATCGTGCAGGCGGACAACAAGCTGCCGCAGCGGCGGATCGCCGAGGCGGTGAACCTCTCCGCGGCGGCAGTGCAGCGGCGGATCGCCGCGATGGAGGCGGCCGGCGTGATCGCGCGCAACGTGGCGATCGTCGATCCCGATGCCGTGCCGCTCACCATCACCTCCATCGTCGAGGTGCAGCTGGTCGACGAGCGCATGCCCACCGTCGAGCGGGCCCGGCAGCTGTTCCTCGCCACGCCCGAGGTGCAGCAATGCTATTACGTCACCGGCGGGGTGAGCTTCATGCTGGTGATCGTCACGTCGGACATGCGCGCCTATTCGGCGCTGACCCGACGGCTGTTCTCCGAGAACGACTGCATCGCCAGCTATCGCTCGCTGATCGCGCTCGACCGGGTAAAGACCGATACGAGCATCGTCATTCCCTAGCTTGAGAACCCAGGCAAGTATCTGATTTCTTTCACTATCTCCGCGACCCTCTTCGTCATTCCCGCCTGCGCGGGGAGGACGCGGTTTGCGGATTGAGCGTAACCCCAGGCGGCGCCTCGCCTAGAGCAGCCCCTGCCCGCGATACCAGGCGGCGGTCGCGGCGAGGCCGGCGGCGGTCTCCACCTGCGGCGTCCACAGATTGGCCGGCGGGCGCCGCGCGGGATCGATCACCCAATCCTGGTGGCAGAAATAGGCGACGCGGTCCGGCGTGAGCTTGGCATTCCCGCCGCGCACCAGCCGATCGAGATGCGCGCCGACCAGGAGCAGCGGGCGCGGGAGCGCGAAGGAAGCGACGCGCTTGCCGAGCGCCGCGCCGATCGCCTGGGCAAATTGCTTGTGGCTCCAGCCAAGCTCGGTGCCGTCGTCCGCATCGAGGATCTGGTTGCAGCCATCGGTGGCGGCAAGCGCGAGGAGGAGGCGGCCGAGGTCGCTCACTTCGAGCAGCGAGATGCGCCCGCCGCGCGGCATCAGCGCCAGCCCCTTGCTGGCCAGCTTGAACAGCTCGAGCATCTCGAGGTCGCCGGGGCCGTAGATGGCGGGCGGGCGGACAATGGTCCAGTCGAGGCCCGAGGCCATGACCAGCCGATCCCCCTCGGCCTTGGACCAGCCATAGGTGGAAAGCTCCGGCTCGCGCGCGGCGAGCGAGGAGACATGGACGAAGCGGCGCACGCCCTTCGCCTCGGCGGCCGCCAGCATGTTGCGCACGCCGTCGATGTTGCCCGCGGCGAAGCCCGCGCGGTCGGGCGCATTGACCACGCCGGCGACATGGATGACGACATCGGCGCCTTCGCACAGTTCGGCGAGCGCCGGCGCATTGCCCAGGTCGCCCTGGATCCAGGCGATGTGCGCATGCTCGGCCTGTGGACGGCGCGTGAGGGCGCGGACCTGGTGGCCGGCTTCGAGCGCGAGGGCGATCAGGCGGGTGCCGACAAAGCCGGTGCCGCCGGTGAGGGCAATGGTGGTCACAGCAGCGCCATATGGCTCCGGTGCACCAGTGTCGAGCGCGGGGCGTAACCGAGCAGCTCGGCCTGCTCCTCGTTGCGGCGGCCGAGGATGCGGGCGGCGTCCTCGCTGGGATATTCGGCCAGGCCGCGCGCGAGCGGCCTGCCGTCCGGCCCGGCGATCACGACCAGGTCGCCGCGCGTGAAATCGCCGTCGATCCGGGTGGCACCCGCGGCGAGCAGGCTGCGGCCCTGCCCCAATGCCCTGGCCGCGCCGGCATCGACATGGATGGTGCCGCGCGCGGTAATGCCGCCGGCCAGCCAGGCCTTGCGCGCCGGGGCCGTCTTCTCCGCCACGAACAGCGTGTGCTTCGCCTCCGACCCCAGCGGCCGCTCGATCCGGCCCGAGGCGATCGCGAGATGGGCACCGGCGGCATTGGCGATGCGCGCCGCCGCGATCTTCGAGACCATGCCGCCCGAGCCCATGCCGGACGCGGAACCGCTGTCGGCCATGCCCTCGACCGCGCCGTCGATCCGCTCGACCCGGGGGATGTGCACCGCGCCGGGCAGCGCCGGGTTGCGGTCGTAGAGCCCGTCGACGTCGGAAAGCAGCACCACCCCGCCCGCCCCCGCGGCCTGCGCCACGCGCGCGGCGAGCCGATCATTGTCGCCAAAGCGAATCTCTTCGGTGGCGACGCTGTCATTCTCGTTGAGCACGGGGACGACGCCCAGGCCGAGCAGGCGATCGAGCGTGGCGGCCGCATTGAGATAGCGGCGACGGTCCTCGAGATCGCCCAGCGTGACCAGCATCTGCGCCGCGACAAGCCCATTGACGGCGAGCACATCGGCCCAGACGCGGCTCAGCTCGATCTGGCCGGTGGCGGCGGCGGCCTGCGCATCCTCGAGGCTGGCCCGGCCGCCCCTGGCGAGCTTGAGGCGCCGCGCCCCCAGCGCGATCGCGCCGGAAGAAACCACCGCGACCTGCTGCCCCGCGCCGGCACGCGCCGCGATGTCGGTGGCGATGCCCTCCAGCCAGGCACGGCGCACGCCGCCGTCCGGGTCGACGAGCAGGGCCGAGCCGATCTTGACGACGATGCGCGGGCAGGAAGCGGGCGGGAACAGCGACATGGCCGCCGCTATATGGCTCCCCGCCCCGCCTAGCCAGACAGGAACGCTTGGGCGCGCCGTCGCGCGGCTATTCCTCGGTCCGGAGCAGCACCGCCTCGCCGATCATCAGGAACAGCAGGAACGGCGCCCACGCCGCCAGGAAGGGCGGATAGGCACCGAGATTGCCCATCGCGAGCGCGAAATTGTCGGCGACGAAATAAAGGAAGCCGAGCGCCATGCCGATCACTGCCCGGACGAACAGCTTGCCCGAGCGCGCGATGCCGAAAGCCGAGACGGCGCCCAGCAACGGCATCAGGATCGCCGAGAGCGGCCCCGCCAGCTTGTGCCACAGCGCGCCTTCGAGTGCCTCGGTCTGGCGGCCGGCCACCTTGAGGTCGCCGATCGCCTGGTAGAGCGCGCCGAACGCCAGGGAATCGGCATCGACATGCGCGAGGGTGAACTGATCCGGCCGGATGTTGTGGCCGATCACCAGGCTGCCGACCTTGGTCTTCTGGCCGGTGGCGACGATGAAGCGCTCGGCATTGTCGACCCGCCAGGCATCGCCGGCGCGCACCGCGTGCGGCGCGGTGAGGATGCTGATCAGCGAGCGGTTCTGCCGCTCATATACAGTGACGCCGTAGAGCTGCGCCGCATCGCCGCGCCCGCGGACCTGCTGCACCTGGATCAGGTTGTTGTCGCCCTTAACCCACACATTGGCGCGATCGCCGCGATCGATGGGCAGCGGCGCATAGGACACCTTCTTCCACTGTTCGAGCGTCGCGGTGGCGCGCGATACGATGCGATCGTTGAAGGTGAAGGAAATGGCCGCCACGGCGATCCCGGTGAGCAGCAGCGGCGCGAGCACCTGGTGCGCCGACAGGCCCGAGGCCTTCATCGCGATCACTTCGCTGTTCTGATTGAGCTGGGACAGCGTCAGGATCGAGCCCAGCAGCACCGAATAAGGCAGGAAGGTCGAGGCGATCTGCGGCACGCGCAGGCTGACGTACCGCCAGATCTCCGCATCGCCATTGCCGGCATATGCCAGGATCGCGCCGCTTTCCGTCAGCAGGTCGAGCGACTGGAGGATGAGCACCAGCGCGCCGAGAATGGCGAAGGTGCGCGTCAGGAACATGCGCGCCATGTAGAGCGACATGGTCCGCGACGGGAAGAAATTGGCCCAGGTCATGCCGCGGCTTCTTCCTCTCGGCGGAGCCGGCGGCGGCGGCCCGGCAAGCGGCGCGTGATCGCCTTGACCATCTTGGAGAAAGCCTTTTCGAGTCCGCCGATCGGCTGGCCGCCCGGCACATAGGCGATCTGATAGTACATCCAGATCACCAGCCCCGCGAACAGCATGAACGGCCCCCAGAGCGCGATCAGCGGATCGACCCGGCCGAGCTCGCCGATCGACTGCCCATATTCGTTGATCTTGTGATAGGTCACGATCATCACGATCGAGAGGAACACGCCCAGCGCCGAGGTGGATCGCTTGGGCGGCACGCCCAGCGCCACGGCGAGGAACGGCAGCAGGAACATCGAAGCGACTTCCGCCAGGCGGAAGTGGAAGGCCGAGCGGCTGCCCTCGCGATCCTCGTCACTCGCCTGCGGATTGCGGCCGATCACGGCGAGCTCGGGCAGGGTCCGCTCGATATTCTTGCCGCCACGGGTCCGGAACTGCTCGTATTTGGGCAGCGGGATCGGCAGGTTATGCGTGGTGAAGGTCAGCACCCGCGGCTCGGGCGAGTTCCGGTCGTGATGGACGAGCGTGCCGTTCTGCAGGCGGAAGATGATCACGTCCGGATCGTCCGAGCGCAGGAACTGGCCGCTCTGCGCGGTGACCGCCACCGGCGTGCCGTCCTTGGTCATCATCTGGACGAAGATGCCCGAGAGCCGGCGGCCCTCGTCCTTGCTCTCCTCGATGCGCATCGTCATCTTCGCGCCGAAGCTGGTGAACTCGCCCACCTTGATCGAAGCGCCCAGCGCGCCCGAGCGCAGTTCGAAGCGCAGCTGCTCGTAATTGTAGCGCGACCAGGGCTGGATGAAGCCGACAATGGCCAGGTTCAGCGCCGCCAGCGCGATCGCGTACATGAAAGGCACCTTGAGCAGGCGCGTATAGCTCATCCCCACCGCGCGCAGCACGTCGAGCTCGGACGAAGTGGCGAGGCGGCGAAAGGCGAGCAGGCAGCCCAGCATCAGCCCGATCGGAATGCCGAGCCCCAGATATTCGGGAAGCAGATTGGCGAGCATCCGCCAGACGACGCTGACCGGCCCGCCCTCGGTCGCGACGAACTCGAACAGGCGGAGCATGCGGTCGAGCACCAGCAGCATCGCCGATATGAGCAATGTCGAGATCAGGGGCACCGCGATCAGCCGCGCCATGTACCGATCGATCGAGTTCATCTGCGCGCGACGGTTGCCTTGGTTTCTTCTCGCCGGCGCGTCCGGCGCCGCCTCAATGAACCAAGAGCCTATACTCCGGGTTCCGGGCAGCGCCAGCAGGAAAGTTGCGCGTCAATAAAGTTGCGCGTCAATACTGCAGGCCGGAATTCCGCGGCGTGACATCGGCACCCTTGGGGTCCAGGCGCTCCCGGTCGGGATCGACCATCGGCATCGCGGCGGCCGCCTGTGCCCGGTGCTGGCGCGCCTGTTCGTTGTGGCGCTGCGCCTCGGCATAGCCCGGGCCGGCACGCATCTCGCGCTCGAAATCAAGGAGCCGCTCGGCCGAACCGATCACCTTGCCCTTCTCGATCCGGACGATGAATTCATCGATCAGGCGCTCGAGTCCCTTGCGGACCCCCGGGTTATACTGGGCCAGCGCGGCCTTTCCCTTGAAGTCGGCATCGAACGACAGCCGAGTCTTGCGGCCGCCCTCGAGCGGCGCGAAGCGCAGCGTCAGGTGAATGACCTCGGCGCCATCCTGGCTCACGCGATAGTCGATCTCCTTCGAGTCGATGCTGGTCACCTTGGGCCAGCTCATCCCCCTGCCGGGCGTCGCACTGTCCGGACCATAGCCGACCCAGCTGTCCTTCGCGCCGTTGAGCGTCAGGTCGAAGCTGCGCCAGGTGTCGTGCGGAGTCGCGTTCACCGTCCGCACGATCTCATCATTGTGGGTCGACACCACATAATAGCCGCCGCCGCCCAGCAGCGCGCATCCGATCAACGCCGTGCGAATCATTGCCCCGTGCCCCAAATGCTCCCGGGGGATTGTCCCGCCTTTCCGTAAATAGTCCCTCACCATGGGGTGACGGATTTGCGACACTCGCCTATGGCGCAGCGATGCATTTCCTCGATCAGGCAAAGATCTTCGTCCGCTCCGGTTCGGGCGGCCCGGGCGCCGTGAGCTTCCGGCGCGAGAAGTTCATCGAATATGGCGGCCCCGATGGCGGCAATGGCGGCAAGGGCGGCGATATCGTCTTCGAAGCCGTCGCCGGGCTCAACACGCTCATCGACTTCCGCTACACCCAGCATTTCCGGGCGCCGCGCGGCCAGGGCGGCTCGGGCTCGAACCGCACGGGCGCGGGCGGCGACGATCTGGTGGTCAAGGTACCGATCGGCACCCAGGTGCTCGCCGACGACGAGGAGCGCACGCTGCTGCTCGACCTGACGGAGGAAGGCCAGCGCGTCATCTTCCTGCGCGGCGGCGATGGCGGGCGCGGCAATGCCAGCTACAAGACCTCGACCAACCGCGCGCCGCGCCAGCACGGCACCGGCTGGCCGAACGAGGAAGCCTGGGTGTGGCTGCGCCTCAAGCTCCTCGCCGATGCAGGGCTGGTCGGCCTGCCCAATGCCGGCAAGTCGACCTTCATCAACCAGGTGACCAACGCCCAGGCCAAGGTGGGCGCCTATGCCTTCACCACCACGCGCCCGCAGCTGGGCGTGGTGCGGCACAAGGAGCGCGAGTTCGTCGTCGCCGACATTCCCGGCCTGATCGAAGGCGCGGCGGAAGGCGCCGGCATCGGCGACCGCTTCCTGGGGCATATCGAGCGCTGCCGCGTGCTGCTCCACCTGATCGACGCCAATGATCCAGATGTGGCCGAGAGCTATCGCGTGGTGCGTGGCGAGCTGGAAGCCTATGGCGCCGGCCTGGCCGACAAGCCGGCGGTGGTGGCGCTCAACAAGATCGACACGCTGGACGACGAGTTGATCGCCGCGCTCTCCGCCGAGCTGGAAGAGGCGAGCGGCGGCGCGGTGATCCCGATCTCTGGCGCAAGTGGCGTCGGCGTCGACTGGGTGCTCGACAAGCTGCTCGAGGAGATCGGCACCGACCATGGCAAGGTGGGCGACGACGACGAAGGCGAGGAAGCGATCGAATGGTCGCCGATCTGAGGGGCTAACCGGGCAACCCCTCGTCATCCCGGCTAGAGCCGGGATGACGGATTGGCTTGGAGGCAACCGATCCAAACAAAAAGGCCGGGCATCGCTGCCCGGCCTTTTTGTTTCAGCGCGTCCGCCGGTTCAGCGGGCGCCCATGGTGCTGGCGGCAAGGCGGTGCATCAGTCCGCGCAGCGTGGGGTAATTGGCCTTGTGATAGGCCGAGGCTTCCTCGAGCGCGTCCGACAGGCGGCGGTGCGCCTCGTTCAGTGCGTGATAGGGCAGGCTCGGCAGCAGATGGTGCAGCGCGTGATAGCGCAGGCCGATCGGCGCCCAGAGATAGGCGAAGAAGCCCGGCGTCGGCACGTTGACGCTGTCCAGATACTGGGCAGTCACGGTGAGCGGCTCGCCGTCATTCTCCCAGAGGTGCGCCACCAGCGTGCGGACCTGGTTGATCACCGCCACGCCCGCGATCACCGCGAGATAGATGCCGAAGTCGCGCAGCGGGATCACGCCCGTCGCGACCAGGGACAGCAGCGCGATCGAGAAGACGCTGGCGCCCAGCTCCTGCCAGAACCACTGGGTCCTGAGCTCGCCCTCGGGCTCGCGGCGCTCGAAGGCCGGGTTGATCTTGAGGCCCGAATATTTGGCGACGACGACGCGGCGCAGCTTCGGGAACACCGCCGAAAGCGGCGCGAGCACGGCGAAGCGGATCAGCATCGCGATCGGCATCAGCACCGCGGCGAGCAGGAACACCGGCAGCGTCCAGGGCTTCATCAGCGCAAGCGGCAGATATTCGGGATCCTCGACCGTGCCGTAGCGGGTGCGCGCGTGGTGAAGGTTGTGCACGCCTTCATAGGTGAAGCTCGGCACCAGGATCGGGATGCCGACCAGCAGGTTCCAGCCGAGCCGGAAATTGGGGAGCAGCGCGTGCTTCACATGCGTCAGCTCATGGATGAACAGGCTGGCGCGATAAAGGGCGAGCACCGCCACCGCGCCGGCGAACACCGCCAGCAGCACCGAGGGGGCAAGGATGGTCGCGGCAAGCGCGGCATAGCCGATGCCCGCGGAGAGCAGCATGTCGGTCCAGTAGACGCGCGGATTGGGCGCATGGAGGTCGCGCGTGAGCTCGGCCGCGGCGCGCAGCATCGCGCGATCGTCGGGCACGCCGGAAAGCTTGATACGCGCACTGGCCGGCGCCGCCGCCGGCGCGTCGTCGTGAACCTTGAGGGCAAGCGATTTCGTCATCATGTCCGCCATTGGCCTCAGATAGTGGCTTTATGGTGGCATTCCAGCGGTTAGGGCGCGCCCCGCCCGCCGCAATTGCCGCGCTTGACACTGGCCCCGTGGCGAAGGACTGCATTGCGCTGAATCAAACCAACAGAAGGGCTTTTCCCTTGCCCAGCGGCCCCCTCAGCATCCGTCCCGTCTCGTCCAAGCGCGACATCAAGCAGTTCATCGAGATCGCCTATCGCCTGAACGGCGACGATCCGAACTGGGTCGCCCCGCTGCGCGACGAGGTGGCCGGGACGATCAGCCCGAAGAAGAATGGCTGGTTCAGCCATGCCGAGGCGCAGCTCTTCCTCGCCGAGCGCGACGGCGAGCCGGTCGGCCGCATCTCCGCCCATATCGATTTCCTGGCGCTCGAAATGCCGCCCGAGCAGGGCTTCGGCCCCGGCACCGGCTTCTGGGGCATGTTCGAGGCCGCGGACCAGAATGCCGCCAAGGCGCTGATCAACGCAGCCGAGGACTGGCTGCGCGGCAAGGGCATGACGCGGGCGCTCGGCCCGGTCAGCCTGTCGATCTGGGAGGAGCCCGGCCTGCTGGTGAAGGGGCACGACCACTCCCCCACCGTACTGATGGGCCATCATCCGGCGAAATATCAGGGCTGGATCGAGGCGGCCGGCTACACCGAAGCCAAGAAGCTGCTCACCTATGAGCTCGACGTGAGCAAGCGCTTCCCGCCGCTGGTCAACCGCATCGTCGAGAATGGCGAGAAGAACCCGCGGATCCGCATCCGCAAGGTCAACAAGGCGAAGTTCGCCGAGGAAGCCGCGATCATCCTTGCGATCCTGAACGATGCATGGTCGGACAATTGGGGCTTCATCCCGCTGACCCAGCCCGAGATCGACGATGTCGGCAAGAAGCTGAAGCCGCTGGTGTTCGAGGACCTCATCATGATCGCCGAACTGGACGGCGAGCCGGTGGCGTTCATGGTCACCCTGCCCGACTTCAACGAGGCGCTGAAGCCGCTCAAGGGCTCGCTCCTGCCCTTTGGCTGGGCCAAGCTGCTGCTATGGCTCCGGCGCCCCAAGGCGCGCACGATGCGCGTGCCGCTGATGGGCGTGGTGAAGCGGCTGCAGGCTTCCCGCATGGCGAGCCAGCTCGCCTTCATGATGATCGAATATATCCGCCGCGCGGCCGTGGCCAATTACGGGGCGAGCCGCGGCGAGATCGGCTGGATCCTGGACGACAACCAGGGGATGAACGCGATCGCCGATGCGATCGATTCCTGGGTGAACCGCGAATACGCGATCTACCAGAAGCCGCTCTGAGGACGGCCCGGGCGGCAAGCCGGCCCGCTCCCGAGGGTACGGGGGAGCGGGCCGGTGCCGGTCGTAACCGGCCAGAGGAGGTCGCGCCGCGACGGCACGGTTGCACTAATCCGTCGCAGGCGCCCTCCCGGGGCCTCAACGTTGCTTCATCACCTCAAGGGGATCGACGCCGAAATCGAGCCACTCGCTGCGGGTGCGGCAATCGCGCTTGAGAATGCGCGAGCCGGTCGTCTCGGTGTCGATGCAATATTTGCGGGTGTCGGCCTTCGCCGCCCGGGTCGGCGACTGCTCCTGTTCCTGCTTCGCCTTTGCCGGATCATTGCCGGCGGCGGCAGCGGGGGAGACGGCGCCGGCCGCAAAGGCGGCGCCCGCCAGCATGACGGCAGCGGCGGAGAAGATGGACTTGCGAGTCATTGCTGAATTCCTCGATGCTTGGGAGCTTGCCGGCAAACGGCGCTGCGCAGTCGGAGCGCCGCCCGTCCGCCGGAAAGCGGTGGAGCGGTCTGCTCAGTTCTTCTGGACTTCCTTGATCGGATCGATGCCGGTGCGGGCGATCCACTCGGCACGGGTGTGGCATTCGCGCTTGGGCATCAGCGTGCCGGTCGACGGCCCCTGGACGCAGTAACGCTTCTGCATCGCCTGGTCCGACTGGTCGTCGGCCTTCTTGGCCTCCTTGGCCGGATCATTGGCGCGGGCGAGCGCCGGCGATACGGCACCGGCGACCAGAGTAACGGTGGCGGCAATCGCCAGGAAGGCGGACTGGATGGGCTTGCTGTTCATATCCTCAACTCCTCTACTCGCAGACATGACAGGCGCTCCTTCCCGCCTGTGCCCCATGCTTCGCAATCCGCGTGCCAAGTTTGAGAGTTACGCAAGTTCAATGACTTAGCATATTATGACAGCGTGATGACGTGCCATAACACAGCAATACACACCAGATTTTGGGATTTACCGGAGATGCCCGTCCGGAAGCGGACACCGGCCTTGTTCGGAAACGGCCAGTCCGGAGTCACGCCTCAATCAGCGAACGAAGAAAATCCAGCTGACGAAGGAAATCAAAGCCTTGATCGGGTTCTGGCCCTAACGGAGGCTGACCCAGCAGGGCGCGTGATCGCTGGCCTTTTCGCGGCCGCGATATTCCTTGTCGACGCCGGCACCCAGGAATCGATCGGCCGCGATCGGGCTCAACAGCAGATGATCGATGCGAAAGCCCGCATCGCGCTGCCAGGCGCCTGCCTGATAGTCCCAGAAGGTCCAGATGCCGCCGCCGGGAAAGCGGGTGCGCAATGAATCGGTCCAGCCCTGGGCCAGCAGCGCACGATAGCGTTCGCGGCTCTCGGGCTGCATCAGCGCATCGCTCGCCATGGCGCGAACCGAGAAGGTGTCGTCATCATTGGGGATGACGTTATAGTCGCCGGCCAGCACCACCGGCCGCTCCTCGGCAAGCAACGCCCGCGCGCGATCGGCAAGGCGCTCCATCCATTTCAGCTTGTAGTCGAACTTGGGGCCGGGCTGCGGATTGCCATTGGGCAGATAGATGGACGCGACGATCAGATCGCCGATCTCGGCTTCGATATAGCGGCTATGCGCATCCTCGGGATCGCCGGCCAGCCCGCGCTGGCGCTCCACGGGCTGCTGGCCCCTGGCCAGCACCGCAACGCCGTTGAACCCCTTCTGCCCATGCCACACGGCGCCATAGCCCGCCGCTTCGATCTCCCTGACCGGCAACGTCTCGTCGGCGCCCTTCAGCTCCTGGAGGCAGACCACGTCCGGCTGCTGCTCGGCGAGATACTCCAGCAGGCGCTCCATGCGCGCCTTGATGCCATTGACATTATAGGTGACGATCTTGGGCAAGGGGGCCTTCCGCTCAGACCGAGAAGCTGGTGCCGCAGCCGCAGCCCGACGCCGCGTTGGGATTCTGCACGGTGAAGTGCGCGCCGCCGAGATTGTCGACGAAATCGACATGCGCGCCCCGCACGAGATCCAGGCTGATCGAATCGACGACCAGCCGGACCCCGTCCAGTTCGGCGACCTCGTCGTCGCCCGCCACGGCATCCGCGAAACCGAATTTATACTGGAAGCCCGAGCAACCCCCGCCCTCCACCGAGAGGCGCAGGATCGCGGGCTTGCCCTGCTTGGCCGCGATCGCCGCGACACGCGCGGCAGCGGCGGGAGTCAGGCCGATTTCGGGCTGGGTCAGCGTAGCCATGGCGTGGAGATAGTGGCCCGGACGCCCCGAGGCAATGCGCCAGGCCCCGCCGGCGGACAGGCGGGCGTCACTGCCGGGCCCGGATGAATATGCATTCCCTCTCCCGTCATCCTCGCGCAGGCGGGGACCCAGGGTAGCGCAGGACAACGATGCTAGCAGGCGAGCTCCCTTCCGGAGCGCGCAGGGCTCGACTGCCCGCGCCCCGCCCGTGGCCCTGGATCCCCGCCTGCGCGGGATGACGAAATAAATCAAAGCCTTGATCGGGTTTGGCCCCTAGGTTGAGAACCCAAACAAGCCGTTGAAACTCCACCCGTCATCCCCGCGCAGGCGGGGATCCAGGGTAGTAAGGGACGATCGAAGCGATCACGCGCAGGCTTGCCGGAAACGGCAAGGCGAGCCTCGCCGTCCTTGCCCTTGGCCCTGGATCCCCGCCTGCGCGGGGATGGCGGGTGCAGGAATATGAGTCCTCACCCTAGGTTTAGAACCTATATATCTGTTTGAGTTATTGTCGTAATATGTGTGGTAGATGAGTTTGGCGGAGGGGATGGATGTCACGTCATCTGTTTTGGCTGTCG
>NZ_JBIVQA010000010.1:81123-178203 GCF_044754985.1 Sphingomonas sp. NPDC092440 | reverse complement strand
CAGTTCCGCCCCTTCAGCGCCGCAGCCAGCTTCTCGATCAGCAACGGCACGTTCGCGCGCTCGTTGAACGTCGGGATCACCACCGCGAGCTCGAGATCCGCAGCGGGGGCGATGCGGACGAACCGGGCGGTCTCGCCGTCGAGAAGGAGCTTCATGCGATCCCTTTTCTGAGCCCTGATTGGGCCCCGGGAGGGACGCGCCGGGGCACAGATACGCGTGGCGCGCCCTCCCGGGGGTTCGAGACAACACCATCGAGCCGGGGGACGACTATCGTGGCTTGCCTCGGGGGCATGGTTGAGACGGAGCCCCTGCGACGATCCCGCAACGGATCATCCAAAAAATCTAGAAGCCGATTTCGACCCCGAGACGCACCGTGCGCGGGCGCAGCGGCGTGATCTGCTTTTCGTCGCGAATCAGCAGCGGCGTGCCGAGCGCGAAGCGGTTGCCGCGGGTATCGAGCAGATTGGTCGCCGAAAGCGTGATCGCGCGCCGGCCCCGCTCGAGCCGCAGCTCGAGGCCGGTATCGACATAATCGCCCTGGGGCCGGCCGAGCACCGGGCCGATGCCGAGCGTCGAGCGGCCGACATAGCGGAGATAGCCGGTCGTGGAGAATTCCATGTCGTCGGCCAGCGTCTCGCGCCAGGCCGCGCCAAGCCGGCCGCTCGCGTCGGCGACGTTGGGCAGCCGGTTGAAGTCCGACGGCCCCTCGGCCAGCGGGAACACCGCCTGCGAGGGATTGGTGACCTTGCTGTCGTTCAGATAGAGCGAACCGTCGAGATCCAGCCCCGGCAGCGGCCGCCAGCGTACCGCCACCCCGAGCGAGAGCACCCGCCCATCGCCGATGTTCGCGGTCGTGGGAAAGCCATAGCCGTCGATCAGATCTGCCTGGATGCTCGTCCACCAGGTCACCGACGCGTTGGCTGAGACGGACAGGCCATTCTCGGTGTAGCGGCCTCCCGCCTCGATGGTGGAAAGGCGATCACCCTGGAAGCGCTGGATCACGTCGCGGCGCACCGCCAGGCCGCCGGGCCGGAAACCCTGCTCGAAGCGGCCGAACACAGTGAGCCCATCAGCGGGCCGCCAGGCGATCGCGGCGGAAGGCAACAGCCGCGTCTCGGTGCGCGCCGCCCGGGCGCGAGGGTCCTCGCGAAAGGCGAAATAGAGGTCCGCGTCCTCGGAATTGCCCGTGAGGTGCGAATTGGTGAGACGGCCGCCCGCGGTGACCGTCACGCCGCGCACCGGCTCGATCGTGCCCTCGCCATAGAGCGTGGCCTCGTCGACGCTGTTGCGCACGCCGGTAAGCGCTGCGCGGGCGACGCCGAAATTGCGGTTCACCCGCCCGCGATTCTGCAGGAAGCTGACGCCGATCAGCCAGCCGGTGCCGCGCGGCCCGCGGCGCGCGAGCCGAGTCTCGCTGGTGAGCATGCTCACCCGGTTGATCTGCTGATAGCCGATCAGCGGCGCATCGGCCGCAGGCAATGGAAAGCCCTGATTGACGTCGGAGACCGAAGCGCCGGCGAACACTTCCGACACATATTGCCGCGCATAGGCGACGGCCGAGCTCAGCTCGAGATCGCCCCAGCGCTTGCGCGCCACCAGCTCGCCCAGCCAGAAATCGTTCTGGAAGGGCTGGGCGATCGAGCTGCGGCGGGACAGCCCGTCTTCCTTACCGTCCGAATATTGCGCGTCACGCCCGACGATGCTCTGGCCGACGCCGTTCAGATCGATGGTCCAGCCGTCCATGTCCCAGCGCAACGCCAGGCGCCCACCGGTGGTGCGCACGCTGTTGACATCCTTCAGGCCCCGCTCGCGATCGTCGATATAGCCGCCGTCCAGGGCCGTGAAGGCCAGCGCGCGCACCGCCACGTCCCCTTCCTTTATCGGCAGGTTGACGATGCCGCCGGCATCCCAGCTCAAAGCGCCATGCTCGGTGGCCGAGCCGCCGCCCCAGACCTGGCCGCCCCGCGCCCACAGATCGGGCGCGCGCGGCACCACCCGCACCACGCCGCCGAGCGAGCCGGCACCGTAAAGCGTGCCCTGCGGCCCTTCGAGCACCTCGACCCGGCCGATATCATAAAGCTTCAGGTCCGGATCGGGCGCGCTGTAGGTGATGCGGCTATTGCCCCAATATTGCCCGACGGTCGCCTGGGTGGGGCCGACAAAGCTGGAATCGGCGATGCCGCGGATGAACAGCTTGTTGCGGCCCGGCCCGAGATGCGTGGAGGCCAGGCTGGCGACGCGATTGGCGATGACGTCGCTGCCCTGCCCGCCTTGCGAGACCGAGATGTCGTTGCCCTCGACGATTTGCACGCCGCCCGGATAGGCCTTGAGCGGCACATCGCGCTTGCTGCCGGTGACAAGGATCTCGGCGGGGGGCGCATCGGGCTCCTCCGGCGGCGGCAAGGGGCGCGGACGGGGCCGTTCGGGCGGCACGCGCTCGATCAGCCAGGTGGCGGCGGCGACGCGGCGCGCGCGCGTGCCGGAACCGCGCAGCATCTCCGCCAGCGCGCCATCCACCGTGTGCCTGCCCTTCACGGGACGGACGTTGATCCCCGAAAGGCCGGGCTCGCGCAGGCCGATGCTGCTGCCGGTCTGGCGGCCGAGCGTGAACACCGCGGCATCGAGACGGCCGGCGGGCACCGAGACGGAATGGCGCTTGTCCTGCGCCAGCGCCGGCGAAGTGGCCAGCAGCGCCAGCGGGAGGATCAGATCAGCGCGGCGCACCGTCGATCGCGTCCAGCATCCATCCATTGCCTGCGCGGGTCGCCCGCGTCCCGGTGAGCGCGGCAATGCGCTCGATCACCGCGCCAGGGCCGCCCTGGGTGGAGATCGTGCCGGTGAACGGAATATCGCCGGTCCCCTTCCCGGCGCGGACCTGAATGCCGAGGTTGCGGGAGACATCCGCCGCGACGCGCTCCAGCGTGGCGTTGCGATAGACGAGCTGGCCGCCGCGCCAGCTGCCGACATCGGCGGCCAGGGTGCGCATCACTTCGGGGCGGCCAGTGCCGGCCACGCTCAACGCATCGCCCGGGCCAAGGCGCACGGCATCGGCCCGGGGCTGATAGATCACCGCGCCTTCGGCCACCGAGACGCGCAGACCGGTCTCGTCGCGCACCACGTTGAACACGGTGCCGGCGTCCTCCAGCGTCACGCCGCCGGTCTTGACGATGAAGGGATGCGCGGCGTCGTGGCGCACCTCGAACAGCGCTTCGCCCTCGATCAGTTCGGCATGGCGCTTGTCGACCATCGCGACGCGGGTGCCGCCGTTGAGAACCATCTTCGAGCCGTCCGCCAGCGCGACCTCGCGGTGCTCGCCGGGGGCGGTGCGATATTCGAACGGCGCGTTCGGTCCGGGAACCAGGCTGGTCCAGCCGACTACCACTGCCAGCGCCGCAGCGACGGCCCCGCCCGAGATCAGGAACAGCCGGCGCGACGGACGGGCCACCGTCTCCGCCGCTCTCGCCGGTGCCAGGCTGAACAGCTCGGCCATCGCCCCGTCGGTTTCGAGCGCGGCATTATAGGCAGGCAGGTGGGCGGGATCGCGCTCGAGCCATTCGGCGAACGCGTCCCAATCGGCAAATGCCGCGTCCTGCAGCCGGATCACCCAGCTACGGGCATCCTCTGCAAGATAATCCGAAACCTGCCCGTTCATGCCCACCTCTGCGCAGGGACGGAGTCGAGGCGTTCATTCCGCATCGAATTTGTCCTTGAGGTGCGCAAGGGCGCGATATGCCTTCTGCAGATCCTTCTCCACCGAGCTCAAGCTTATCCCCAATTCCCGAGCGATCGCCGCCTGGCCGAGCCCATCCAGCCGGTAGCGACGGAAAACCTGATCGACTCGCGGGCCGAGCGCAAGCAGCGTCGCCTCGGCCTCGCGCAGCCGCTCGCGCGCGATCAGCACACGCTCGCCCTGGGGCGCGTCGTCGCTGCCGGCCAGGTCGTGCCATTCATGCTGGCGCCGGTCGCGGCTGAACGCGGCGCGCTGGCGGTCGCGCAGCACATTCTCGGCGGCACGGAAGAGATAGGAGACCGGGTCGGCGACCGGCCGCGCCTCGACGCCGGAGATCTTGTGCCACAGGTCCTGCAGCACGTCCTCCGCATCGTCACCCGCGCCGCGGGCCGCAAGGAAGCGGAGCAGCCGCGGCCGCTCATTTTCCAACACGCGTTGCAACCCGCCGGTCTGCGAGGACGAATCCATGTTCGCGCCAAAAGCATTGTGCGCGGCAATTGCCAAGCCTCGGCTTCGCGATTGTGCGAATGCGCCGCCCCGCGCCGGCTCAGGCACCGGGCCGCCGCCGATAGACGATGCGGTTGCGGTTGCCCACCGGGACTGCGAGCGCTGGCGTGTAATCGCGCTGCAGGAGCCTGGTCATATAGGCGAGCACCTCCGGGCTGAGATCGCGGTCGGGCCGGGTGCTGGCGACGACGAATTCGGGCCGGGCAGCCATGATCCGCTCGACTTCGACCATCGGATCGGTACCGAGCGCCCGCGATTCGCGGGTAAGGGTCAAATGGCTCGGAAAGGGCCAGCGCGTGGGCAGGCAGCTATCGGTCAGGCGATAGAGCACCGGCTCCCCGTCGAACACGTAGAGGCAGTCCCGAAGCTGCGGACGGATGAAATCGGCCATGCGCTCGACCTGCGGCCCCCAGCCGCGCGCACGCCGATTGTCGTTGACGATCTGGAGCGAGACGAACGTGATCAGCACCATCATCGCCAGGCCCGCGGGGATGCGCCAGCGCGTGCGGCCCGAGGCGAGCACCAGCCCGGCCGCGCCGTCGCCGAACCAGGCCGCGGCAAGCACGCAGAGCGGGGCGATGAGCGGCAGGGCGTAGTGATCGAAATAGGTGCCGAACAGCACTACGCCCCCGATGGCCGCAATCGCCCAGCCGTCGAGCAGGCGCCGCACATCGTCGCTCACCGGCCGCGCCATGCCGCGCCCCAGCCAGGCGGCGAGCCCGAGCGGGGCGAGGCAGAGAGTCATCCAGGCAAGCCGCTTGATCGCGATGCCGATGCCGTCGGAGCCGCGATCGAGGATCGACAGGAAATTGGCCTGGACGAAGGCATCGCCATGGCCGATCGCCGCGTACCAGGCCCAGGCGGTGAGCGTGGGAAGCAGGGCCGCGCCGATCCAGGCCAACGCCATCGCCGCGAGCGCCCATCGTCCCGTCCCGCGCTTCCGGCCGAACCAGAGCAGCGCCAGCCCGAAGAACAGCCCCTCGAACAACGCAGTGTACTTCACCTGCATCGCCACGCCGATCAGCAGCATCGCCGCCAGGCCTCCGGCAAATCCAAGGGCACCGAAGCCCGGCCGCCGCACGAGGCCGATCATCGTCCAGGCGGCAAGCGCGACGAACAGGTTATAGAAGACCGGCGACTGGCCGCCCTCGCCGCCGAAGATGCCGAGATAGAGGATATACACCACGCCCGCCGCGGCGGCGCCGTGCGGGCCGGAGAGATTGCGGGCGATGCGCGCGACCACGAGCGCGGTCGCCACCACGAAAAGCGTGGCGACGATCTGATATTGCAGCACGCCGGTGCCGCCCAGCAGCCGGATCGCCGCATAGATCAGGAACAGCCCGACGGGCTTGCGATCCCATAGGTCGACATAGGGCAGCGCGCCACGGAGCATCCGGTCGCCGGTGAGCAGGTAGAATTCGTCATCGACCTGCACCACCGGATTGCCGAACTGCGCCGCCCGCGCCGCGACCGCGACCAGGAGCAGCAGGGCGGCGAGCCGCGCCGGGCTGGCGATCCAGGTCCGCGCCGCCGCCGCCAGCCGCACCGTCCAGGGGGCATGTTCCGGCTCGACCAGACGAAGCTGACGCAAATGGTTCGCCTCGGGCCAGGCCCGGGCTGGAGTACGCTGCATAACCACGACCCAACAAATGGTTGCAGGTCGAGACGGAGCGGCAGCGTCGGTCCCGCAAGGCAAACGCGATCAGATGCACCCGGGCGGCGGCGGGATGCCTCGATCCGCCCGGCAGGCCGCGCGCCTAGCTATGCGGCGGCTTGGTATAGGGCACGAAATCGCCCAGCCCGACCCATCCGGTCGTCATGCGGACGCCGGTATCGTAGAGCTTCACCGTATCGATGCTGCACAGCTGCGACGAATGCGTGTCGGTCACCAGCACATTGGTCCAGTTGAGCGATTCCGCGCCGCTCCTCGGCCGGTTCACGTAGAAGACGCCGTTGTTCATCTCATAGACGATCGCGGTGCCGTCGATGATCCGCGACGAGCGGATGTTGCGCAGCAAGATGCAATCGACGGGCTTGCCGGCGGTGCGTCCGGCGACTGCCTTGGCGAGGTCCGCCTCGCCGTCGCGCGCAGAAGCGGCGGCAGGCGTGGCGACCGCGGCGAGCAGCGCGGCACCGAGCAGACTGATCGAGATCCTGTTCATGGCACTGTCCTTTCGATCCCCCTTCAGGGAGATGACGGAATATATAGGCATAAACCGCATCCGGATCATCGGCACGGAGGCGATTCTTGTGTCGCAAACTGTCGCAGCCGCGCGGCTCAACCCTCGGGACCTGCCCAGCCCGGCAGATAGGCGGCGCGCTTGTGGCGCGCCAGGTCGAGCGCGCGCTCCAGGGCCTTGTCGAAATCGGCATCGAGCAGCTTGGCGGTCACGTGCCGGCGCAGGAAATCAGCCCAGAGAAACTCCGAATAGGGAGTCGGATCCTTGGCATAGCCGCCGCTGCGGCGCAGCTCGCCGGCCAGCGAGCGCCAGGGGTCGTCGCGCAGGCCGCCGACATGCTTGGGCAGATGCCGCGCATCCAGCCTGCGGCCCTGCGGATCATAGGGATGAAGCCAGCCCCGGCTGTCCATGAAGGTGCGGAAGGCGCGGCCGGGCAAGGCAGACAGATCGGCGATCTCGCGCACCAGCACGAACTCCACGCCCTCGTCGTGCAGCGCGCGGGCGAGGTGATGGGCATCGACGATCCAGAAACGGTCCTTGGGCCCTCGGACCGCGGGGATCATGTGGCGGCCGAGAAACTCGGAGCCGTCGGTCTGCGCCCGCGCCCGCCAGTCGTGCCGCTTGCGGGCGACTTCGCGAAAGCCGACAGTGATCTGGGTGGGCCGCAGCGCATCGATCGAGACGGGGCGAAGAAACGGTTCGGGCTCGCGCATCAGGGGTTCTCCAGCCGCGCGACCGCATCGGCCACGCTATAGTCGCTGCGCGCGACCAGCGCGTCCGCGCCGGCGGCGTGCAACAGGTCGCGCACCCGGTCATGCACCCGGGCATAGTGCAGGGCAAAGCCTTTGGCCGTCATCGCCCGATCGAAGTCGAGCAGCGCGTCCAGCGCCGTGCTGTCGATGTCGCTGCTCTCCTCCAGGCTGATCACCACGGCGCGGGTTCCCGGTTCGGCCAGGGTCCGCCGCGCGATCTCGGCGAACATCCGCTCGGCATTGGCGAAGAACAGCGGCGCGGCGGGCCGCCAGATCGCGATCCCCGCGGGCACCTGCGCATCCGGATGGCGATCGGCGTCGACGAAATCGTGGCTGGCGCCCAGCCGGCCGAGCCGGGCCAGCCGGGCATTGCCGAAGCGCTGCACGAGCGCGGCGAGCGAAAGCAGGATCGCGCACAGCATTCCGTCGAGCACGCCGAGCAGGAGCACGCCCAGCGCGGCGGCAAGCGCGATATACTGGTCACGGTCGAGCGCCCAGAGCCGGCTGATCGGCCGCGGATCGAGCGCATGGGTGAGCGCGGCGATCACCACCGCCGCCAGCACCGGCTGCGGCAGCAGCGCGACCAGCGGCATGGCGAAGAGCACGAGCGCGCCGAGCGCCAGCGCCGCGACCGCGCCCGCCAGGCGCGATTGCGCGCCCGAGGCTTCGTTGGCCGCACTGGCGGACAGGCCGGCGCCGACCGGCATGCCCTGCACCAAGGATGCCGCGAGATTGGCGAGGCCCAATGCGCGCAGCTCGCGGCCGGGATCGAGCAGGTCGCCATGCCGCAGCGCCAGCGCGCGCATCGTGCCCCAGCTCTCCGCCAGCAGGATCAGCGCAAGGGGCACCGCGAGCTGCGCCGTTTCCAGCACCAGCGCGAGCGAGAAGGCAGGCATTGGCGTGGTGCCGGGCATCAGCACGATCCGGCCGACGGTCGCGACGCCATGCGCGCCCAGATCGAGCAGCCCCGAGGCGGCAACGCCCGAGACGAGCACGATCAATGCACCCGGCATGCCCGGCCAGCGCCGCAGCGCCAGCAGCGCGGCAAGCGCAACCAGGCCGACGGCAAGGCTGGGCAGGTGCCAGTCCGGCAGGGCCCGCGCCACCGCGAACCCGGTTTGGAACAGGCTGCCGCCAGGCGCGGGGATGCCGGTGAGCACCGGCAGCTGCTTCACACAGATCGTGATCGCCAGCCCGAAGGCGAAACCGCGCAGCACCGGATGCGAGATGAAGCCGGTGAGCCCGCCCAGCCGGAAGAGCCAGGCAAGCAGGAAGAGCAGCCCGGCGAACGCCACCGCCATGATCAGGAACAGGGCGCGCACGCCCTCTCCCCCTGGCAGCGTCGCCAGCGACGCGGCGAGGATCGCGGCCGAGGACGAGGTGGCGGAAACGACGGCGAAACGGCTGCGCCCGGCCAGGGCATAGGCCAGCGTGCCGATAATCGCGGCGAGGATCGCATGCCCGGGCGCCACGCCCGCGATCGCGGCATAGGCCACCGCCTCCGGCAGCATCAGCCCCGATACCGCAAGGCCCGCAACGATGTCGGCGCGAATCTTCAAGCCGTTCCTCCGGCCGATCATGCTGCGCCCATTGGCGACGGATGGGAAGTCGGGAGAGGCACTGCCTCGGTCCCCGCAAGGCGAGGCGGCCTAAAATGGGTTGATGGCTCATATTCTTCCCTCGTCGCCCCGGCCTTGAGCCGGGGTCCCGCTGCCTCGCGAGCGGAAGCAGAAGCGATCCCGGCTCAAGGCCGAGATGACGATGAGAATCAAAGGCTTACCTGGGTTCTCAACCCTAGCGCAGCTGCCTTTTCTCCAGCTTCCGCGCCAGCGTCCGCCGATGCATCCCCAATCGCCGCGCGGTCTCGGAGATGTTGAAGTCCGTCTCCACTAGGGTCTGGTGGATATGCTCCCATTCCACCGTCTTGATCGACGAGGGCCGGCTGGCGAGCGGAGCGTCGGGATCGCCCTCCTCGCGCCCGAACGCGGCTTCGATGTCGTCGGTGTTCGAAGGCTTGGCGAGATAATAGGAAGCGCCGAGCTTGATCGCCTCCACCGCGGTGGCGATGCTGGCGAAGCCGGTGAGCACGACGATCTTCATCGCCGCATCGGCTGCGCGCAGCGTCTGCACACAGGCCAGGCCGGAAGCCCCACCGAGCTTGAGGTCGACCACGGCATAGGCGGGATGGAACCGCTCGAGCAGTGCAGTCAGCTCCTCATGGCTCGCCGCAGCCTCCACCAGATAGCCGCGCCGCTCGAACGAACGGCGGAGCGTCCGCGCAAAGGCCTCGTCGTCCTCGACGATCAGCAGCTTGCGGATGGCAGTCATGCCTGTTCCTCCCCGGGCCTGGCGATCGCGTCAAGCGGCAGGCGAATGCGCACCAGCGCGCCACCGCCCGGACGATTCTCGGCGCTGGCCGTGCCACCCAGCTTGCGCAGCACGTTGACGAGCAGGAACAGCCCCAGCCCGCCCCCCGGCTTGCCCTTGCTGGAGCGATAGGGCTGGCCGAAGCCGGCGAGCATCTCGGGCGCGAAGCCCGGCCCGCGATCGGAGATCTCGATCACCAGATCGTCCCGCTCGCGCGAGGTGGCGATGCCGATCCAGTCGGGCGAGACTTCGGCGGCATTGTCGATCACGTTGCTCAGCACCTGGCGCAGCGCCGGATCGGCGACGATCGGCATGTCGGGCCCGAAGCCGTCGGCATAGTCGAGCATGCCGGTCAGCCGGCTGGCGCGCCATTCGGCGACCACCGCGTCGAGGAAGCGGCGAACCGTGGTGAATTCCGAGGCGATGCCCCGCGCCTCGCCAGCCGAGAGCAGAATGCCGCTGACGATCGTCTTGCAGCGCGCCACCTCGGCCTGCATGTCCGCCACGTCCTGCGCCAGGTCCCTGTCGCCGGCGATGCGCGGCATGCGCTGCCAGTCGCCCAGGATCACCGAAAGCGAGGAGAGCGGCGTGCCCAGTTCATGCGCCGCGCCGGTGGCGAGCAGGCCCATGCGGACGATGTGATCCTCTTCCGCCGCGCGCTGGCGGATTGCGGCGCGCTCGGCATCGCCTTCGCGCAGGTTGCGGGCGATGCGCGTGATCAGCAGGACGAGCAGCACGGCGATCAGCGCGAAGCAGATCAGGCTGCCGGCAAGATAGAGACGGAACGGATCATTGACTCCGGTCGGCAGGTCGAGCGGCACGGGGCTGATCGCGATGGCGAAGAGCGCGAGGCTCGCGGCGCCGACGATCATCCAGCTGGACCCCGGCTGGAGCAGCATCGCGCCGGTGACGACCTGGAGCAGGAAGAGCGAGGCGAAGGGGTTGGCCAGCCCGCCGGTGAAATGCAGCTGCCAGGCCAGTGCGGCGACGTCCGCCAGCATCGCCACGGTCAGCTCCCAATTGGTGATCGCGGCGCGGCGATCGAGGAGCGGATAAGTCGCCAGGTTGATGCCCGCGAGCATCAGCGGCGCGATGAACAGCGGCACCAGCGGCAAGTGCACGCCCATCACGAAATGGACGAAACCGATCGTGCCCAGCTGGCCGCCCACCGCGATCCAGCGCAACTGCACGAGCAGCCACATGTTGCGGCGGCCGGGATCAGTGTCCTCCAGCCCCCTGGCGGGGATCATGCCGCGGCTCCGCGCCGCCGGCCGACGAACCATGCCGCCCACAGCGCCATGGCCGCGAGCCCGAACCAGGTGAGCGCATAGACGAGGTGATTGTCGGCGAAGCGCACCACGGTCAGCCCGCCCACCGGCCAGCCGCCGGGATTGGGTGCGGCGTCCGCATCGATGAAATAGGGAGCGACTTGTCCGAGCCCATGGGCCCGGGCGATAGCCGCGACGTCGCGCGAATACCAGCGATCGCTCCCGGGATCGTTGGCGCGGAGGAACCCGCCACCCGGCTCGGTGACGCGCAGCAGGCCGGTGACGCTCGCCTGCCCGGGTGCGACGGGCGGGCGCTTGCGCATGCTGTCGGGAATGAAGCCGCGATTGACCAGGACAGTGAAGCCCGGCGCCGCCAGCGGCGTCATCACCCAATAGCCCGAGCCGCGCTCGGTGACGGCCTTTACCAGGGTGGTGCGATCATTGCGGAAGTCACCCGAGACAGTGACGCGGCGATAAGCGTCGCCCGCCGCGGTGATGCCTCCCCATGTGGATGGCCCCGGGGCGGGCACCGGCGCGGCATGGATGCGGGCATCCACCGCCGCGACGAGTTCGTGCTTCCAGGCCCGCCGCTCGAGTTGCCAGATGCCGAGCCCCGCCAGCACCGCCGCACAGAAGAGCGCCGCCAGCGCGACGCCCCACCGTGCGCGGGGCCGGCGGGCATCGGTCACGGCAGCTGGCTCGGGTCGTGCAGCGGCATCATGTTGGCGTTGAGATGGTACATCACCCAGAGCGAGCCGGACAGCATGATCACCACGACGATGATGGTGAAAAGCAGCGCGGTCATCGTCCAGCCACCTTCGGCGTTCGGCTTGAGATGGAGGAAATAGACCATGTGGACGACGATCTGGACCATGGCAAATGCCATGATCGCGGCAGCGGTGACGCCGTTGGAGAACGGGCGCTCCATCACCAGGTAGAACGGGATCGCGGTGAGGATCACCGAGAGCACGAAGCCGATGACATAGTCACGCATCGAACCGTGCGGGATCTCGATCCCGTGCCCGTGATCGCCATGCCCGTGATCGCCATGCGCATGTGCGTCCTGCGTGTGCGGATCATGGCTCATCGCAGCATTCCCATCAGATAGACAAAGGTGAAGACGCCGATCCAGATGACGTCGAGGAAGTGCCAGAACAGGCTGAGGCAGGCCAGCCGGCGCTGGTTCGCCGCGGTCAGGCCGAAGCGGCTCACCTGCACCATCAGCGTGATCAGCCAGATCGAGCCGAAGGTGACGTGCAGGCCGTGGGTGCCGACCAGGGTGAAGAAGCTCGACAGGAACGCGCTGCGCCACGGGCCGGCGCCCTCATGGATCAGCTCGCTGAACTCGTAGAGCTCGATACCGAGGAAGCAGGCGCCGAACACCAGGGTGATCGCCAGCCAGATCAGCACCTGGTTCTTGTTGCCCTTCGCCATGCCGAGCATCGCGAAGCCATAGGTGATCGACGAGAACAGCAGCATCGCGGTGTTCAGCGCGACCAGCGGCAGGTCGAACAGCTCCTTCGGGCCGGGGCCGGCCGCGAAATTGCCGCCGAGCACTGCATAGCAGGCGAACAGGATCGCGAAGATGAGGCAGTCGCTCATCAGGTAGATCCAGAAGCCCAGCATGGTGCTGTAGCCTTCCGGGTGCGGATGCTCGTCGAAGTCGTAGAAGCGGACCGGTTCGTCCGCGGCGGGAAGCGTGGTGGTGCTCATCGGTCAGGCTCCGGCGGCGAGCAGGCGCGTGCGCGCCGCCTCGGTCTCGGCGACGGTTTCGGCGGGAATGTCGAAATCGCGCTTGTAGTTGAAGGTGTGGAAGATCGTGGAGCCGATCAGCGCCACGAAGCCCAGGCCGACCAGCCACCAGATGTGCCAGATCAGCGCGAAGCCGATCAGGGTGCTGATGCCGGCAAGGATCACGCCCGCGCCGGTGTTGCTCGGCATATGGATGTCCTTGAAGCCGGTGAGCGGGCGCTCGCCGCCGCGCGACTTCATGTCGTACCACGCGTCGAGGTCGTGGATCACCGGCGTGAAGGCGAAGTTATACTCCGGCGGTGGCGAGCTGGTCGCCCATTCCAGCGTGCGGCCGTTCCACGGATCGCCCGTGGTGTCGGCCAGTTCCTTGCGCTTCCAGATGCTCACCGCGAACTGGACGAGCATCGCGCCGATGCCGGCGGCGATCAGCACCGCGCCCAGCGCCGCGATGACGAAGAAGATCTGGATGCTGGGATCGTCGAACACGCGCATGCGGCGAGTCACGCCCATCAGGCCCAGGATGTAGAGCGGCATGAAGGCCATCCAGAAGCCGACCACCCAGCACCAGAAGCTCACCTTGCCCCAGAACACGTTGAGCTTGAAGCCGAAGGCCTTGGGCCACCAGAAGTTGATCGCCGCGAACAGGCCGAACAGCACGCCGCCGATGATCACGTTGTGGAAGTGGGCGATCAGGAACAGCGAGTTGTGCAGCACGAAGTCGGCCGGTGGCACCGCCAGCATCACGCCGGTCATGCCGCCGATCACGAAGGTCAGCATGAACGCGATCGTCCACATCATCGGCAGCTCGAAGCGGATGCGGCCGCGGTACATGGTGAACAGCCAGTTGAAGATCTTCGCGCCCGTCGGGATCGAGATCACCATCGTCGTGATGCCGAAGAAGCTGTTGACGCTGGCGCCCGAGCCCATGGTGAAGAAGTGGTGCAGCCAGACGAGGTACGACAGGATCGTGATGACGATCGTGGCGTAGACCATCGACGAATAGCCGAACAGCTTCTTGCCCGAGAAGGTCGAGGTGACTTCCGAGAACACGCCGAACAGCGGCAGGATCAGGATGTAGACCTCCGGATGACCCCAGATCCAGATCAGGTTCACGTACATCATGGCGCTGCCGCCAAAGTCGTTCGTGAAGAAGTTGGTGCCGACATAGCGGTCGAGGCCGAGCAGTGCGAGCACCGCGGTCAGCACCGGGAAGGACGCGACGATCAGCACGTTGGTGCACAGCGAGGTCCAGGTGAAGACCGGCATCTTCATCAGGCTCATGCCCGGCGCGCGCAGCTTCAGGATGGTGACGATCAGGTTGATGCCCGACAATGTCGTGCCCACGCCCGCCACCTGCAGCGCCCATAGATAATAATCGACGCCGACGCCCGGGCTATAGGCGATCCCCGAAAGCGGCGGATAGGCCAGCCAGCCGGTCTGGGCGAACTCGCCGACGAACAGCGAGGCCATCACCAGCACCGCGCCGCCGGTCGTCATCCAGAAGCTGAAATTGTTGAGGAAGGGGAACGACACGTCGCGCGCGCCGATCTGCAGCGGCACGATATAGTTCATCAGCCCCGTGACGAACGGCATCGCCACGAAGAAGATCATGATCACGCCGTGCGCGGTGAACACCTGATCATAGTGATGGGCGTTCAGATAGCCTTCCGACCCGTTGAACGCGAGCGCCTGCTGGAGGCGCATCATCAGCGCATCGGCAAAGCCGCGCAGGAACATCACCAGGCCCAGGATCATGTACATGATCCCGATCTTCTTGTGATCGACGCTGGTGAACCACTCCTTCCAGAGATAGCCCCAGAGGCGGAAATAGGTGAGCGCGGCGAACAGGCCGATGCCGCCCAGCGCGACGACCGCGAAGGTCGCCACGACGATCGGCTCGTGCAGCGGCAGCGCGTCGAGCGAGAGCTTGCCCAGGATCGGGCTCACGGGTGCGGGTTGCGGGATCATATCTCGATTCGCGATCAGGAGAGAGGACGCGGCCGGGTCTCGGACGCAACGCTGGGAGCGGTCGGGGTCGGCTCGGCCGCAGGCTGCTTCATGCCCGCGCCGGTCAGCGGCCTGGGGTTGCCCGGCTTCGGCGCGGCGCGGACGGCAATGTCCTGCTTGTCGGCGCAGATCTCGCCGACGAAGCTCTTGCCGGCATGCGCATGGGTGCCGCGGCCGCCGAACTTGTCATAGGCGAGCTGGCGGACGTTATGGAGCCCGGCCTTGCCCATGCCGCCCTGTGCGTCGAGCGCCATCATCTGGTGCATGCACATCTTGCCCGGCTCGACGCACAGGTTGGTGACCATGTCGAACAGCCCGGCCTCGACTCCGGCGAAGCGGCGCACCGGCTCCTTCTCGCTCGGGCGCTCAAGCTTCAGATATTCGGCGCGGTCGAGCGTGGCGCCGGCCTTCTTCGCCTCGGCGACCCAGGCATCGAAGCCGGCCTGGTCGGTGCTGTGCGCCTTGAAGCGCATCGAGGAGAAGCCGTGGCCGCTGTAATTGGCCGAAAAGCCCTGGAACACGCCGGTCTTGTCGAACACAGCGTTGAGCGGCGTCTCCATGGCCGGCATCGCATAGATCTGGCCGGCGAGCGCGGGGATGTAGAAGGAATTCATCACCGACGAGGCCGAGATCCGGAAGCGGATCGGGCGGCCGACCGGGGCGGCCATCTCGTTCACCGTGGCGATGCCCTGCTCGGGATAGATGAACAGCCACTTCCAGTCGAGCGCGACCACCTGCACCTCGAGCGGCTTGACGTCCGCGGCGATCGGCTTGCCCGGCGCGGTGCGCGAGAGCGGGCGATAGGGATCGAGCAGGTGCGTGCTCACCCAGGTGATCGCGCCCAGACAGATGATGATCAGCAGTGGCGCCGACCAGATCACCAGCTCGAGGCTGGTCGAGTGATCCCAGTCCGGCGCATAAGTCGCTTCCTGGTTCGACTCGCGATAGCGCCAGGCGAACAGCACGACCAGCGCCATCACCGGCACGATGATCAGCAGCATCAGCAGCGTCGAGACGATCACCAGGTCGCCCTGTTGACGGGCGACGTCGCCAGCGGGATTGAGCACGACCATGTCGCATCCGCACAACAGCGCGAATGCCGGCAGGATCAGCAGCGCACGGAGGCGTGCGAGGAGCGGACGGGGGCTAGGCATGGCGGGCGCCTAGGCTGCTCATGTTGCACCGCACATAGGACATTTTGTCCAATCCCTGCATTGTCTGCTATGGCGCAAGAGCGCCGCGCCGGGGGCACTCTAGCCTCCTCCACGGCGTTATGAAACGCGCTCGCGGCGCGTGTTGCAGGAAAGTTCGAACTCGATGAGCGGCGATACCGTCCCCACCCTTCCCGCCGAGCGCGACGCCCGTGCGCTGCACGCCGGCGGCCACCGCATCCATCCGGGCGAAATCGCCATCGGCGTGATCATCGGCCGCACGTCCGAGTTCTTCGACTTCTTCGTCTATGCCATCGCCTCGGTGCTGGTGTTCCCGAAGCTGATATTTCCCTTCCTCGATCCGCTACAGGGCACGCTCTGGTCATTCGCGATCTTCGCGCTCGCCTTCGTCACCCGCCCGTTCGGCACGCTGATCTTCACCGCGGTCGACCGCGCCTATGGCCGTGGCGCCAAGCTGACCATCGCGCTGTTCCTGCTCGGCGGCTCCACCGCATCGATCGCCTTCCTGCCCGGCTATGCCGATGTCGGCATCACCGCGGCACTGCTGCTCGCGCTGTTCCGCATGGGCCAGGGCGTGGCGCTGGGCGGCACCTGGGACGGCCTCGCCTCGCTGCTCGCGATCAACGCGCCCCATGACAAGCGCGGCTGGTATGCGATGATCCCGCAGCTCGGCGCGCCGCTCGGCCTGTTCGTGGCCAGCCTGCTCTTCGCCTTCTTCATCGCGGCCCTGCCTGCCGAGGATTTCCTCGGCTGGGGCTGGCGCTATCCCTTCTTCGTCGCCTTCGCGATCAACGTGGTGGCGCTGTTCGCCCGCCTGCGCATCGTGGTGACCCCGGAATATGCCCGCCTGTTCGAGGATCGCGCGCTGCAGCCCGCGCCGATCGCCGAAACCGTGCGCGCCGACTGGCGGATCATCGTGATGGGCGCCTTCGCCCCACTTGCCAGCTTCGCCATGTTCCACATGGTGACGGTGTTCCCGCTCTCCTGGGTGTTCCTCTACACCGAGAACAGCCCGGTGGACTTCCTGGTGATTGAGGCGGCCGCGGCGGTGGTCGGCACCCTTTCGATCATCCTCTCGGGCCGGCTCGCCGACCGGATCGGCCGCCGCACCCTGCTCGGCGTCTCGGCCGCGGCGATCGCGGCGTTCAGCGGCTTCGCGCCGCAGCTGCTCGCCGCCGGCGAGGTGGGCGAGATCGTGTTCATGCTGTTCGGCTTCGCGCTGCTCGGCATCTCGTTCGGCCAGTCCTCCGGCGCGCTCTCGTCGATGTTCTCCAAGCCGCACCGCTATACCGGCTCGTCGCTCACCTCGGACCTGGCCTGGCTGTTCGGCGCCGCCTTTGCGCCGCTGGTGGCGCTGTGGCTGGGCAGCAGCTTCGGGCTGCTCGCCGCGGGTGCCTATCTGCTTTCCGGCGCGATCGGCACGCTGGTGGCGCTGTGGCTGAACCGCGAGCTCGCCAAGACGATCGACTGATCCGGATGCGAGGCCGGCCGATTCAATCGGCCGGCCATGCCTCGAGCGCGATCCAATCATATTTCTGGCGCCGCAGCATCGGCACGCGGCAATAGCGGCACCGGCTCGTGAAACGGCCATTGCGCGCCGGGCGGACATTGCTTCGGTTGCGCTCATGCTTTCCGGCAACGCAACGCGCGCGCCCTGCTATCCAGCGGAACATTTCTTCTCCTGTCTCCGGCGATCCCCGGGCCGCCGCACCGATGCGGATGCCCGGGGACCGGGATCTCATTCGGCGGGTTCGCCGCAATCGGCCGACTGGAATGTGCCGACCTGCCGGTTCTTGAGGGTCATCGGCTGACCGTTATGCTCGAAGCTGAGCACGGCATCGAGCGTGAAGCCGGCGGCGGTATAGCTGCCCTTGAACGACATCAGGCCCTTGGCCGGGCCCTTCGCCTCGAAATCGATCACCCCGCCCGAGGCCCGGTTGCGGACCACCGTCCAGCCGGGCTGCACGTCCTTGGCCGCGACATAGCCGCCCTTCGCCAGCGTCTCCGCGGTGATGCAGCGCTCGCTCTCCTCCTCCGCATCGCCGGTCTGGACGATCTTGTAGAGGCCGGGGCGGAGCGACCCGCCAAAACCCTGAAGGGCCGGCTGCGCCGCGGCGGCGCCGGCGTTGGCACTGGCATTGGCGGCCGGTTCCTGGCCGCATCCGCCCAGCAGGCACGGCAGCAGCAGCGAAAGAGTCGCGATCCGGCGCGCGGCGCGAACATACCCGACATGGTGCATCATCAGCAGCCGCTCCCCTCGCCGGAGCTGTCCTGGCCGGACGAGGCCGGCTGGCTGGCAGCGACGTCGATCGCCGTGCTCGCCGCGGTGCTGGCGAGATAGGCATCGCCTCCCACCCGGCCGGCAACGCCGCCGATCAGGCCCGAATTGCGCGCGGCGCGCAGCACGCCGCCGAGCCCGAGGCCCTTCTTCTTCTTTTTCTTCGGCTTGCACTCCGGCGTCGCCTGGCCGGCATCGGCGGAAGCGGCCGGCGCCGTCTGCGGAACGTCCTGGAAACCCGCCTGGGCGGGAATCGCGAGCAGGATGGCCGCACAGGATGCGGCCGCAACGATCTTTCTCATCACATGGTTCTCCTTGAGCAAGGCGGCCATGCGTCGAACCATCGGAACAAGGGGGACGCGCAGAGCCGCGCCCGCGACCCGTGGCAGCGGACCGGGCCGGCACGAAGATTTCTGCGACCAAAGCCGCCAGGGTGCGACGAAGCCGGCCGGCGGAACGGTTCTTGTTTGCCTTGTCCGCCATGGGGTTTGGGATAGGCTGGCCCCCACCGGACAAGCGATCGCCTCTGCAGCAAAGGAAGAACCGCGCGTGACAGCGTCTCCATCCAGGCCGCAGGGCGAGACGCGCCCCCGGCTTGGGCACAACCTGACCCATGGCCTGCTCGATCGGCTGGGGCACGCGATCGTCACCGGCCATTATGCGCACCGGCCCTTCCCCACCGAAGCGGAGCTTGCCAGGCAGCACGGCGTGAGCCGCTCCGTGACTCGCGAAGCGGTGAAGATGCTCACCGCCAAGGGCCTGCTGAGCGCCCGTCCGCGCCAGGGCACCATGGTGGAGCCGACTTCGTCCTGGAACCTGTTCGACACCGACGTGCTGCGCTGGCTGTTCGAACGGCGCTCCCCGGCAGACCTGCTGGTCCAGCTCCACCAGCTGCGCGTCGCGATCGAACCCGAAGCCGCAGCGCTCGCCGCCCGCTTCGCCACCGATGCGGACATCGAGGCGATCGGCGGGGACCTCGCCAGCTTGGGCGGCGTCGGTAAAGCACCGGACGACCTGCTCAAGGCGGCCATCGCCTTCCACACCGCCGTCCTGCGCGCTTCGGGCAATCCCTTCTATCTCCAGTTCCGCGATATGGTCGGCACCGCGATCCGCGTCGCCGGACGCCTGAACGGCCGCTCCGCCAGCGTCGCGGACCATGGCCGGGCGCTCGCGGCGATCCGGGCACGCGATCCCGAGGCCGCCCGCGCCGCGATGCGCGTGCTGATCGATGCGCAGGGGACCGGGCCGGCCTGATCTCCGGCCGGTGCTTGCCTCTCCGGGTTGCAACAAATCGAAATCCCCGCGCGCGCCAATGCTCCCAAAGCATCGCCGACACGATCTTCACGGGGATTTCATGCAGGATTCGAAGCCGTTCGGCGCACGCCGGCATCTGATGCGCGCCGCCATTCTGGGCGCAGCGCTGACCCTGGCCGCGCCGGCCTTCGCCCAGATGGGCCCCGGAGGCGGCGGCTTTCCAGGCGGTGGCGGCCCGGGCGGGCATGGCGGTCGTGGCGGCCCTCCCGGCGGCGGCCCGCGCGGCGAGCGCCCGCGCATGATCAAGCCGATCAAGCGCGACCAGCTCGACAAGGCGGTGACCGGCATGTTCCGTGCCGCCGACCGGAATGGCGACGGGCTGGTGACTTTCGAGGAGCTCAAGTCCGTCATTGAGGCCCGCCGCGACGCGCGCATCAAGGCCCGGTTCGAACGGATCGATACCAATCATGACGGCTCGATCAGCACCGCCGAGTTCTTCGCCTGGCAGCACGACATGGGCTCGCTCGCATCGTCCGAGCACCAGCCGGTCGCCGAGATGGGCGGCCCCGTGCCCGAAAGCATCGCGCCCGAGCTGGACGACGATATGGAGGGCATGGCGCTCCGCCGGCTGATCGAACCGCTGAGCGCGATGGTGATCGTCAACGCCAATACCAATTACGACAACGGCGTGTCGCTCGACGAGCTGCTCGCCTATGAGCGCAAGCGCTTCGATGCCGCCGATGCCGATCATGACGGCGTGCTGAGCATGGAAGAGCTGCGCAGCCTGGAGCCGCGCGATCGCGGCCCCGGCGGACCAAGGGGTCCTGGCCCCGGCGGCCCGATGGGACGCCCTCCCCGCGAGGACTGAGCGGCACGCCATCGATCGCGCCACCCGCAGGGCCTCCTGCCCCAGGGGCGGCGCGCCGCCTTCCCGCTCTTCCGGAGATCGAGGGCAACTCGGCCACCAGGGGAACTCCTTCCGCTTCGCTATATTCACTCGGTAGAGAATTAGTGTTGCAAGCCCTCCGGCTTTGCGGCATCCTCGCCCGACCGTGCCGAAGAGCGCGGCTGGAGATGGATGTGGGAGGGACCCTGATGAGATACCGTCCGTTGCTGCTCGGCGCCTCGGCGCTGGCCCTGGTCTGGAGCGGCGGCGCCGCGGCGCAGACCGCCACCCCGGAAGCGCAGCACGCGCCCGACGCTTCGGGCGAAGAGAGCGAGATCGTCGTCACCGCGCAGCGCCGCAGCGAGAATCTGATGACCACCGCGGTCTCGGCCTCGGTGCTGTCGGGCACCCAGCTCGACAACAAGGGCGTCGCCAATGTCGACGCGCTGCAGTTCGCGATGCCCAGCGTCGTCGTCAACAATTTCGGCCAGGGCAACGACTTCAACGTCCGCGGCATCGGCAAGGCCGAGCACAATACCCAGACCACCACCGGCGTGATCACCTATCGCGACGGGGTGCCGACATTTCCGGGATACGTGCAGGGCGAGCCCTATTACGACGTCGCCAACATCCAGGTCCTGCGCGGCCCCCAGGGCACGATCGTCGGCCAGAACGCCACCGGCGGCGCGGTGTTCGTCAACACCAACGACCCGATCATCGGCGGCGGCATCCACGGCTATTTCAACCTGAACTACGGCAACTACAACGAAGCCGGCGTCCAGGGCGCGGTGAACCTGCCGCTGAGCGACACCTTCGCCGCGCGCGTGGCGCTCTATGGCTCGCGCCGCGACAGCTTCTACAACATCACCGGCCCGAACGGTGGCCCCTATCCCTATGACAAGGGCAATGTCGGCATCATGGCCGCGCGGGTCAGCTTCCTGTGGAAGCCGAGCGACCGCCTGTCGGTGCTATGGAAGACCGATCTCGGCCATCTCGACATGGGCGCTTATCCGGCATCGCCCTATTCCAACTATTTCAAGACCCTGCCCGGCACCACCACGCCGAACCCCAATCATCGCGACCTGTTTGACGTGTCGTTCAACGCGCCGCAGGCGGCCCGCGACGAGTTCGTCCGCTCGACCCTGAAGGCCGAATATGAGTTCGACGGCGGCGTGAAGCTCCGTTCGGTCTCGAGCTATCAATGGGCCAACACCATGTACCGCGCCGACCTGGACGGCACCGCGACGGGCATCAGCACCTTCTTCGACAGCGTCGACGAGCAGCAGATCACCACCGAGCTCAACCTGATCTCGCCCGACAACCAGCGCGTCACCTGGCTGCTCGGCGCCTTCGGCCTGTGGAACGACTATTATTTCCGCAAGCCCTATCAGTTCATCATCGACCTTGCCGATCCGTTCAACCTGCCATCGGCGCAGTACAAGCTGCAGGGCACCAACCCGACGCGTTCGCTGGCGGCGTTCGGCCAGATCGGCTTCGCGATCACGCCCAGCCTGAAGATCGATGCGGGCGTCCGCTACACCGCCAGCCGATCGACCAACCATGTCGATGTGCTCCAGTACGGCACCTATATCCGCCAGGACCAGACGGTGAAGTCCGACAATCTGTCGTACAAGGTCTCGCTCGGCTGGAAGGCGAGCGACAGCCAGTATCTCTACGGCTTCGTCGCCACCGGCTTCCGCCCCGGCGGCCTGAACGTGCCGGTGGGCCTGGGCCTGCCCGCGCCGTTCAAGCCCGAGGAAGTGACGTCGTTCGAGGCCGGCTGGAAGGCCAATTGGGCGGGCGGCAAGATCCGCACGACGCTCACCGGCTTCTACAACGACTACAAGAACTTCCAGGTCATCATCGGCTATCCGGACTTCCCGACCTTCGGAATCGAGCTCAACGTGCCGGGCAAGACCAGGATCTACGGCTTCGAAGCGGAGACCCAGTTCCACTTCGGCAAGCTGCAGCTCGATGCCGGCATCAACGTGCTGCACAGCGAGCTGGGCACTTTCTACGCCGTCGATACGCGCAACCCGCCGGCGGGCACCCCCGCCGATCCGGTGCGGCCGTGCAGCCCGGCGACGGGCCCGGCCGGCGGCAAGTGCCTCGACCTGACCGGCCGGCGCCAGACCTATGCGCCCAACCTGACCTTCAACCTGGGCGCCCAGTACGAGCTGGAGCTGAAGAGCGGCGACAAGATCACTCCGCGCGTCAACTTCGGCCATGTCGGCGATCAATGGGCGACGCTGTTCCAGAGCAGCGCGCGCGGCGACCATCTGGAGGCGCGCAACATCCTGAATGCGCAGCTGGCCTATCAGCACGACAGCTGGACGGCGACACTCTACGCCACCAATCTGACCGATCAGCATTATCCGGCGGCGCTCAACTCCGGCCTCTATTTCGCCGGCCCGCCCCGCCAGTACGGCATCAAGCTGCTCAAGACCTTCTGATCTTCCTGCCGGCCGCCGGGGCTCCCTCTCCGGCGGCCATTCCTTCCCTCCGTGCGCCCCAAGGTTTCATGCAGCCCTACGGACTGACAGTAGACAAGTTCCTCGATCATGCCGCCAAGTGGTTCCAGGACTGCGAGGTGGTGGAGGCGGATGCGGGGGCGATCGTCCGGCGGAGCAGCTATGCGGCGCTCCGCGAGCGCAGCAACCGCCTGTCGGGCGCGCTGATCGCGCTGGGGCTGGAGCCGGGCGACCGGGTGGGCACGCTCGCCTGGAACACGATCCACCATTTCGAGATCTATTATGCGGCGATGGGCGTGGGGCTGGTGTGCCACACGCTCAACCCGCGGCTGACCGCGGCGCATCTCGCCGCGATGATCGGCGAGGCCGGCAACCGCGTGCTGGCGGTGGCGGCCGACCTGCTGCCCCTGGCCCGCGAAGTGATCGCGCAGTGCCCGGCGATCGAGCATGTCGTCATTCTGGACGGTCCGGACGCCGATGCGGACGCCCTCGGGTCGCACCGGGCGCGCATCTGGGGGCATGAGGCATTGCTGGCGGCGCATGGCGAACCCGTCGCCTGGGGCGCGTTCGACGAGAATGCGCCGGCGGGGCTCTGCTATACCAGCGGCACCACCGGCAGCCCCAAGGGCGTGATCTATACCCACCGCTCCAACTATATCCACACGCTGCGGGCGCTCCAGGCCGATGCGGTGGCGATCACCGCGCGCGACACGCTGCTGCTCGGCGTGCCGATGTTCCACGCCAATGGCTGGGGCATGCCCTTCGCGGCACCGGCCGCCGGCACCAAGCTGGTGCTGCCGGGGCGGACGCTCGACGGGTCCAGCCTGGCCAGGCTGATCCGCGAGGAGGGCGTGACCGTGGCCGTCGGCGTGCAGACCGTCTGGCTGACGCTGGCCGACCAGGCCGAGGCGACGGGCGAGGCCTTCCCCACGCTGGAGCGCGTGCTGATCGGCGGGTCGAGCTGCCCGGACGCGCTGATCCGGCGGCTGGAGGAGAAGCTGGGCGCCGCCGTGCAGACGAGCTGGGGCATGACCGAGCTTTCGCCGATCGGCACCATGGCGCCACGCGACCTGCCGGCGGACGCGCCCCGCGCATCGGGCCGGCCGGCCATGGGGATCGACCTGAAGCTCACCGATGCCGAGGGCAACGCGCTGGTGCCGCAACGCGGCGTGCTGGGGCATCTGAAGGTGAAGGGCCATAGCGTGATCGAGCGCTATTTCCGCGCCGAGGCGAGCGCCCTGGACCCCGAGGGCTATTTCGACACCGGCGACCTGGCGATGCTCGACGAGGCCGGCAACCTGACGATCTGCGGGCGGGCCAAGGACCTGATCAAGTCGGGCGGCGAGTGGATCAACCCGAACGAGATCGAAGCGATCATAGGCACCCATCCCGCCGTCCGGCACGTCGCGGTGATCGGCCGTACCGACGACAAATGGGGCGAGCGGCCGGTGCTGATCGTCGAGACCCAGGGCGCCGAGGGCGACCCGCGCGCACTGCTCGCGCTGCTGCGGGGCAAGGTCGCCGACTGGTGGATCCCGGGCGAGGTGGCCGAGGTGGAGGCGATGCCGCTCGCGGCTTCGGGGAAGATCGACAAGAAGCGGCTGCGGGATGACTATGCCGAAGGGCGGATCATGGGGCGGAAGCTGGGGCGGTAGGATTTCCCAAGCCCCTCCCCCTGCTCGCCAATAGCCGTCATCCCGACGAAAGCCGGGATGACGGCTTGGAGGAGACAATTGCCCCACATTACCTCGTCATCCCGGCCTTGAGCCGGGATCCCGCTTCTTCTTCCGTCAGTGGGGCAGCGGGACCCGGGCTCAAGGCCGGGGCGACGGTTGAAGGAAATGAGTCCCCAGCCTTCCCCTCCCGGATGCGGAAGGCCCTCAATCGCACCCCGCTGCCTTGGGCGGGAGCTTGGGCGAGGCCAGGCCGGCGTTCCAGTTCCACGCCACGCCCGCGGCACGGCGGCGGCAGACCACGGCCTCATACTGGTCGTACATCCCCGGCATCAGGCCGTTCTCCGCCCGAGGGGCATCGGTGATGTGGAGATAGGTGCGCGCCTTGCCAAAGGCCGGCCAGGCCACGCCGGGCGTGCCCGTCTTGGCGAAGCTGGTCCAATAGCCCAGCATCGCATCCGAGAGCGGGCGGTCGCTCTCCGGCATCGCCGGCCATTTCGGCGGCAGCGGCGCCAGGTTGCCGAACACATAGGGCAGCTCGCTGGCATGAAAGGCATGCAGCCCCGCCGCCTCCATCGCCGGATAGCCATGATCCCACAGATAGACCCAGGCAGGCTGGCCGACCGCCGTCTGCTTGCGGGCGAGCCGCTCGGTCGTCCAGCCATAGAGCGCGTCGCGGCTCGTCGCCAGGATGCTCTCCTTGTAGTCCGCCGCGGGATAAAGCTTCAGAAAGGCATCGGCGAATTCGCCATATTTCTCGCGGATCGCCTTCTCATAGCCCTCGGCCGTCGCGGGGGCCTTGGGCGCCAGCACCATCAGCGAGCGGATCTCGCCCTGGTTGAAGCCGGTGAGGATCGGCACCGGCGCCTGCTTGCCCTGGTCGAACGCGTCGACCATCTGGGTCGGCAACACCAGCCCGTCGACCACACCGAACGGGAAGAAGCCGAGCTTGGCGGCGCTGTCGGTAAGGGTCTGGGCGTCCATGCCGCGCAGCGCGGCGAGGTCCGGCGCCTGGACGCCGGCCGCCAGCATCGTGCCGACCGCCTCGGCCGAGGGCGCTCCATAAGCCTGCTTCTTCAGCTCGGGCATGGCGACCATATAGGCGCTCTGCGCGATTGCCTTGCTGAAGGTGCCGCGGGCGAGCGGGGACTCCATCAGGAACATCACGCTGAGCCCGCCGGCGGATTCGCCCGCGATCGTCACCCTGGCGGGATCGCCGCCGAACGCCGCGATATTGTGCTTCACCCAGGCGAGCGCCGCCATCTGATCGAGCAGGCCGTAATTGCCCGACACCTTCTGCGGCGATTCGGCCGAGAGCGCCGGATGGGCGAGCCAGCCGAGCACCCCCAGGCGATAGTTGATCGAGACGACGATCACGCCCTGCTCGGCCATCTTCCTGCCGTCGTACATCGGCTCGCGGCTGGATCCGCCCGAGAGCGCGCCGCCATGGATCCAGAAGAAGACCGGGGCCTTCTTCGCATCGGCCGGCGCCCAGATGTTGAGCGTCAGGCAGTCCTCGCTCACCGGCAGCGGCGCCGCGGGAGAATAGACCGAGACCGGCGTCTTGCTCTGCGACTGGACGCAGGCCGGGCCGAAATCCTTCGCGTCGCGCACGCCCTGCCAGGGCTGCATCGGCGCGGGCGGGCGCCACCGCATGCCGCCGACCGGAGGCACGGCATAGGGAATGCCCTTGAACACGCGGATATCGCCCTCGCGCGTGCCGCGCACGCTGCCCGAGGGCGCACCGATCACCGGCTCCTGTGCGAGCGCGGTGCCGGAGAGCAGCAAGGCGGCGGCAATGGCGGCGTGGCGGAACGGCTTCATGCGGGCACCTTTGCGGCTTGCTCGGCGCGCAGGATGCGGGCGAGCGTGAGGAAGAGCGCGATCGCGATCAGGTAGAAGGGCGAGAGCGTGTAGAGCGCGAGCTGCAGGCCATGCTCCCAGCCATGGGCTTTGAACCAGTCGCTGGCGGCGCCGACATAGGTGGGCCCGAGGCCGAGGCCGATGAAGTTCATCACCAGCAGCAGCAGCGCACCCGCGAGCACGCGCTGATCGGGGCGGACCTCCTCCTGCACCAGCGCGACCGAGGCGGAGAGATAGAAATAGTTGAAGCAGTTGACGATGGTCAGCAGCAGCAGCGCGAGCGGCCAGCCCGGCGCCCAGACAAAGGCGATGTAGAAGGGCAGCGCCACGGCGAGCGAGAGGGCGGGGCCGAGCGCGTAGACGGTGCGCGAGCGGCGGCTCAGCCGGTCGATCACCCGGCCGGAGATGAGCATCGCCGCGCTCATGCCGATGCCGACGACCAGCGCGTACCAGACCGCGATCTCGGACAGGGTCATCCCCTTTTCGCGGATCAGGAACAGCACCGCGAAATTGCCCAGGCCATAAGTGACGAACTGGGTGGCGCCGCTGCCGAGCGCGGCGAGCATGAGCACCGGGTGGGTGAAGAACATCCAGCAGGTGCCCCAGAAAGGCGCCTTGGTGGTGGCAGTCCGGACGGCGGCGGGTTCGGGCGCAAGGTCGGTCGCGCCGCGCTTCGGCTCGCGCACGATGATGCGGACCAGAATCGCAGTGACCACGCCGACGATGCCGATCGCCACGAAGGCGTCGCGCCAGTCGAAGATCGCGGCGATCGTCGCGCCGAACGCGATGCCCAGCGCCGCGCCGATCGGCGGGCCCAGGTTGAAGATGCCGAAGGCCGTGCCGCGCTCGCCCGGGCGGAAGGTGTCGGTGATGATCGCATAGCTGGGCGGCACCCCGCCTGCCTCGCCGAAGCCCACGGTCATACGCGCGATGACAAGCTGGGTGTAGCTGGTGGCGAGGCCGCAGGCGATCGTCGCCCCGCTCCAGATCGCGCAGGCGAGCGACAGGATCGTCACCCGGTTGGTGCGATCGGCCAGCCAGCCCACGGGAATCGCGATGAAGCAGTAGAACATCGCGAAATACAGCCCGCCGATCAGCCCGAGCTGGCCGTCGGTGACGTGGAGCGAATCCTGGATCGGCTTGGCGAGGATCCCGAGGAGCTGCCGATCGAGGAAATTGAGCACATAGACGAAGGTGAGCGTGACGAGCACGATCCAGCGGCGGGCGCCGCTTGCCTGGGTTTCCACGCTTCCTCTCTCCCTGACGGTTTTTCCGCCTTTGCCGCATCATGCGGGCAAGCGCGCGATGCTGTCAACACACACTATCACGCGTGTGAATATCTGCACGGAGGCTTGACGCTAAGCCCTTAGACGGGAAGGAACACAGGCGTGACCGAAACCGCCAAACCCGTTCGCCGCTCCCGCAAGGCCGAGCAGCGCGCCGAGACGATGGAGCAGATCTACGATGCCGCCGAGGCGCTGTTCTCGCAGCACGGGCTATACGGCGTCACGCTCAAGGACGTCGCCAAGCAGGTGGGCGTGCACCACACGCTGCTCAACTATTATTTCGCCGACAAGAAGGCGTTGTTCGATGCCGTCTTCGCCCGCCGCGCGGTGGTGACCAGCGAGCGGCGGATGCAGGCGCTCGACGCGTACGAGGCCGAATGCGGCGGCAAGCCGACGGTGGAGGGCGCGCTGCGGGCGTTCCTCGATACCGATCTCGACACCTATATCCAGGGCGGCGAGGGCTGGAAGAACTATGCCAAGCTGGGCGCGCAGGTCGCCAACACCCCGGCCTGGGGTGCCGACCTGATGGACGCGCATTTCGACCCTGTCGTGCTGCGCCTGATCGGCCTGCTCAAACAGGCCCTGCCCGATTGCGCCGAGGAGGACATCTTCTGGGGCTATCACTTCGTCACCGGCGCGCTGATGCTCACGCTGGCGCGCACGGGCCGTATCGACAAGCTCTCCAACGGCCTCTGCCATTCGGACGACTTCGCCGCGGTGAAGGAGCGCATGGCTTCGTTCATGGCCGCCGGCTTCCTCGAGATCTGCAACCGGGGCAGATAGCACCATATATTCGCTATCTTGCTAGTGAACTACTGCAGCGCTACCAAGCGATCCGTCGATAGAGTCGAGAAACGGAGAGCGGAATGTCGCTGGCGGGTCGTGTAGCAATCGTGACGGGTTCGGGCGGGGGACTGGGGCGCGCGCATGCGCTGTACCTGGCGAGCAAGGGCGCCCGCATCGTCGTCAACGACCTGTCGCAGCCCGCGGCCGACGCCGTGGCCGCCGAGATCCGCGCGGCGGGGGGCGAGGCGATCGCCTTCGCTGCATCGGTGACCGACGAGGCCCGCATCGCCGCGCTGGTCGCCGAGACGCTGCACCGCTTCGGCCGCATCGACATATTGGTCAACAATGCCGGCATCCTGCGCGACAAGAGCTTCGCCAAGATGAGCATGGACGATTTCCGCCTGGTGGTGGACGTCCATCTGATCGGCGCGGCGATCTGCTGCAAGGCAGTGTGGGAGACGATGCGCGCGCAGAATTACGGGCGGATCGTGATGACCACTTCCTCCTCGGGTCTGTACGGCAATTTCGGCCAAGCGAATTACGGCGCCGCCAAGATGGCGCTGGTCGGCCTGATGCAGACGCTGGCGATCGAGGGCGAGAAATACGGGATCCGCGTCAACAGCCTGGCCCCCACCGCCGCGACCGGCATGACCGAGGGCGTGCTCTCCGCCGAGAGCCTCGAGATGCTCGCGCCCGAGCTGGTGAGCCCGGGCCTGCTCGCGCTGGTCGGCGAGGACGCGCCCAGCCGCGCGATCCTCTGCGCCGGCGCAGGCCATTTCGCCGCCGCGCATGTGACCCTGACCGACGGCATCCAGGTCGGCCGGAGCGATGATGCCGGCGAACGGGTCGCCGCCGAATGGAGCGCGGTGGCGGACCGCGCGGACGAGATCGTCCCCGCCTACGGCTTCACCCAGGCCGAGCGCGAAGTCGCGGCCGCCACGCAGCGCGCGCCGGTCGCCGCGACGGCGCGGTGAGCGACGACCTCCGCCTCGGCCGCCGCGAGTTGATCGCGGCCGCCGCGCTGGGGGCGGCCGTGGCCTCTCCCGTGGCGGCCACACCCCTTGCCCGCCGCAAGCCCGCCCCGCCGGGCTTCCTGTGGGGCACGGCGATCTCCGCCTATCAAAGCGAAGGCAACAACACGAACGCCGACGCCTGGCTGATGGAGAATCTGCAGCCGAGCATGTTCAAGGAGCGCTCGGGCGACGCCTGCGACTCCTATCATCGCTATGCCGAGGATTTCGCGCTAGCGGCGAAGCTTGGCTTCAACAGCTACCGGCTCGGCGTCGAATGGGCGCGGATCGAGCCGAGCGAGGGCCATTTCTCCAACGCCGAGCTCGATCATTATGCGCGGATGCTCGAGGCGTGCCGTGCGCACGGCCTGCGCCCGATCGTGACGCTCAACCATTTCACCACGCCGCTCTGGTTCGCGCAGCGCGGCGGCTTCGAAGTGGCGGACGCGCCGCAGCTGTTCGCACGCTATTGCCGCAAGGTCGCCGAGCGGCTGGGCGGGCTGATGCACATGACGACGACCTTCAACGAGGCGAACATCCGCCTGCTGGTCGACATGATGCCGGGGATCGCGACGTTCGTGCCGGTGGTGAAGGCAGCGATCGCCGCCGCGGCACGGGCGACCGGCTCGCCGAAATTCTCGCGCCTGGCCTATGCCGATCCGGCGGTGGTGACTCCGATCATGCAGGCGGCGCACCGCCAGGCCTATGCCGCGATCAAGGAGGTCCGCCCCACCCTGCCCGTCGGCATCACCCTGACCACGCAGGACGTGCAGGCCGATACGCCGGAGCGCGCCGCCTATTATCGCGACAAGCTCTATGGCGAATGGGTGCAGGTGGCGCGCGAGGCGGCCGATTTCTTCGGCGTCCAGACCTATACCCGCTTCATGTTCGACGCGAACGGCGTGGTCGCTCCGCCCAGGGACGCGGAAATGACGATGGCGGGGTATGAATTCTATCCCCGGGCGCTCGCCAACACGATCCGCTGGGCGCATCGCGAGATCGGCAAGCCGATCTACGTGACCGAGAGCGGCATCGCGGCGAAGGACGATGCCCGCCGCATCGCCTTTATCGACCAGGCGCTGGACGGCGTGCGCGCCTGCCTGGACGAGGGCATTCCGGTGCACAGCTATCTCTACTGGTCGCTGCTCGACAATTTCGAATGGACCTCGGGCTATGGCGTGCCGTTCGGGCTGGTCGCGGTGGACCGCGAGACGCTGAAGCGCACCCCGCGCCCGAGCGCGCTGCACCTGGGGGCGATCGCGCGGGCCAACCGGATTTAACTGGTCCCACATTCTTCCTTCGTCACCCCGGCCTTGAGCCGGGGTCCCGCTGCCTTATGGTCGGAAGAAGAAGCGGGATCCCGGCTCAAGGCCGGGATGACGGGTAGGTGGGGCTATCGCGGCCTTTCGCGCCAAATGTCGACCAACCTCAATCGATTCTCGCCGCGAAATCGAGCAAGAGCCTGACTTCCTTGTTGTCGATCGTTCCAGCAAGGCCATTGAAGGAATAATCCACGGCGTTGGAGCCGAGATCCTCCCTTGGGAACTCCAATATCGCGGCGTTCCTGGTGGAGCTTCCGGGAAGGAAGACGACGATACGCGGCACGAAATTATCTTTCTCCCGCTCGGTCGCGCGCTTCGAAGGGTTGCAGATCTGGCGCGCGAACCGTTCCCAGATCGGAGAGCCGCGGGTTACCCTGAAACCCTCTCCGCTTTTGACGATCTCGTCCGGACCCGGCTGAATCCGGGAGTCTATGCCGAGCCTTATCACGCGAATCTCGATGAAATCCGACGGACTCTGCGTCCGGCAGAGCTCCGGTGTCTCGATGGATTGCGCAAGGCCGGCGGAGCCGCTGGTTTGCCCCCCTAGGGCAAACGTGGCAGCTAGCAGTTCGAATATCATGCGCATGATGGCCGCCCTCCCGTCGCCGCCTGAGTGGTGGTCGAAGACGCCGTTACATAAGGTGTCCCGATACGATGTCCATTTGCCGGACGAGCCGCCTCCGCGTTGTTGTTGTAGTAAGCGTTGAGTTCGGCAGCGACGGCGCGTTCTACTTCCATCGCATGGGCATAGCTGTCGGCGTCCGATCGATTCCAATATTCTGCATGTGCGAATTCATGCGCAAGGGCCACCATCGCCGATTGACGGACCACCTTCCCGTCAGCGTCGGTGAACTCGAGTCCCGAGAAGGGGTCCCAGTTGATATTCGTGAGGCGGACTTCAGTATTGTCGACGCCATTGTTCACCAGGGAAATGGTCCATTTATAGGGGCCATTGAGCACGCGATCCATGACGGCAGCTGCCGTGGGAGAAGCAGTACGAAGGGCCTCGAGGGCGCTGCTGAAAGCCGCTTCCTCCTTCGCGCAATCCACGTCCTTCAGAATGACGTTCGGCGTCCCCGCTGACGGTGGCGTGCTTTGCTCGCCACCACTGCCGCCACCGGGATTGCCACCGGCGGAGACCCACCGCCAGGTGCCGTTGCCACCGGGTGGGTAGTCTCCAAAATAGCTTGCCGGGGCGAACCAAGCCCAATGGCCGCCATTGGACGTGTTGTTGGGGTTTCCGCCGCCACCGCTATTGCCTGCACCATACCAAGAACCGTCGTAATTGTCGTTGCCATTAAGCTGGGCGTCATCGGTAGTACCATTTCCTCCGGCGACCAGATCCAATTCATATTCCGTAAGCAGTCGCATGCCCGCACGCTCCCGTTATAGATGTCGCCCGGCCCGATACTATTCGTATATTACGCTACAAATACGCGCAGCGCCGATCACGGCCGGCCTATGCCAGGATCGCCTGCGAAAGGACCCGGCGCTCACCCCTCGGCGAGCGCCGGCGCCTCGTCGACGATGTTGCCCGATTGCCGGTCGAACAGCCGGCGATAGCGGCCGTCCGGATCGGCCAGCAGGCTCGCATGGTCGCCATCCTCGACGATGCGGCCCTGGTCGAACACCAGGATCCGGTCGAGCGTGCGCACCGTCGAGAGCCGGTGGGCGATGACGATCGCCGTGCGGCCCTTCATCAGCCGGTCCATCGCCTGCTGGATCAGCGCCTCGCTCTCGGAATCGAGGCTCGAGGTCGCCTCGTCCAGGATCAGGATCGGGGCGTCGGCCAGGAAGGCGCGAGCGAGCGCCACGCGCTGGCGCTCGCCGCCCGACAGCTTGACGCCGCGCTCGCCCACCGGCGTCGCATAGCCGCGCGGCAGCTTGACGATGAAGTCGTGCGCATTGGCCAGCCGCGCCGCCGCCTCGACCTCCGCCTGGCTCGCCCCGGGGCGGGCATAGGCGATGTTGTCGGCCAGGCTGCGGTGGAACAGGATCGGTTCCTGCTGCACGATCGCGATCTGGGCGCGCAGCGACTGCTGGGTCGCGTGCGACACGTCCTGCCCGTCGATCGTCACCCGGCCCTGGTTCACGTCGTAGAGGCGCTGGATCAGCTTGACGAACGTCGTCTTGCCCGATCCCGAATGGCCGACCAGGCCGACCCGCTCGCCGCCGCGGATGGCGAGGTCGAGATGCTCGTAGAGCGGCGTCTCGTGCCCGCCATAGCGGAAGGTGACGTCGTCGAAGCGCACCGCGCCCGCGGTGATGCGGATCGGCGCGGCATCGGCCCGGTCCTCGATCCCCAGCGGCTGCTCGTGCAGATCGACCAACTCCTCCATCTCGTTCACCGAGCGCTGCAGGTGATGGATGTGGAAGCCGATGTCGAACAGATAGCTGTGCACGACGAAATAGCTGGCCAGCACGAAAGTGACGTCGCCCGGAGTCGCGGCCCCGTGCCACCACAGCCACAGCGCCGTGCCGGTGATCGCGGCGCGGATCGCCCACAGCACCGCGATCTGCGCGCTGCCCGACCAGGTGTAACGCAGCCAGGTGCGCCGGGTGCGCTTGGCCCATTTGGCGAGCAGCGCGCCGACACGGCCTTCCTCGCGCTCCTCCGCGCCGAACGCCTTGACCACGGCGTTCGAGCCGATCGCGTCGGAGAGCAGGCCGCCCAGCTTGGTGTCCCAGGCGTTGGAGAGAGTCGCGGCGGGCGAGGCCCAGCGGGTCGCCAGCACCATCGTCATCGCAACATAGGCGATGGCGCCGATGCCCATCACCACGCCCAGCACCGGCCAGTGCCAGCCGAGCAGCAGCATCGTGCCGAGGAGCACGGCAAGCGACGGCAGCAGCTGGAGCAGCAGCACGTCGTTCAGCGTGTCGAACGCCCACATGCCGCGCGTGATCTTGCGGACCGTGGAGCCGGCGAAGCTGTTGGCGTGCCAGTCGGTCGAGAAACGCTGGACGCGGTGGAAGCCGTCCTGGGTCACGTCGCGCATCATGCGCAGCGTGAAGGGGATGATGCCCGCCCAGGCGATGTGGCGGAGCACCACCATGGCAAGGCCGAGCGCCGCCATCGCCGCGAACAGCGCCAGCGCGTCGTTGCGCAGATCGGCGGCCAGCGCGTCGATCAGCCGGCCGGCGAACATCGGGACGAAGATCTCCGTCACCGTCGCGGCGGTGATGAAGCAGGCGATATAGGTCGCGCGGCCCCGCTGCCGCGCCCAGTGGCGGAACGTGAAGCGCAGAACGCGGCGGATCGAATCCGGGCGGTCGGTGTCGTGGGTCATGTCATGAACCGGCGCCGAGGCGCCGTCTCCAATGCGATATCGATAGGGGTGATGCGGGAGGAACCCGGATCAGGGAGGCTTCAGGACCTAGTGGTGGAAGCGCCCGATGGTGCGGAACGCACCGGGAAGGCGTGTGGTAACATCTGTCATTTACGCCCTCCCTTCTTCGCAGTGGAACGATTGCAAGATGTAGCGACATCGCCTGCGGGTGGCAAGCCGTTGGCACTCGCCCCCACAGCTGCGACAAGGCCCGATCGAACCAGAAGGAAGCCACAGCGATGGAATGCCGGCACGTGACGACCGTCAACCAGGTCACGCCCAGCGCGCGCGGCTGCGAGGAGTGTCTGGCGATCGGCAGCCCCTGGGTGCATCTGCGCCTGTGCCGGGCCTGCGGCCATGTCGGCTGCTGCGACCAGAGCCCGCATCGCCATGCCACCGCGCATTTCCACGCGACTCGCCACCCGATCATCGAAGGCTATGACCCGCCCGAAGGCTGGGGCTGGTGCTATGTCGACGAACTGGTGGTTGAACTGCCCGACCAGACACCCCAGCTGGGCCCCATTCCGCGCTACATCTGATTTCCCCCCGGAGCATCCATGACCACCCCCCTGCCCCAGGCCGCCGGCGCCGTGCCGGACCGGCTCGGCCGTCCGCTGATCTTCGCGATGGCCGCCGCCACCGGGATCGCAGTCGCCAACATCTATTATTGCCAGCCGATGCTGGGCGTGATGCAGCGCGACCTGCCCGGCGCGCTGACCGTACTGGTGCCCACCGCCACCCAGATCGGCTATGCGCTGGGCCTGTTCCTGCTGGTGCCGCTGGGCGATCTGGTCGAGCGCAAGCGGCTGATCGCGATCCAGTTCGTCGTGCTGGCGGGCGCGCTGATGCTGGCCGCGATCGCGCCCAGCGCCGCGCTGGTGATCGCCGCTTCGGTCGCGGTGGGGTTCGCCGCCACCGTGGCGCAGCAGATCGTGCCGCTCGCCGCCCATCTGGCCGCGCCCGAGCGGCGCGGCGCGGTGGTGGGAACGGTGATGGCCGGGCTGCTCTGCGGCATCCTGCTCAGCCGCACGCTGGCCGGCTTCGTCGCGGCGCATGCGGGCTGGCGCGAGATGTTCTGGCTGGGCGTGCCGCTGGCGCTCGCCGCGGGCGGCGTCATGGCGCTGACCCTGCCGCACAGCGCGCCGGATTCGGAGCTGCGCTACCATCAATTGCTCCGCTCGCTCGGCGGGCTGTGGCGCGAATTCGCCGCGTTGCGCCGGGCGGCGATCACCCAGGGCCTGCTCTTCGCGGCATTCAGCGGCTTCTGGACGATCCTGGCGCTGCGCCTGCAGCAGCCGGATTTCGGGCTGGGCGCCGAAGTGGCCGGCCTGTTCGGCGTGGTCGGCGCGGCAGGCGTGCTCGCCGCCCCGATCGCCGGGCGGATCGCGGACCGGCGGGGACCGCGCCCGGTGATCCTGCTCGGCGCGGCCGCGGTGCTGGCCGGCTGGGCGTTCAACGGCCTCTGGCCCACCATCCCCGGCATGGTGATCGGCGTGCTCCTGCTCGACTTCGGCGTGCAGGGCGCGCTCGTCTCGCACCAGCACATCGTCTATGCGCTGCAGCCCGAGGCGCGGGCGCGGCTCAACACCATCTTCATGGGCGCGATGTTCATCGGCGGCGCCACCGGCTCGGGTGCCGCGACCTGGGCCTGGGCGCTGGGCGGCTGGAACGCAGTGTCGCTGCTCGGCGCGGGTTTCGCGGCGGTGGCGGTGGCGATCCAGTTCGCGGGACGACGGGGCTAGGCCTCGCGCACCCGCAGCGTCGCCAGCGCCGCCAGCAACATCACCACCGCCGCGATCGCCATCGTCCAGATCGGCTGCCCCGGGAAGAGGTGGCGCATCACCGTGCCGATCAGCGTGGCGACGAGCAGCTGGGGGATGACGATGAAGATATTGAACAGCCCCATGTACACGCCGAGCTTGGCCTGGGGCAGCGCCGAGGCGAGGATCGCATAGGGCATGGCGAGGATCGAGGCCCAGGCGACGCCGATCCCGATCTCCGCGACGAGCAGCGCATCGGCGTCACGGATCACCAGGAAGCTCGCAAAACCGAGCCCGCCCAGCGCCAGCGCGATCGCATGGGTGCGCACCTTGCCGACCCGGGCGGCAAGCGGACGCAGCAGGAACAGCGCGGCAAGCGTGGCGACGGCATTGTAGGCGGCGAACAATATTCCCACCCAATTGCCGGCCTCGTTATAGCCCGCGCTCGCCGGATCGGGCGCCCGGAAGACGTACTGCGCGACCACCGGCGTGGTGTAGATCCACATGATGAACAGCGCCGACCAGCTGAAGAACTGGACGACCGCCAGCCGCTTCATCACCGCCGGCATGCCCGAGAAATCGGCCATGAGGTCGCCGAGCAGCCCGCCCCTGGTGACCGCGGCGATCATCCGCGCCAGGCCGAAGGCGGAGAGCAGGCCGGCGAGCAGATAGAGTTCCTTCTCGAATCCCAGGGCGAAGACCAGCGCGCCGAGCGCCGCGCCGCCCACCAGCCAGGGAATGCCCGCGCCAATCTTGGCAGGCGGCGGAGGAGGCAGCGCTTCGACCGGACCGTCGAACGCCGCCATCTCCTCGGGCGAATATTCGCGCGTGGTGAGGACGGTCCACAGCACGGCGAGCAGCAGTGCCGCCCCGCCCAGATAGAAGCTCCAGCGCACCGTGTCGGGCAGGCCGCCGGCCGCCGCGACGTTCGACACGCCGAGATGGTCGAGCAGCCAGGGCGTCGCCGACCCGATCACCGCGCCGGCGCCGATAAAGGCGGTCTGGACCGCATAGCCGGCGGTGTGCTGCGTCTTGTCGAGCATATCGCCGACGAACGCGCGGAACGGCTCCATCGAGACGTTGAGCGAGGCGTCGAGCACCCAGAGCAGCAACGCCGCGACGAGCAGCACCGGAGCGTTGGGCATGGCGAACAGCGCCAGCGTCGCCAGCACCGCGCCGGCCAGGAAATAGGGGCGCCTGCGGCCGAACCGGCCCCAGGTCCGGTCCGAATAATGGCCGATCACCGGCTGGACGAGCAGCCCGGTAAGCGGGGCGGCGATCCACAGCAGCGGGAGATTGTCGATGCTCTCGCCCAGCGACTGGAAGACGCGGCTCATGTTCGCGTTCTGCAGCGCAAAGCCGATCTGGATGCCCAGGAAGCCGAAGCTGATGTTCCACAGCCCGGCGAACCCCTGGCGCGGCCGCCCCCCGGCCGGGCTCATCGGCGCCGCGCCTTCTTGCCCGGCGCAACGAAGCGGATCGCCTCGCCGCCGCCCGGCGCCAGCGCGATCGTCAGCGTGTCGCCCTGCTTCACCGGCCTGCTCTCGATCGTGATCGCATGGCGGGCATCGGTGCGGTAATCGGCGCCGGGCCCGTCGCGATAGATCTCGGCGACATAGGTCTTGCCGGCATCGAGGAAGTCGAGCGTCACGGTCGAGCTGCGCGCCTGCTCGTCGCCGACCGCGCCCAGATACCAGTCATCGCCGCCCCTGGCCTTGCGAACGATGGTCGCATAGTCGCCGACCTCGCCGTTGAGCACGCGCGTATCGCTCCAGTCGGTCGGCACGTCGCGGATGAACTGCATCTCGCGCGGATATCTGGCGTAATTCTCCGGCGTGTCGGCCGCCATCACCACCGGCGAATAGAGCACCACGTAGAGCGCTAGCTGCTTGGCGACGGTCGACTGGATCGCCGAGCCGTTGGAGCCGCTGAGGCTCAGCACGCCGGGCGTAAAGTCCATCGGCCCGCCGAGCAGCTGGGTGAAGACCATGTTCGCCTCATGCTCGGGCGGGTTCTTGCCGCCTTCCCAGGCATTATACTCCATGCCGCGCCCGCCCTCGCGCGCCACCCAGTTCGGCCAGGTGCGGCGCAGGCCGGTGTCCTTCACCGGCTCATGGCTGTCGATCGAGACGTGATATTTTGCCGCCGTCTCCACCACGCGCAGATGGTGGTTCACCATCCACTGGCCCTCATGCCATTCGCGGTGCTGCGAGCCGTCCGGATCGACCCGCTCGATCTGCGCCGCGTCGGTCACATAGCCGGTCTTCACCACCGGGATGCCATGGTCCCGGGCATAGCTGAACGCGCGGTCGAGCTGGCTGTCATAGTGGCTGGCCGAGCCGCCGGTCTCGTTGTGGCCGATCAGGTAGACGCCCTTGGCCTTGGCGTAGCGCGCCAGCTCGGCGGCATCGAAATCCTCGGTCGGCCGGTCGAACTGCATCTCGTTGCCATTGCCGAACCAGTTGCCGTCCCAGCCGATGTTCCAGCCCTCGACGAGCACGCCGGGGATGCCGTTCGCCGCGGCGAAGTCGATATATTGCTTCACATGCGCGGTGGTGGCGCCGTGCCTGGGCCCGCGCGACCAGGTCCATTCGCCCTTGATCATGTTCCACCACACGCCGACGAACTTGCCCGGCCTGATCCAGGAGACATCGCCCAGCTTGTTGGGCTCGTTGAGGTTCAGGCCGATGCGGCTGGCGGCATAGAGGCCGGCCGCATCGTCGGCGATGGCGATGGTGCGCCACGGCGTCGAGAAGCCGGTATCGCGCGACACCTTCGCCGCGCCGGCGCCCGGCGTGAGCGAGGCCTTGAAGGTATTTCCCTCGGCGCGCGCCAGGTTCATCGCCGAATAATCGATCAGCGCCGCCTCGTGCAGCGCGACATGGGTGCCGCTGGCGAGCTTGACCGTCATCACCGTCTGCGCGGTGCCGACCGCGTCGAGCGGGGTCTTGTTGTAGAGATATTCCTCGCGGTTCCACAGATAGGCCGGCTTCCACCACGCGGTGCCCGGCTCGGCAAAGGCAAACTCGGTCAGCTCGTCGGCGATGTTGGCGTGCTTGAGGTTGGGCTGGCTGGGCAGCGTGTAGCGGAAGCCGACGCCGTCGTCGAAGATGCGGAAGGTCACGTCCATCTCGCGCGCGAGATCGGCCTTTTCGCGCAGCCGCACGGTCATCTCATTGTGGTTGTCGCGGATCGTGGTCCATTCGCCGAAAGGCTGGGTCCAGCTGGTGTCCGCCTTGTCGCGCTTCACCTCGACCAGCGCCAGGTTGCGGTCGAGCTTGGGCGCGTCGGTGAACAGGAAGCCCAGCCGGCTGTCGGTGAGCAGCGGCTTGCCGGCGCGCTGCACGGCATAGCTGGCCCGGCCCTCGCCATCGATGCTGACCGTCACGGTGATCCTGCCGTCGGGCGAAGCGGCGCGGGCGACGACATTGCCGTCCCGCTTCTGCGACAGATCGTCCTGCGCCAGCGCGGGCGCCGTGAAGGTGAAGGCGGCGAACGCCAGCGCGAGGGGGGCAAGCTTCATGGTTTCTCCTCAGGCTTCGTAGCGGGCGATCAGCCCGGAATGGGGTGCGAAAGTCCAGTCGCCAACACTGCCGGTCGCGAGCAGCGGGCGCCAATGGGATGCGTTCGCCGGCGTCCAGCGCTGCGCGGCATCGCCCAGGTTGAACAGGCAGAGCAGGCGTTCGCCCTCCGCCTCGCGCTCGAACGCGAGCAGTTCGCCCGGCGCATCGACAAAGGCGATGTCGCCGGTGCGCAGCGCGGGCGAAGCGCCACGCACCGCCAGCACCCGGCGGGTCCAGGCGAGCAGCGAGGCGGGATCGGCATCCTGCAAATCCACCGCCAGCGCGGCATGGTTGGGGCCGAGCGGCAGCCAGGGCTTGCCGCTGGTGAAGCCGAGCTCGGGCGCCGTCGAGGACCAGGGCATCGGCGTGCGCGCGCCGTCCCGCGACAGGGTGCGCGGCCAGTTGGCGATCGCCTCGGGATCCTGCAGCGCCTCGAACGGGATCTCGACCTGGTCGAGCCCCAGTTCCTCGCCATAATAGAGGAAGATGTTGCCGCGCAGCGCCGCGAGCAGCAGCATCTTCATCCGCGCGAACGCGCCTGCCGCCTCGGGCCGGGTCCAGCGCGACACGGCGCGCGGCGCATCATGGTTCTCGAACGCCCAGCTGGGCCAGCTGCCGCCGGCCGGCCAATTCTGCAGCGCCGCCCGCACGCCCGCCGCGCTCAGGCGCGGGGCATAGAGGAAGTCGAAGCCATAGGCGGTGTTGAGCCGGTTGCCGCCGGCAGTGAACAGCTTCATCTCGCGGTCCGCGTCCGCGCCGCCCACTTCGGCGACGGTGAAGCGATCGGGATATTCGTCGAACACCCCGCGCAGCCGTTCGAGGAAGCCGGGGATGTCGGCATGGCTCTGATTGTAGATGTGCAGCTGGAAATCGAACGGGCGCGTGCGCTGCGTTCCGTCGTCGGGCGCCGGCGGATTGTCGCGGAATTCGGGATCGTGCATCGAGAAGTTGATCGCATCGATGCGGAAGCCGTCCACGCCGCGATCCAGCCAGAATCGCGTGATCGCGAGCAGTTCCGCCTGCACTTCGGGATGATGGCAGTTGAGCTGCGGCTGCTCCTTCAGGAAATTGTGCATGTAATATTGGCCGCGCCGCGCGTCCCAGGTCCAGGCCGGGCCGCCGAAGACCGACTGCCAGTTGGTGGGCGGCGAGCCTTCCGGCTTCGCGTCGTGCCAGACATACCAGTCGGCCCTGGGGTTGGCGCGGCTGGCCCGGCTCTCGACGAACCAGCCATGCTGGTCGGACGTGTGCGCCCAGACCTGGTCGATCAGCACGCGCAGTCCCAGGGCATGGGCGCGGGCGATCAGCGCGTCGAAATCGGCGAGCGTGCCGAAGATCGGATCGACGTCGCGATAATCGGCCACGTCATAGCCGAAATCGGCCATGGGCGACTTGAAGAAGGGCGAGAGCCAGATCGCGTCGACGCCCAGGCTGGCGATGTGATCGAGCCGCGCCGTGATGCCGGGCAGGTCGCCGATGCCGTCGCCGTTCGAATCGAAGAAGCTGCGGGGATAGATCTGGTAGATGGCCGCGCCCCGCCACCAGGGCTGCGCATTCCGGATATCCGCTTTCGCGGCAAGCTGGTTCACTGTTTCGTCTCCGCCGCGCACACCGCATATCCGAGCGGCGGCAGGGTGATGGTGAGGGAGCCGGGCGCGCTGGCCGTGGCGGCACAGCTTCCGGCAAGCGGATGGAAGCGGAGGGAGTGCGTCTCGACCTGGACCTGACGGGCCAGCGGCTCGGTGGAGGTATTGAAGGCGAGCAGCACTTCCGCACCGGACACCGGATCGAAACGCGAAAGAGCGAGCAGCCCCGGCTTGTCCCCGCGCGCACGCAGCACTTGCCGCCCGCGAGTGAGCGCGGGCGTGCCGGTGCGGAGCCTCGCCAGGCCGGCGATCGCGCGGAAGATCGGATGGGCCTCGTCGAAGCGCGGGGTGGCGATGCTCGCATCGGTGCCGATCAGCCTGCGCGCGGTATATTGCGCGACCCGGCTGCCGAACTGGTCCTCGCGCGCGTCGACATCGTTGGCGCCGCCGGCAAAGCCCTGTTCGTCGCCGGCATAGATGGTCGGCACGCCGCGCAGCGTGAGCAGGAGCGCGTTGGAGAGCAGCACCCGCTGGAGAACTTCCGCCTCGCTCGCCTGGGGAAAGGCCTTGCGGACGAACCAGGCGAAGCGGCCATTGTCGTGATTGCCGCTGAAGGTCGGCAGCGCGATCGCAGTATCGAAGCCGCGCGCATAGAGCACGTCATCGTCGAACAGCTTCTCGAACACATCGGTGCCCTTGGTCCCGGCAACGCTGTCGAGCAGCGCCTGGCGGAAGGCGAAGTCGAGCACCGAGGGCAGCTTCGCGGTGATCGTGTGCGCGGCCTGGGCGGCGGGATCCGCCACTTCGCCGAAGATGTGGAAATTGGGGATGCCCCGGGCCCTGGCCCGCGCCAGCATCGGGGGAACGAAGGCCTGCCAGAATTCGGGGTTCACATGGCGGGCCGTGTCGATGCGGAAGCCGTCGACGCCGAACCGCTCGATCCAGCTGCCATAGATGTCGATCATGCCCGCGATCACGCGCGGATTCTCGGTCATCAGATCGTCGAGCCCGACGAAATCGCCCATCGTCGAGCTCTCGCCGGCGAAGGTCGAGTCCCCGCGATTATGGTAATAGATCGGATCGTTGAGCCAGGCGGGATGCTTGGCCGCCTTTTCCGCTTCGGGAACGAAGGGGGTATAGGCATAGCCCGGATCGGTCAGGCGCGCGAAATTCGCCGCCGTGCCGATCGCGTCGCCCGCGAACCCCGGATTGATCGCCGTGCCGTCCACGCCACCCCGGCGCTGATAGGGATAGTCCGCCCGGCCGCGATAGGGGCAGGCATTGGCGCCGGCGCATTCGCGATACTGGATCACATCGGCCGTATGGTTGGCGACGATGTCCATATAGACCTTCATGCCCCGCCCATGCGCGGCGTCGACCAGCGCCTTGAACTCGGCATCGGTGCCGAAATGCGGATCGACATGGGTGAAATCGGTGATCCAATAGCCGTGATAGCCCGCGCTCTGCTGGCCCGGCCCGCCCTGGACAGGCTTGTTGACGAAGATCGGCGCCACCCAGATCGCGGTGATGCCGAGGGCCTGGAGATAGGGGAGCTTCCCCATGAGCCCTTTCAGGTCGCCGCCGTGATAATAACGCGCGTCGGCGGGATCGAAGCCGGTGGTGCCGCGATCGCCGGACAGGCCGCCGCGATCATTGGCCGGATCGCCATTGGCGAAGCGATCGGGCAGGACGAAATAGATCACTTCGTCCTGGGGCAGGCGCGCGCGGAAATCCTGCGCGGCGGCAGGCATGGCGGCCAGCGCGGCGAGGAGTGCGAGGACCCGCCTCATGCCGCGGCCTCCCCCGAACAATGCTGCGCCACATAGGCCGCGTGGTCCGCCATCTGGCCGGCTTCGCGGGCGTTCAGCAATTCGATCAATCCGAGATACTCCGCGATGTGCTCGCGCGGCGGCGCATCGGCGAGCGGGTGGTAGCGGGCCGCGGCGATCCCCTGCCCGGCCAGGACCTGCAGCCAGGCGACTTCGCTGAACAGGTCCGCCTCGCCGCGCACGATCCTGCCCGCATCGCGCCACAGCGCGATCTTGTGGCAAAGGCCCGCCGGCAGCGCCGCCGCCCGGCGCTCGGCCCAGAAGGGCTCGCCCCGGTCGTTCGCCCAATAGTGCAGCACCAGGAAGTCGCGGACGCGGTCATATTCGAGATGCGCCTGGCGATCATATTCGTCGCGCTGCGCCTGGGAGGCATGGCAGCCCGGAAGCAGGCCCAGGATCCGCTCGATCGCCGACTGGATCATGTGGATGCTCGTCGATTCGAGCGGCTCGAGGAAGCCGCTGGCGAGGCCGAGCGCGATCACATTGTGCTTCCAGAAGCCGCGGCGCTTGCCGGCCGCGAAGCGCAGCGGCCGGGGGTCGGCTAGCGCAGGCTCGTCCAGGCCGGCGAGCAGACGCGCCGCCGCCTCGTCGTCCGAAAGATGCCCGCTCGCATAGACCAGCCCATTGCCGGTGCGGTGCTGAAGCGGGATGCGCCATTGCCAGCCGGCGCCATGCGCGGTGGCACGGGTATAGGGCGTGAAGTCCCGCGCACGCGCGGAGGGCACGGCCATGGCGCGGTCGCAGGGGAGCAGGTCGCTCCACGCCTCGAACCCCACGCCCAGCGTCTCGCCGATCAGCAGGGCGCGGAAGCCGGTGCAATCCAGGAACAGGTCGCCCGCCACTTCGCGCTCGCCCTCCAGCGTCAGGGCGGTGACGTTGCCGCTCTCGCCGTCGCGCGCGACCGCGACGATCCGGCCCTCCACGCGCTCGACGCCGCCGCTCTCGGCCAGGCCGCGCAGGAAGCGGGCGTAGAGGCCCGCATCGAAATGGAAGGCATAGGGCATTTCGGGCAGCAGCTTCGCCGTGCGCGCGGGCCCGCGCTGCACGCGGTTCGCCAGCGCCGCCACATTGTTGAGCGAATAGGCGCCGAGCGGCCGGGCGACGCCCTCGGCCATGCCGCGCAGCCAGCTGTGCTGGAAGGCGAGCAGCCCGTTCGCGCGGCCGACATCGCCGAACGCGTGCATGTAGCGCCCGCCCTTCGTCCAGCCGACGAACTCGATGCCGAGCTTGAAGCTCGCCTGGGTGGCGGCCATGAACGCGTCCTCGTCGATGCCCAGGCCGGCGTTGAACAGGCGGATCTGCGGGATCGTCGCCTCGCCCACCCCGACCGTGCCGATCTCCTCCGATTCGACCAGGGCGATCCGGAAGCGGGGGCCGAGGAACCGGGCGAACGCGGCCGCGGCCATCCAGCCCGCGGTGCCGCCGCCGGCGATCACGATCCGGATCGGCTGCTCACTCTGCACGTCCGCCCCTCGATAAACAGGCGGCCCGGCGCCATGGCCGGGCCGCGTTTCCACGCGTCAGAACTTGTACGTGATGCCGATATAATAGTCGCGGCCATAGCGCTGATATTCGCGCACCAGGCGGGGATCGCTCGCCTCGGTGGTGACGAAGGGCTGGTCGGTCAGGTTCTTCGCCTGGGCGAGGATCGAGAGGCCGGTCAGCGGCCCGCTGCGGAACTCATAGCCGATCTGCGCATCGAGCACGCCTTCCGACCGGCCCATGCGATATTCGGGATTGGCCGAGAGGCCGGCCAGCTCCGCCAGGAAGCTGTCGCGCCAGCGATAGGTGGCGCGCGCCTGGAAGCCGTTCTTCTCGAAATAAGCGGTGCCGGTGGCGACCCATTTCGACTGGCCCGGCAGCGTGATCGGCGTGACGTTGTTGGCGTAGCGGATCTCGCTGTCGACATAGGTGCCGCTAGCGAAGATGCCGAAGCCGTCCAGCGCCTGGCTGAACACGGTGAAGGGCAGCGACGCGGTGGCTTCCACGCCCAGGATATCGCCGCGCCCGGTGTTCTTGGGCGAGCTGACCAGGCCGATCTGCGCATTCTGCGCGACCACGATCGCGCGCTGCGCCGGCGTGAGCGCGGCAAGCAGCGGCGAGAAGTCGTAGAGCACCGAATTGTTCGGATCGACGAAGTCGGTCAGGTGCTTGAAGAAGCCGGTCAGCGCCAGATAGCCGCCGCTATTGCCCAGATACTTCTCGAACGAGATGTCGATGTTGGTCGACTGATAGGGGCGCAGGCGATAATTGCCGCCGTTCGAGCTGAACGGGCTGTTCTGCGGCTGGCCACCCAGGCCGATCTTCGAAAGGTCGATCGACACCGCCTGGGTGATGCGCTCCTGGTCGAGGCGCGGGCGCACCATGGTCTGCGCGGCGCCGAGCTTGATGTAGAAGCTCGGCTCCAGCTCGAGGCTGAACGAGGCGGAAGGCAGGAAATTGGTGTAGCTCACCGAGCCCGCTACCTGCGAGATCGTCACGACGCCGCCGACCAGCGCCGCGATCTGGCCCGACGATTGCTGCTTGGTGCGGATCACCTGCAGGCCGAGCGAGCCCTTGAGCGGCTTGTCGCCCACCGTGCCGTCCACGGTCAGCTTGGCATAGCCGGTCCACACGTCCTCGCTCACGACATTGTCGCGCACCAGCGAATCCGGCCGGTTGTCGTACACCGAGTTGAGCAGGCCATAGACCTTCATCGGATCGACGGTCAGCATCCGGGGCACGCCCAGATAGTCGAGGCTTACCGTCTCGCCGAGCAGCACGTCGTTCGGCACCGCCAGGCTGGTCGGCGTGCCGCTGGCGACGGTGCAGTTGGTGCCGCCGCCCTTGGGGCAGAGGAAGTAGCTGGTGTAGTTGCTTTCCTTCTTGCGGCGGCTGAAATTGCCGCCCACTTCCCAGGCGCTCAGCACGCTGCCGCTGATCTCGCCCTTCAGGCTGGCACGCAGCGCCTTGAGGTCGTCGACGAAATCGGGCCGGTTGAGGAAGCCCGCCTGCACCACCGCGGTGGTGCCGTTATAGCCCCAGCCGCGCGGATCGGTCAGGCGGATGACGCCGGTGTTCGAATAGTCGAGCGTCGGCACGATATCATAGGTGCCGTCGCTGTTCTGGCGGATCCTGATCGTGTCCTTGGCGCCGCTCGAATTATAGCCGGTGCCCGAATAGGTCTCGAGCAGGAAGTCGGTGCGGGTGGCGCGGCTCCAGCTGGCGTCCACGTTGAGGTGGATCGTCTCGCCGAGTTTCAGGTCGTTGTTCCAGCCCAGCGAGATATTCTCGGCCTTGCGCTCGTTGAGGTCGTTGCGCTGGACCGCGACGAGGTTGCTGATCGTCGCTTCGGTGACCAGCCCATCGCGCACCGTGTAGCCCGGCGCGATCACGCCGCCCGAGCCCCAGGCCGGCGCGACGCCGAACTCGATGCCGCGCAGGTGCTGGGTTTCCTTGAAGTTCGAATAGAGCGCGTCGAAGGTCGAGTGGAAATTCTCGCTCGGCGCCCATTCGATGGTGGCGACGCCGCCATAGCGCTTCAGCAGGTTCGACTGGACATAGGGCTTGGCGCCGCCGAGGAAGAGATTGCCGCCAGCGGCCGGCTCGGCCGGGAAGCCCCAGGCCGCATAGCGCTCGATCTGGGTCGGCGTGTTCTGCGCCGAGACGCCTAGCGCAATGCCCAGCGTATCCCCTGCGAACTTGCCGACATAAGTGGCGGACGCCTTGTAGCCATAGCGCGTGCCGTCGGGGTTGAGCTTGTCCTTCTCGTTCATCTGGCCGCGCAGCGAGACGACGAACGTGTTCTTCTTCTGGTCGAGCGGGCGCAGCATGCGCAGGTCGACCGTGCCCGAGATGCCCGCCGCGATCAGCGAGGCGTCGGCCGACTTGTAGACATTGACGTTCTTGAAGAATTCGGACGGATATTGATCATATTCCACGCCGCGATTGTCACCGACGGTGACCTGCTCGCGGCCGTTCAGCAGCGTGGTCGAAAAGTCCGGGCCAAGGCCGCGGATCGACAGGCGCTGGTCGCGCCCTTCCAGGCGCTGGGCGGTGACGCCGGGGATGCGGGCCAGCGAGTCGGCGATCGAGACGTCGGGCAGCTTGCCGATGTCCTCGGACGAGACCGAGTCGACGATCGTGACGTTGTTGCGCTTGATGTTCGCCGACGAGGTCAGCGAGGCGCGGATGCCGGTGACGATGAGGTTGCCCTCTTCCGCCTGGTCGGCAGGCGCCGGTGCGGGCGTCCCGTCCTGGGCGAAGGCCGGCACCGCGCCCAGCAGCAGCAACGCGGCGCCGAGCGCTCGGCTGCTCGTTCCCAGCGAAAGCGCCGAACGGGCGCGCAGAATCTCGGCGTGATTGGACTGAGCCATCGTCTTCCTCCCCAAAGGTCCTCGCCGCCTTTCACTGGCGACGGTTTTTCTAAGCCTCCCCCAATTCGCCGCATGCGGCCGACAAGTGAAGGTAAGCGCATACGTATTCAGCGCTGCTTCCGCTTCCGGCCCAGTCAGGCTAGTTGCAACAAGCGCGCAACAATTTGCGCGGCTGGGGAGCAGGGAGCGGCATGGCCTCGCCGGACAAGCCGACATCATTCGACATCGCGGCATTGGCGGGAGTCTCGCAGCCGACGGTGAGCCGTGCCCTGCGCGGCGATCCCACCGTGAACGAAGGCACGCGCAAGCGGATCGAGGCGATCGCGGCCCAGCTCGGCTACAAGGTCGACAAGAACGCGTCCTCGCTGCGCCGCGGCCAGAGCAGCACGCTCGCCCTGCTCTTCTTCGAGGACCCGCTGCCCGACGGCACCGCCATCAACCCCTTCTTCCTGGCGATGCTGGGCTCGATCCTGCGCACCTGCGCCAAGCGCGGCTACGACCTGCTCACCTCGTTCCAGCAGCTCTCGTCGAACTGGCACAAGGATTATGAGGACGCGCGCAAGGCCGACGGGCTGATCCTGCTCGGCTATGGCGATTACGAGCTGTATCGCGCCCGGCTGCAGGACCTGGTCCGCCAGGGTACGCATTTCGTGCGCTGGGGATCGGTGGAGCTGGACGGGCTGGGCACCACGATCGGCTGCGACAACATGCTGGGCGGGCGCCTCGCCGCCGCGCATCTCCTCGCCCAGGGCCGCCGCCGGCTGGCCTTTATCGGCGAGGCGACCAGCCATTATCCCGAGTTCCGCGACCGCTATCACGGCTTTTGCGACATCCAGCTCGAAGCCGGGATCGAGCCCGATCCGCGCCTGCAGACCGGCGCGCTGTCGATCGAGGAATCGGGATTCGAGGCCGCGCGCCGACTGCTCGCGGGCCGGGTGCCCTTCGACGCGATCTTCGCCGCCTCGGACCTGATCGCGATGGGCGCGCTGCGGGCGCTGCAGGAAGCGGGCAAGTCGGTGCCCGGCGACATATCGGTGGTCGGCTTCGACGACATCCCCGCCGCCAGCCTCACCAACCCTCCGCTCACCACCGTCGCGCAGGATTACAACGCCGCGGGCGAGATGCTGGTCGACACGCTGATCGGCGAGATCGGCAACCATTCGTCCGAGATGCGGCTGCTCCCGCCCAGGCTGATCGTCCGCCGGACGAGCTGAGGGGCCGGCCCCAATTTCCTTCCCTGCGAAGGCGGGGAACGAACAACCTGAACCGGGATGGGCCGCTTGCGGTTTACTGCGGCGCGGTTGTGCGCCCATAAAGCGGGCGATGACGAGGAAGACCGCCAAGGAGCGGCCCGGCAAGACGGGCGCCCGACTCACCATGCAGGACATTGCGCGCCTGGCGCAGGTTTCCACGCCCACCGTGTCGCGCGTGCTCAACGGCAGCCCGCTGGTGACCGAGGAAACGCGCGAGCGCGTGATGGAAGTGGCGCGCCAGCATGGCTATGCCGTCAACCGCAACGCCGCCAAGCTGCGGCACACGCGCACCAACACCGTGGCGGTGATGCTCGATTTCGGCTCGCACCGGCACGGCGCCATCGGCGATCCCTTCATCTTCGAGCTGCTCGCCGGCGTCTCCGAAGCATTGTCGATCCGCAACCAGGACCTTCTCCTCTCCCCGCCCGGGCTCGAGGACGTCCGCGCCTTTCGCGACTTCTACCAGGCGCGGGGCGCCGACGGGTTCATCGTGCTCGGCCAGGGCACTCGCGACACGATGCTGCGCGAGCTCGGCCGCAGCGAAGTGCCGCTGGTGGTCTGGGGCGCGGTCGCGCCCGACGCCGGCTATTGCTCGGTCGGCAGCGACAATTTCCTGGGCGGGGAGCTGGCCGGGCGCCATTTCCTGCGCGCGGGCCGCAAGCACTGGCTGTTCGTCGGCGACATCCGCCACGAGGAGCTGCGGCTGCGCTACGAGGGGCTGTGCGCGGCCGCCAGGGACCAGGCCGACGTGACCGTCGATTTCCTGCCGATCGCCTCGATGGCGTTTCACGCCACCGCGGACACGGTTACCGCCTATCTCGCCGCCGGCCGCCAGCCCGACGCGGTATTCGCCTTTTCGGACACTGCCGCCATGGCCGTGACCGGCGCGTTCAGGGAGCGGGGCCTCGTCGCGCCGCGCGACTATGCGCTGGTCGGCTACAACAATATTCCGCCCGCCGCCCATTTCAGCCCGGCGATCACCACGATCAACCAGAAGACCGACGTGGCCGGCGCGCTGCTCGTCGAGAAGCTGATGCAGCAGGTCGATGGCGGCCGCGCCCGCTCCACCACCCTGCCCACCGAGATCGTCGTACGCGATACCTGAGCGGGCCGCTCAGGCCGTAAGGAAAGGGAACGGAAACCACGCCGCGCGACAACCCTGATCCTTTGTTCTTGAAAACGATATCAAAGAGCCTGTAACGCAACTTTTCATAAGAGTTGGGGAGCGGGTGTTGGCTCGGACATTGAACGGCGCGGAAGATGGTGTGCTCTTCGCGGAGGACGGCTGGTCGCTGGACGTGATCGGCGACGACCCGGCCCGCGAGGGCTGGGCAGCGACGATTCTCGCGCTTTCCAACGGCGCGATCGGCGTGCGCGGAGCGATCGAGGAGCGCGCCAAGGCCACCACCTTCCTGGCCCATGCCTATGAACAGGCGCCGATCCACTATCATGAGAAGCTCAAGGGCTTCGCCGCCAACTCCGATTCGCGCGTGCCCGTTGCCGAATCCCTGGGCATCGAAGTGCGGGTCGATGGCGAGGCAATCGATTTCACCACGCTGCGCTCGGCGACTCGGCGCACGCTCGACCTGCGCGCGGGCATGCTCCGCCGCGAGACGCGCTGGTCCTTGCCGGACGGACGGCTGCTGCGCATCCGCACCGAGCGGATCGTGCCGCTCGACGGCAGCACGCTGCTGGTCCGCCGGCTCCAGGCCGGGATCGAAGGCGCCGGCAGCGTCACGCTGCATCCCCGCCTCGCCCCCGCTCCCCACGGCGCCGCCCAGTCGGACGATCCGCGCATCGGCGTGAATCTCGCCTCGCGGGGCTTCGAGACCGAGCAGGCGGCGGCGGATATCATCGTCGAGCGCCTGCCCGGCAGCGGCATCGCCGTCGCCGCCGTGCAGCGCACCCGCGAGGACGCGGGCTGGCTGCTGGTGACCACCGGCTTCGCCACCGGACGCGACGGCTCGGACGCGCTGGCCGAACGGGCCACCGCGCTCGCCGACGCCGCGCTCGCGGGCGGCTTCGCGGCCGCGGCGGCCGCGCAGCATGCGCTGCTCGATCGCTTCTGGGCAGCCGCCGATCTCGCGATCGCCGGCGAGCCGCGCCTGGCCGCGACCCTGCGCGCCAACCTGTTCCACCTCTTCGCCTCGGCGGGGCGCGACGGCCGTTCGAGCGCGGCAGCCAAGGGCCTGACCGGCGAAGGCTATGAGGGCCATTATTTCTGGGACACCGAAGCGTTCATGCTGCCGGTGCTCTCGGTGCTCGCGCCCGACATTGCCCGGGCGATGCTCGTCTACCGGGCGAACACGCTCGACGCCGCCTTCGCCAATGCCCGCGCGCTCGATCATCGCACGGGCGCGCTCTATGCCTGGCGCACGATCGAGGGCCGCGAATGCTCGGCCCATTATCCGAGCGGATCGGCGCAATATCACATCAATTCGGCCATCGCCTTCGCGATCGGCGCCTATGTCGATGCGACCGGCGACGAGGACTTCCTGGTCGAGCACGGCGCGCGCATGCTGGTCGAGACCGCGCGGATCTGGCTGGCGCTGGGCGATTGGGCGGATGGGCGGTTCCATCTGCGCGGCGTCACCGGCCCGGACGAATATACCGCGCTGGTCGACGATAATTGGTACACCAACCGCATGGCGCAGAAGCATCTGCGCCTCGCCGTCTCCGCCGCCGCGCGCGTCGCCGCACTGGCGCCCAAGGCCTGGGCCGGCCTGGCCGCCGAGATGGCGCTGGACGCGGACGAGCTTGCCGAGTTCAGCCGAGTCGCCGATGCGATGCACCTGCCCTGGGACGCTGCACGCGAACTGGACGCGCAGGATGCGAGCTTCCTCGACAAGCCGCGCTGGGACCTGGCCGGCACGCCCGCGTCCGAATTCCCGCTGCTGCTCCATTATCATCCGATGACGCTCTATCGGCATCAGGTCTCGAAACAGGCCGATCTGGTGCTGGCCATGGTGCTGGGCGGCGAAGAGGTGTCGGCCGAGCGCAAGCGCCGCGTGTTCGACCATTACGAGCCGATCACCACGCATGATTCCACGCTCTCCGCCTCCACCTTCGCGATCCTGGCGAGCGAGGTCGGGCACGAGGCGCAGGCGCTGCGCTTCTTCGCGGAGACCAGCCTGGTCGATATCGACGATCGCCACGGCAATACCGGGCACGGCGTCCATATGGCGGCGCTGGCGGGCTCCTGGCTGGCGCTGGTCTGGGGCTTTGCGGGCTTCCGCCCCCATGGGCCCGCGCTGCGCTTCCGCCCCAGCCGCCCCGCGGCCTGGCGGGGCTATGGCTTCGGCCTCGTCTGGCGCGGCACGCTGGTGCGCATCGAGGTGGCGGGCGACCAGATCACCTATCGCGCCGTCTCGGGGCCCGCGATCACGATCGGGCACCATGACGGCGAGATTCGCCTCGCCCCCGGCGAGAGCTGGACCGGAGCGCTCGCCGCATGACCCCGAAGGGCGTCGCCTTCGACCTGGACGGAGTGCTGACCGACACGGCGCGCGCGCATTACCGCGCCTGGAAGAAGCTCGCCGACAGCCTCGGCATTCCGTTCGACGAGGAAGCGAACGAGGCACTGAAGGGCGTGGACCGGATGGGCAGCCTGGCACTGATCCTCGGCGACCGGCCGGGCTATGCCATGGCCGAGCGCCAGCGCCTCGCCGCGCGGAAGAACGACTGGTATCTTGAGGAGATCGCGCATTTCGGCCCCGGCGACCTGTTTCCCGGCGCCCGCGCGGCGCTCGCGCAGTGCCGCGCCGCCGGGCTGGGCATCGCGCTCGCCTCGGCCAGCCGCAACGCGCCGCTGCTGATTGCGCGGATGGAAGTGGCGGAGCTGTTCGACGCGGTGATCGATCCTGCCGGCCTCGCCGCCGGCAAGCCCGCGCCCGATATCTTCCTTGCCGCCGCCCGTGCGCTTGGCATCGCGCCCGCCGAGATGCTGGGCGTCGAGGATGCCCCCGCGGGCGTGGTGGCGATCCATGCCGCAGGGATGAAGGCGCTGGGCGTCGGCGATCCCGCCGCGCTCCCGGAAGCGGACTGGATCATCCCGGCGATCGCCGATTTCGACTTGGCCGAGTACGCCCTCTAGCCCGGTTGCATCTCCTGGTTCGCCATCCGCCTCGGGCAGCGGAGCGACGCCCTTCGCGGGGATGACGAATGCCTTGCGATGTAGGATTCGAACTGCTGGGCTTGGCCGTCGTCAGACCGCTCTTTGCATGTTGGAAATATAGGATCGCCGATGCGCAAGCATGTTGCGAAAGTCACGGCTTTCGCCCCATGAAATCCGCGCGACGTCGTGACTCTCGCGACCTTCCGCGCCCCGACTTAGGCCGTGCCGTTGGAAGATTTCCGGGTCAGCCGCTCCAGCCGCACCAGCGCCAGCGCGATCAGCGCCAGCGGCACCAGCACCAGGTAGAACGCCGTCTGGCCCGAGAAGCGATCGAAGGTGAAGCCGGTGATGAAGGAACCGATCGTGCCGCCCAGGGCCGAGAAGATCACCATCAGCCCCACCATCGCCGCATGCCGCTCGCGCGGCAGGGCGCTCAGCACCACCGAGGAGACGATCGGGTAGATCGGCGCCATGAACATGCCGATCAGCGGGAAGATGTACGCGGCGGCCGGCGCGTCGAGCCAGCCCATGTTCGCACGGGGATGCAGCCCCTGGGTGGTCGGCAGGGTCAGCAGCACCAGCGCCGCGATCAGCACGAGGCAGCCGAGCAGCAGCCTGAGCCAGCCGAGCCGCGCGACCAGCCCGCTGGCGCTCAGCCGCCCCACCGCCAGCGCGGCGATGAAGATGCTCGACGCCTGCACGCTCATCGCGCTGGGCAGATGCAGAACCTGGTTGTTGAAGGTCGGCAGCCAGGTGCCGACACCCTGCTCGATCAGCACATAGAGGAAGATCGCGGCCAGGAAGGCAATGGTCGAGGGCAGCACGAGCAGCGCCAGCGCATCGCGATAGCCCGTGCCCGGCTGGCCTTGCGCGGCCTTTGCGGCGCTCTCGTCGAGATCGGCGAACCACCAGAGCACCGCCGTCGCCAGCGCGAGCACCGCGATCACCCGGTAGACGCCCAGCCAGCCCTGCCCGGTCGTGTCCTGGCCGATGAACCAGCCGAACAGCCAGATGCCGGCGAGGATGCCGACCATGAACACGCCCTCGATCAGCGAGGTCAGGCTGGCGTGGCGCGCCGGATCGGGACGGACCAGGCCGATCGAGCTGTAGGTCGCCACCTTGGCGATGCCGAAGCACAGGCCGACCAGCACGAAGAACAGCTGCATCGCCCAGAAGCTGTTCGCGAACGAGATGGCGAGCGCCCCGGCGGCAACCGCGAGCATCACGCCGATCTGCGCGCGCCGGAAGCCGAAGCGCGGCAGCGCGGTGGCGAACAGGAAGGAAGCGACGACCACCGACAGGTCCTTGCAGGCCTCGAGCGTCGCCGCCTGCGGCTTGGTGACGCCGTAATGCGCGATCGACTGGAGAATCACCGTGCCGACGCTGTTCATCAGCAGCCCGAGCAGGGCGTAGCTGGTGATCAGGGCGGGTACCGCCCAGGCTGCGCGCTTCATTCGTGATCCTCTCCGTCTCTCTGTCGCTCGGCAGCGAAGCAGATCATGCAATGCATTTCAACGGCTGCGTCAAACCGCGTCGAATTGGCTGTGGAGTTCCTCGCCACCGGCATTGACCCACAGGTCGAACGCGCCCGGCTCGATCCGCCACTGCCCGTCCGCGGCGACCAGGGCGAGCTCGGCATGGGGAATGGCGAGCGTCACGATGCGCCGCTCGCCCGGATCGAGCGTGACGCGGGCATACGCCTTCATCTGCCGTACCGGCCGCGTGCGGCTGGCGACCCGGTCATGGATGTCGGCACGGACGAACGCCTCGCCGCGGCGGCCGCCGATGTTGGTGACGGCAACGCGGACCTGCGCCGCCTCGCCCCGCGCCACCTGCCGGGAGAGCTGGAGGTCGGCGAGCGCGAAGCGGGCATAGCCCTGTCCGCTGCCGAAGGGGAACAGCGCGCGATCGGGCGCATCGCGCCAATGGCTGCGGCCCGGCGCCATCGGATCGGCGTCGGCCGCCGGGCGGCCGGTGCCGCGCCGGTCGTATGACCAGGGCTGCTGCCCCGTCGCGAGCGGGAAGCTCACCGGCAGCCGCCCGGTCGGCTCGCGCACGCCGAACAGGATATCGGCCACGGCCGCACCGGTCTGCTCGCCGAGGAACCAGGTGCAGAGCAAGGCCGGCGCATCGCGCACCGCTCCCTCCAGTGCCAGCGCACGGCCATGGCGGAGCAGCACCACCACCGGCGTGCCGGTCGCCGCGACGGCCTCCGCCAGCGCCTGCTGCGCGGCCGGCACGGTGATCTCGACGCGGCTATTGCCTTCGCCGGACATATCGCCCGCCTCGCCGATCGCAAGCAGCACCACATCGGCCGCCCTCGCCGCCGCTACTGCCCGCGCGATGCCGCCGGGCAGCGGTTCGTGGATGCCGCTCCCCGCCTCCACCGCCAACGCGGCCGGATCGGCCAGCAGCGCGCGGATGCCGGTGGCAAGGTCGATGCCATGCTTCGCATCGCCGGCGAAGGACCAGGGGCCGTTGAGGTTCGCCCGGTCCGCCCCGAACGGGCCGATCAGCGCGATCCGCCTGCCCGCGCGCGGCAGCGGCAGCAGCTCGCCCCGGTTCCGCAGCAGCACGACCGAGCGGGTCGCCACCTCGCGGGCCAGCGCCTTGATCGCGGGCGTGGCGGTCCGCTTCCGCTCGGCCGCGGCGTCGAGCGAGCGGAAGGGATCGTCGAACAGTCCCAGCGCCTCCTTCAGCGCCAGCACGCGCCGCACCGCCTCGTCCACCCGCGCCATCGGCACCCGGCCGCTGGCGACCAGCGCCGGCAAATGCTTGTTGTAGAGCCCGCTCTGCATCGAGACGTCGACGCCCGCGAGGATCGCCAGCCGCGCCGCATCGGCCTCATCCCCCGCCACGCCATGCGCGATCAGCTCGCGATCGGCATCATAGTCGGAGACGCAGACGCCGGCGAAGCCCAGCTCGGTGCGAAGGATATCGGTGAGCAGCCAGCGATTGGCGGTCGCCGGCACGCCATTGAAATCGGTGAAGGAGGCGATGGTGGCGAGCGCGCCCGCGCCGAAGCCGGCGGCGAAAGGCGGCAGATAGGTCTCGCGCAGCTCGGCCACGCTCATATCGACCGCGGCATATTCCATGCCGCCACGCACCGCCGAATAGCCGGCGAAATGCTTGGGCGTGGCCAGCAGGCTGTCCGGCCGGCGCAGGTCGGGGCCCTGGAGTCCGCGCACCCGCGCCGCGGCGAGCTGGCGGTTGAGCCGCACATCCTCGCCCGCTCCTTCGGCCACGCGGCCCCAGCGCTGGTCCCGCGCCACATCGACCACCGGCGCGAAGGTCCAGTGCAGCCCGCCGGCACTCGCCTCTTCGGCTACCGCCCGGGCGGCACGCTCGGAGAGTTCCGGATCGAACGCCGCCGCCTCGGCCAGCGGGATCGGGAAGATGGTGCGGCAGCCATGGATCACGTCGGCGGCGAAGAGCAGCGGAATGCCGAGCCGGCTCCGCAGCGCCACCTGCTGCGCTCGCCGCGCGCCGGCCACGCCATAGCCGTTGAACAACATGCCTACCCGGCCGGCGCGGATATCGGCGAGCAGCGCATCGGCGCCGCGCGGATCGACCACGGGGTTGAACACCGCCCCCACCGGCCGGATCTCGTCGTTGAAGCAGCTGAGCTGTCCAGCCTTCTCCGCGATCGTCATCCGCGCGATCAGATCGTCAATCCGCGCGGACACGGCCCGCGCCGCGACGGGAAGCATGCCGAGCAGCGCCGCCTGGGCCGATCCGGCGAGCAAGGCACGGCGGCCGATTCGCGTTCCGGCGTCGCGCGCCATCCTTCCCTGCCTCAAAATCCGCTCTCCCGCACCCGCGGCCCCGCCAAGGAGCTGGTGAAAACCGCTGGAATCAGGACGTGTTGCCCCAGTGCACCACTGGTTGGCAAATTCCGCGTGACAGTTGCAGAAAACGATTTCATTATCCTGCGGCCGCGATTAGTCGGGCGGGATCAACCGCCGGACAGTCCGGCGATAAACTCGGTTGGGGAGGATATATGTTGCTTTCCGTTCGCGCTGGCGTTCGCGCTGCGCTGTTGGCCAGCGCAGCCATGCTGCCGCTCGCCGCCCAGGCCCAGACCGCGGCCACCGACGCGGCCACGCCGGCCGCGCAGGACGATGCCGCCGACGAGGGCCAGATCATCGTCACCGGCCAGACCACGCCGAATCGTCCGCTGATCACCGCCTCGGCCGACATCACGCTCGCCAATCGCGAATTGATCGACCAGAAGGCCCCGCGCTCGACCGCCGACCTGCTCGAGATGGTTCCGGGCATCTTCGTCGAGGCGACCGCCGGCCAGATCTCGAACAACTATTCGGTCCGCGGCCTGCAGGGCGGCGGCCAGCGCTTCGTCCAGCTGGAAGAGGACGGCATGCCGATCCTCTATGGCGGCGGCGGCGCCGACTTCTTCTTCGACCAGGACCTGACCATCGATCGCCTCGAAGCGGTCAAGGGCGGCTCGTCGGGCGTGCTCACCGTCAACGGCGCGGGCGCGACGATCAACTTCGTCTCGAAGAACCCGAACCACGAGAAGGCAGAGGGCATCGCCCGCTTCACCGCCTATAATTACGGCCTGAAGCGCGGCGATTTCTATTACTCGCAGCCGATCACCGACAAGCTCGCGTTCAACGTCGGCGGCTATTTCCAGTCGAGCCCGGGCGTTCGCAAGAACCCGTTCGACTATCAGGGCTGGCGCCTGAAGGGCTCGCTCGAGTACAAGTTCGACGACGGCGGCTATATCCGCCTGTCGGGCAAGGGCGGTCACGTGGAGAACGCCTACTACGCCGACCAGCCCTATCGCTTCCAGAACGGCAAGCCGACGAGCATCACCAGCCTCGATACCCAGTTCGGCAATGTCGGCGGCGACGCCTTCGCGAACATCGCCGTGCCGGTCTCGACCTTCGCGCATTCGAGCGGCTATCGCGACTTCAAGTATCGCGACGGCGTGGTCGCCAAGACCTGGCAGGCGCGCCTCGACTTCGAGAAGCCGGTCAGCGATTCGTTCACCCTGTTCGGCCATGGCCGCTATCTGGACTATTCGTACGATTTCAACGGCCTGTTCCCGGGCTCGGGCACCGGCAATGCCGGCCTGACCAGCGCGGTCAACTATCTGACCCCGGGCAACAACTCGCCGATCAACAGCCTGCTGACGCTCGGCCAGGCCGCCTTCCCGGCCACCGCGCGCTTCGGCATCAAGAACCTGCGCACCGGCCAGGTGATCGGCTCGAACCAGACGGACGTGCTCAACGCCCTCAACGGCAACGGCTTCCTGCAGCGCACCACGCTCAACCACGACGCGATCGACGCCTATGACTTCGGCATGAACGTCGGCGGCCGCTGGAGCTTCGAGAGCGGCAGCTTCAAGAACTCGCTGACCGCAGGCGTGATGTACTACAACACCAAGCGCAACCAGGATCAGTCGGCGACCGCCAGCGTGGTCAACGATGTGCGCACCAACAGCGACATCTACGACATCGTCGCGCTCAATGCGAGCAACCAGGTCATCGGCACGCTGTCGGACAACGGCCTGGTTTCCTATGGCGATTGGGGCGCGGGCATCCGCAGCCGCAAGGATTCGAGCCTGTCGCTCTATGTGAACGACGAGTTCTCGATCGGCGACCTTCACGTCGACGCGGGCGTGCGCTGGGAGCATAACAGCGCCACGGCGTGGGACGGCAACACGCCGACCGCCGCCAATGCCGCCGCGCGCATCGTCCAGACTCCGGGAGGCTCGTTCGAGCAGCTCGTCCCGGCCGGCACCGCCGGCGTGCTCACCACGGTCGGCTCGACCTGGGACGGCACCTATTCGGTGCGCAAGGCGAACAAGAAGGCGGTGGCCTACACCGTCGGCGCGAACTATCTGATCACGCCGAGCTTCTCGATCTATGCCCGCTACGCCAACGGCTTCCAGATGAACAACGTCGATCCCATCACCGGGATCGAGCTGTACGAAGCCGGCGTGCGCTACCAGCATGGTCGCCTGATCTCGGCGTCGGCGACGGTGTTCCGCACCAACTTCCGCAACCAGAACTACAATTTCGCCGATCCGATCAACCCGTCGGTGCAGAGCAACATCAACGCCGACCTGCGCACCAACGGCGTCGAGCTCAACCTGAACGTCCGTCCGGTCGATGCGTTCTCGATCGACTTCCAGGGCGTGTTCCAGGATCCGAAGCTGGTGAACCTGGCGATCAACGGCGCCAACCAGGCGGGCTTCGAGGGCAATCGCCCCGAGCGCACCCCGGCGCGCCTGTTCACGATCACGCCGAGCTACAAGCTGCCGAACGGTCTCGGTGAGATCTATGGCCGCTACAAGTATATTGGCAAGATCTATGCCGATGCCGGCAACGGCGTGGCGCTGCCGAGCTATGGCGTGACCAGCGTCGGCGCCTCGTTCAACCTCAGCAAGCAGCTGCAGCTGAGCGTGAACGCCGACAACATCTTCAACGTCATCGGCCTCACCGAGGGCAATCCGCGCCAGGGCCAGACCCAGGCGATCACCAACGGCTATTTCTACGCCCGCGGCATCGTCGGTGCCACTTATGGCGGCACGATCACGTTCAAGTTCTGATAACCCGCGAGGGTCGCAAAAGGGGGGCGCGGCAACTGAGAGGTTCGCCGCGCCTTTCCGTATCTGGAAGAAAAGGAGGAAGCGGATGCGAGGTTCGATGCGGTTGATGCTGGTAGGCGGGCTGCTGCTTGCGGGCGCGAGCACCACGGCCATGGCGCAGCAGCGCGGGGGCACGGCGCCCGAGCTGGCCTACAGCCTGACCGAGGGGCAGAATCTCAATGCCTTTGTGCGCGACGGCAAGGTCGCGGCGCACCTGCTGCTGCGCAATGGCAGCGATCCGCGCATCCTCGTCGCTTTCCCCGCCGGCAACAGCGGCGTCGGCCTGTGGTTCGAGCCTGTAGCCCGTCCCGCCACCTGGCGGCTCGAGCAGGCGCCGCGCCCGGTCACCTTCGCCGATGCCAAGGGCCGCCCGCTCCACGGCATCGAGAGCATCGCGACCATCGATGCCGCCCGCCTCGCCCCCAAGCAGGCAGTGCTCTCCAATGTCCGCTTCCTCCGCGACTATCAGTCGGTCAGCCGCTTCCCCGCCGAAGTGGCCGCGCCGATGCGCGTCGAGGGCAACCGCATCCTTTATGCCCGTGACCGCGTCGACGGCGCGCCGGGCTACAGCCTGGCGATCCAGGTGCTGGGCGGCCGGATCGAGAATGGCGCGATCGTCGCCGGTGCCGATGGCCGCATCCGCCTGCGCATCGTCGCCGCGACCGGCGATACGCCGCTGACCGGCCTGAGCAAGGCCGAGCTCCTGAACGCCAGGGCCGCCGCCGATCCCGCCGCGCGCAACGCCCTCGCCTTCCTCAGCTACCGCGAGAAGTTCCTCGCCGGCTCGTGGCGCTTCGATACCTATTTCGGCCGCGACACGCTGATGTCGGTCCGGTTGCTGATGCCGGCGCTCAAGGGCCCGGCAGTCGAGGCCGGGCTCGGCGCGGTGCTCGCCCGCCTCGACGACAAGGGCGATGTCGCGCACGAGGAGGGCCTCTCCGAGTTCGCGCTGGTCGACCATCAGCAGCATGGGCAGCCGGGCGGCGACACGCCGACGCTCGATTACGCGATGATCGACGACGACTATATGCTCGCGCCGGTCGCCGCCGAATATCTGCTCGCCCCGGCCAATCGCGCCGCCGCCGGCGCCTTCCTGGCGAAGGATGTGCCGAGCGTCGCGCATCCGGGCACCGCCCAGCCCGCCGGCGCGCTGCTGGTCCGCAACCTGCGCTTCGTGCTCCAGCACGCCGCGCCCTTCGCGATGGATCCGAGCTGGAACAAGCTCGTCGCGGTCAGGGCCGGCCGCCTGACCGGCGAATGGCGCGACAGCGAGGAAGGGCTCGGCCGGGGCCGCTATCCCTATGACGTCAACGCCATCCTCGTCCCCGCCGCGCTCGAAGCAGCCGACAAGCTGCTCCGGGCCGGGCTGCTCGACCGCTTCCTGACCCCGGACGATCGCGCCGCGCTCGAACATGCCCATGCCATGGCCGCGACCTGGCGCGGCAAGGCGCCCGGCCTGTTCGCCGTGGAGGCCCCGGCCGCCGAGGCCGCGGCCCAGGTTCGCGACTATGCCGCCCGTGTCGGCGTGCCCGCCGCCCCGGCGCTTGCCGCGCTCAACGGGCAGGCGCTGCGCTACCACGCGATCGCGCTCGACGATCATGGCAAGCCGGTGCCGATCATCAATTCGGACGAAGGCTTCGCGCTGCTGTTCGGCCATCCCGATCCGGCCGATCTCCAGGCCTATGTCGGCGCGCTGGCGCGGCCCTTCCCGGCCGGGCTGATGACCGATATCGGGCTCCTGGTGGCCAATCCGGCGCTGGCGAGCACCGAAGTGCAGGACCGCTTCACGCCGGCCGCCTATCATGGCGCGGTCGTGTGGTCATGGCAGCAGGCGCTGTTCGCCGCCGGCCTGGAGCGCCAGCTGGCGCGGGCCGACCTTCCCCCCGCCACCCGCGCGGTGCTGAAGGATGCGCAGGCCAAGCTGTGGCGCGCGATCCAGGCGACCCGGGCAACGCAGAGCTCGGAGCTCTGGTCCTGGGCATTCGAGAATGGCCGCTACAAGGTCGTCGCCTTCGGCGCGGGCAAGGCGGACGTCGACGAGTCCAACGCCGCGCAGCTCTGGAGCACCGTCTATCTCGCCGTGCAGCCGCCCAAGGCCGCGCCGGCGAAGAAGAAGCGCTGAGCCAACCCAACACCCCACCTCGGCCCGCCATCCCTCCCCGGGGTGGCGGGCGTTTTTTTGGGGCCCGACCGTCGCCCAGCGCTCCCTTCCGTCGTCCCGGCGAAAGCCGGGATGACGCTGATGGGGCGGGAAGACGTTAGTTTGCCGCCAGAAACGCCGTAACCGTCAGCCGCCCGGTCGCCGGATCCGCGCCCAGCACAGCCCCGGGCGAGATCACCCCGCTGTGGAGCAGCGCGCTGCGATAGATCACCGCGCGATTATACCGCGCCTCGACATGCGCGATCCGCTCGAACAGCCCGGTATCGCCGAACGGATAGGCCGTTGCCGGCGGGTCGGCCCGCAGCTCGGCATTGAGCGTGGCGAGGTAGCCCGGCGAGCGCGCCGCATCGATCGTCTCGAAGCCGGTGGCGCGGTGACGAAAGAAGCCGGTGCCGTCGCTGCCGGCCGGCGCAAGATAATGGACCAGCGCGATCCGGCCGGGCTGCACGGCATCGACATGCGGCAGGCGCTGTTCGACACCGAGTTCCCCCGGCGGCGTGGTGACGATCGAGAAGCTGGCATCGAGCAGGTCCACGCCCGAAACCCCGAGCACTTCGCGCAGCACCGGCACCAGCGCGGGCCGCACCCTGGCGAAATAGTCGGCCGGCAGGGCCGCGCGGATGCCCGGATAGTGATGCCGGCCGGGCTCGAACTTCGCCGTGAGTGCCGCCGCCCGCAGCATATCCGGATCGGGATGAAAGCCGTCGACGATCGCGATCGGCTGGCCCTCGCTGCCGATCCGCCGGGCGACGATGTCCGGCTTCGTCACCCGCCCATCGCCGCCGCCAGCGCGGCATCGTGCAGCGGCAGCGTCGGCGCGGCGCGCTGGATCACTTCGGCCACCTGGCGGACCTGGGCGCTGTTGGATGCACTGTCGAGCACGTCGGCGAGCGGGTTGTAGTCCTCCGCCACAATCTCCTGCCCGTTGAGCACGGCCAGCCAGCTCGCGTCGCGGAACAGCTCCTCGGGCCCCAGCATCAGCCGGCCCGAGCGGCGATACTGCGCCTCGCGCGCCACCAGGGTCTCCGGCAGCGCCATCTCGCGCCGCTCGACCCAGAACGGCTCGGTCCGTCCGGGATTGGCGTGATAGTGCAGGATCAGGAAGTCCTTGATATTGTCCATGTCGGCATTGAGCAGCGCATTGTACCGCCCGGCCAGCATCGGATCCATGTCGCGATCCGGGAACAGAGTCAGCAGCTTGGCGATGCCGCTCTGGATCAGGTGGATGCTGGTCGATTCCAGCGGCTCCAGGAAGCCGGAGGAAAGCCCGATCGCCACGACATTGCCGATCCATGCCCTGCGCCGGGTGCCCGCCGTGAAGCGCAGGGTGCGCGGCTCGGCCAGCGCCTCGCCGTCGAGATTGGCGAGCAGCATCGCGGTCGCCTCGTCCTCCCCCATGAAGCGGCTGGAGAAGACATGGCCGTTGCCGATCCGGTGCTGGAGCGGAATGCGCCATTGCCAGCCCGCCGGGCGTGCCGTGGAGCGCGTGAACGGCGTGGTATGCTCGGTCCGCGCGCAGGGCACCGCCACGGCGCGGTCGCAGGGCAGCCAGTGCGACCAGTCCTCGAACGCGCCGCCCATCGTGCCGTCGATCAGCAGCGCCCGGAAACCCGAGCAGTCGATGAACAGCTCCCCTTCGATCCGCTCGCCGCGCTGGGTGGTGAGCGCAGTGATCAGGCCGCTTTCGGCGTCGCGCTCGACATCCTGCAGCCTGCCTTCGACCCGCGTGACTCCGGCCGCCTCGGCGAGGCCGCGCAAATGCTTCGCATAGAGGCTCGCATCGAAATGATAGGCATAGCCGAGCGTCGACAGGATCGAGCGCGCATCGCCCGCCGGCATGGCGAAGCGCCCCTGCCCGGCCAGCTCGGTCGCCAGCGAGAGGGCGGAGAGCGGCAGGTCCACGCCCTCGGCCCGCGCCTTCATCCAGCGATGGTGGAACGCCACGCCGGGAAAGCGCACGCCATATTCGCCGAACGGGTGGAAATAGCGGTGGCCGGGGCGCACCCAGTCGACGAACTCGATGCCCAGCTTGAAGCTCGCCTTGGTCTCGCGGAGGAAGGCAGCCTCGTCGAGCCCGATCAGTTCGTTGAACCAGTGGATCGTCGGGATCGTTGCCTCGCCCACGCCGACGGTGCCGATCTCCTCGGATTCGAGCAGCGTGATCCGCAGCGTCCGCCCGAACTGGCGCGACAGCGCGGCGGCGGTCATCCACCCCGCGGTTCCGCCGCCCAGGATGACGACCGAGCGCACGCGCCGCGGGTCCCGGGCCATGGGGGAAGTCGTGTCGGTGGATGCGGTCATCGGGAGGCTTCTCATGCTGGTGAAGCCCGGGATTAGCGCGCCGCGCCGGTCCTTGAAATGCATTTCCTTCCCGGGCCCGCCCGCATTCCGGGCGGATCACCGGAGCGGACGCTGCCGCTCCGGTGAAATGATCCTCTCCCGTGGATCTATTCCTGCCTCAGAAGGCCGCGCTGACCGAGAAGATCACCGCGCCGTCCGCGATCGAGCTGCCGTCCTTCACGCGCGAGAAATTGGGCTGGATATAGGCTGCATCGGCCTTGCTGATGTTGGTGTCGACATAGGCGACGCCCAGCGTAAGCGGCCCCACCGCCGCATCGGCGCCGAGCGACCAGTCGAGATACCTGCCGGTCGGCGCCACGCTGGTGCCGTTCGGCCCCAGCCCCGGATTGCCGCGCGAGCCGCCGAGATGCGCCTTGAGCGTGATCGGGGTGCCGGGAACGCCGGTGCTGGCGTCCGCCCACAGATAGAGATTGTCCTGCTTGTCGCCGGGGCGGCTCCGCGGGGTGTTGCTCCAATTGCCCAGCGCCTCCTGGCGCGGCGCATAGGCGACCCCGGCCAGCATCGAGACCGGGCCGATCGAGCTGCTGAGCTTCACATAGGGTTCCGCGAAGTCGGTCTTGTCGGCGCCCGAGGGGTACATGTACCAGGTGACGCCGACATCGACCGCCAGCCCGTCGGCCAACTCGCGCTTGTAGCCGGCGATCAGGTCGAGCTCCATGTTCGCGCCGCCGAAAGTGCCCCAACCCGCAAGGTTCGAGCCCCAGGTGCCGACATAGAGGCCGCTTTCATGGGAGACGGTGATGCCGCCCTGGATGGCCATGCCCTTGTCGCTCTGCGACACGCCGCGGAAGCGATAATCGGAGACGAGCGCGACATTGCCGGAGACGGTGATCGGCTTGGGCGGCGCTTCTTCCTGCGCGAAAGCCGGTGCGGCCGTGCAGCAAAGCACGGCCGCGATCAGATAGTGTTTCATGCGGGCATTCCCCTTAGCTTGAGAATGTTCCCGCCTGCGTCGGAAAGCGCGACCCTCTCATCCCGGGATGGGTAGTGGGACGGGAGCCGCTGCTTTCCGACTTTCAAAGTGCCGGCCCAGTCAGGCCGGCGGGTTTCTCCTTTGTGAGAAAATGTTGCTGCGCCTCAGGCCGGCTGGAGCTTGCGGAGCTGATCGGGATGGCCGCTCAGCTCCACCTTCAGCCCGCGGGCCCGGCGCCGCTGCACCCAGTCGCGCAGCGTCTCGGCGCTGGTATGGTCGATCGCCGGCACCTTCTCGAAGGCGAGATGGACCGGCTGGTCGCCCGGCACCGCGTCGAGCGCGCTGTTGAGCTTGGGCAGCGTGACGAAGGTCGCGGCACCATCCAGGTTGATCCGGTGCGTCTCCTCGCCATGTTCCGCGTCCACCTTCAGGCGCAGGCGACGGAAGTGCGGCAGCAGTTCCAGCACCGAGAGGCCCAGGCCGACGAGCACGCCGGTCAGCAGGTCGGTCGCCACCACCAGCACGAAGGTCACCGCCCAGATCGCGGCGGGCAGCATGCCATAGTGATGGAACAGGTGACGGACATGGCTGACGCTCACCAGCTTCCAGCCGGTGACGACGAGCACGCCGCCGAGCGCCGCCATCGGGATCTCGCGCAGCAGCCAGGGCAGCAGCGCGGCGAAGCCGAGCAGCCAGGCGCCGTGGAGCACCGCCGACATGCGGGTAATCGCACCCGCCTGGACGTTGGCCGAGCTGCGGACGATCACGCCGGTCATCGGCAGCGCGCCCGCGAGGCCGCAGAGCAGGTTGCCCACGCCCTGCGCACGCAGTTCCTTGTTATAGTCGGTGCGCACGCCGTCGTGCATGCGGTCGACCGCGGCGGCCGACAGCAACGTCTCGGCGCTGGCGATGAACGCGACGGCAATCGCGGCGATGATGATCGTCGGGCTCAGGAACCAGCCCAGGAAATCGCCACCCGGCAGCGTCACCGCCGAGGCCAGCGAGTCCGGCACCGCGACACGGACGACGTCGAGGCCGAAGCCGAAGGCGACCAGCGTCGCGCCGACCACGCCGACCAGCGCGCCCGGGATAAGACGCAGCGCCTGGGGCTTGAGCTTGTCCCAGCCGAGCATCAGCCCGATCGTCAGCACGCCCAGGCCCAGCGCCAGCTCGGTGCCGGCGATGTTGGTCGGGTCGAGGCCGAACAGGCGGCCCGGGAGCGCCGCGAGATTCTCCAGGCCGCTGGAGAGCGGCTTGGCGTCGAACAATGTGTGGAACTGGCCGACGACGATCAGCGCACCGATGCCGGCGAGCATGCCGTGCACCACGGCGGGCGAGATCGCGCGGAACCAGCCGCCGACCTTCACGACACCGGCCAGCACCTGCAGGGCGCCGGCAAGGACGAGGATGGCGCCGAGCGCGGCAAGGCCGTGCTCGCGCACCAGCTCGAACACGATGACGGCAAGGCCCGCCGCGGGGCCGCTCACCTGGAGCGGCGAGCCCGCGATCAGGCCGACGACGACGCCGCCGATGATGCCGGTCAGCAGGCCCTTTTCGGGCGGCATGCCCGAAGCGACGGCGATGCCCATGCAGAGGGGCATCGCGACGAGGAAGACCACGATCGAAGCCGTGAAGTCACGGACGACCCAGCCCTTGGGAAGAGTAGCGGAGGTCATTCGGCAGCTTCCACCAGATCGAAGTCGGCAGCGCGGCGCTGGCCCGACTTCACGGCCACGGGCAACGGCTGATCGTCACGGACGACCTGAAAACGATTGGTCTCGCCGTCGAGCGCCAGGATCTGGCCGGCATGGATATCGACGAACCAGCCGTGCAGCGCGATCTCGCCGCGCGCGATCCCCGATGCGACCGAGGGGTGGGTGCGCAGGTGCGCGATCTGGGCGACGACGTTCTCGAGGCTGATCGCGCGGACGCGATCGGTCTCGCCCAGGCCCGGATAAGCGTCGGCGACGACCTTCTGCGCCGCGTCGCTATGGTTCAGCCACACCGCGACATTGGGCATGCCCGTCACCATCTCCGGATGGGCGACTGCCTTCATCGCGCCGCAGTCCGAATGGCCGCAGACGATGATGTCGCGCACGCCGAGCGCCATCACGGCATATTCGACGGTCGCCGAGACGCCGCCGATCTTCTGCGCGAAGGGCGGGACGATGTTGCCGGCGTTGCGGCAGACGAACAGGTCGCCGGGGTCCGCCTGCATGATGTGCTCGGGCACTACGCGCGAGTCGGCGCAGGAGATCATCAGCGCCTTGGGCTTCTGCCCCTGGGTTGCGAGCTTGCCATAGAGGTCGCTCTGGTTCGGGAAGACGGTCTTCTCGAAGCTGAAGACCCGACCAATCAACTCGTTCACGGTTACAACTCCTTTTACAGCGGAGTGCAACCTAAGGAGCCAGTTTTGCCGCAGCGCAGCGGAACTGTGAGAAAGTGTTGCCGTCAGCCGGGCAGACGGATTTCCGCGATGAGGCCCCCGCGCTCGGCATTGGCGAGCGTCAGCCGCCCCTTCTCCAGCGCGACTGCCTGCTGGACGATGGCAAGGCCCAGGCCCAACCCCTTGGTATTGCGCCCACGCTCGACATCGAGGCGGACGAAGGGGCGCATCGCGTCCTCGATCTGCGCCGGCGGAATGCCGGGCCCGTCATCCTCGATGCGGAAGACCAGCTCGGTTTCCTCAAGCGCCACCGTCACGCAAACGGACTTGCCGTAGTGCAGCGCATTTTCGATCAGATTGCTCAGCGCGCGGCGGAGCATCGACGGGCGCGCCACCCATTCCAGATGCTGCGGCCCCGAATAGCGCGCATCGCGTCCGCGGTCCGTCGCATCCTCCACCAGCGTCGCCGCCATCACTGCGACATCGACCGCGACGGCCGGCTCGGGATCGTCCTCGCCCTTCAGGAAAGTGAGCAGCGAGGCGATCATGTCGTCCATCTCGCTGACATCGTCCTGCATCGCGCGGCGGCTGTCCTCGTCGCGGACGTGCTCCAGCCGCAGCTGGAGCCGGGCGAGCGGCGTGCGCAGGTCGTGCCCCACCGCGGCCAGCGCCTGGGTGCGGTTCTCGATCAGCTCATGGATGCGGCGCTGCATGCCGTTGAAGGCGTGGATCAGCCCGCGGATCTCCGCGGTACCTTCTTCCTCCACCACCGTCACGCCATCGCCCGAGCCGACCCTGCCGATCGCGCGGACCAGCTTGCGTAGCGGCAGCAGCGTGCTGCGGATCAGCAGCGCGCCGAGCGTGAGCAGGAGCAGTGCCGGCACCAGCGCGACCAGCGTGCGCTCGATCGCGAACTGCCAGACCTGGACCGCCTCGCGTGTCTTGAACACGATCCAGCTGCCATCGGCCAGGCGCATCTCCCCGGCGACGACCGAGCCGTGCGCACTCGGTGCCAGGCGCAGTTGCAGGTGCGATGCGGCCAGGCCCTTCTCCCAATTGGTCACCTGCGCCTCCATCCGCTTCTGGCGCGGCGGAAAGGCGGGGCGCTCGGGGATGGTGGGCGACCAGCGGACGATGTAGCGATCGGTGGTGAGCTCGCGCGCGGCGTCGGACCGCTCGGCCACCGGACGCTCGCTCAGCAGCTTCTCCGCGATCACCAGATGCTCGGCGAGCCGGTGCGCGTCGCTCTCCTCGATCGAGTAGCGCGAGGCGCGCTCGTACAGGAAGGTGCTCGCCCCGAACTCGATCGCGACGGTGAGCAGCAGGATGAGCAGGATCCTGCCGAGCAGTCCCAGCGGATGGCGCGGCACCAGGCTCAGGAGCGGGTTACCTCTGTACGGAAGATATAGCCGATGCCGCGCACCGTGCCGATCGGCGGCTGATGGCCGGCGGCGGAGATCTTGCGGCGCAACCGGCTGACGAGCACGTCGACGCTGCGATCCGAGCTGTCGCCGAGGCGGACGCGCGACAGCTCGACCAGGCGCTCGCGCGCGATCACGCGCTGGGGCTGGCTCAGAAAGGCCGCGAGCAGATCGAACTCCGCCCCCGTCAGCTCCACCACCGCGCCGCTGGGCGACTTCACTTCGCGGCGCGGGAAGTTGACGGTCCAGCCGTCGAAATGCGCCTGTGTCTCACGGTCCCCACCTGCCATCCGCTCGAGCCCGCCGCGGCGGAGCACCGCGCGGATGCGCGCGATCAGCTCGCGGGTGCTGAACGGCTTGCCGAGATAATCGTCGGCGCCGAGCTCGAGCCCGAGCACGCGGTCATGCTCATTGCCCTTGGCGCTGATGAAGATGATCGGCACATCGCTCTTGCGCCGTACCTCGCGGCACAGATCGATGCCGCTGGTGCCCGGCAGCATGATGTCGAGCAGCACCAGGTCCACCGGCCCGTTCTCGAACGCCAGCCACATCTCCGGCGCCGTGGCCGCCTGGCGGACCGAATAGCCATTTTCCTGAAGCGCCCGCGCCGTGAGGGTGCGCAGGGCCGGATCGTCTTCCACCAGCACGATGACAGGGGCGCTCATGCCATGGTCTCGCAAAAACTCATTGCCGGCACTTAGGCGTCTCCCGGGGCACCCTCAAGGCCGACCCGCGATTACAGCAATGCTTTGTCACGAACCAGCATGGCTTCGCAACCGGCGGGAAAATCTTCCTTACAGGCGGGCAAAGCACCGCTCAGGCGGCAGCGCTATCTCCGGACATTGCACACAGGAGATTGCATGAAACTCGCCCTTGCCGCCGTGGCGGCGCCCTTCCTGCTCCTCGCCCCGGCTGCGCAGGCCCAGTCGCTGCACGAGACCCACCAGCTGGTCTGGGCGCCTTCGGGCAAGACCCCGGTCGCGCATTGGCGCATGCGCGACAAGCCGGCCTGCCAGCCCGCGCAGAGCCACCACCAGGCGGGCAAGACCGCTCTACCGGCGCGCGCCAAATGCGGCACGCAGGACGTGTCGGCCAAGGGCCGATAGGGACACACCCTTCCTTCCCCGTGTCCCCGACCCGCGCAGCCCCACCTGCGCGGGCCGTCCTTGCCGCCGGCCACGAGCCCGAGCCCCAATCGCCGGTGCCCGAACCTAGCCCCGGCCCGATCGCCTGATCTCGGCCAGGTCGATGCCGAAGCGGGCGATCTTGTCGTACAGCGTCTTGCGCGGAACACCGAGCTCGGCGAGCGTCAGCGACACCCGGCCACCGTGCCGGAGCAGCGCGTCCCGGATCAGATTCTCCTCGAACTTCGCCACGCGCGCCGGAAGATCCGCCCGGCCGTCCGGGCCCTCGGCGCCGGCGAAGCTCCGGCCCGCCGCCACTTCGAACGCGAAATTCCTGAGCTCGCGCACATTGCCCGGCCAGCCATGCCCGGCAAGATGCGCATGCACCGCCGCATCCAGCATCACGTCGCCGCCGCCCAGTTGCTGCTTGGCTTCCTCGATGAAGGCGGCGAACAGCAGGAACACGTCGCCGGCGCATTCGCGCAACGCCGGCACGCGCAGCCGCATCGTCGCCAGGCGATAGTAAAGGTCCGGGCGGAACCGCCCCGCGGCAACCGCTCCGGCGACGTCCTCCTTGGCGGTCGCGATCACGCGCAGGTCCACCGGCTCCGGGCGTTCCGCCCCGATCGGCTGCACTTCGCGCTCCTCCAGCACCCGCAACAGGCGCGCCTGCATCGCCAGCGGCATCGAATCGATCTCGTCGAGCAGCAGCGTGCCGCCGCTCGACGACGCGATGCGCCCGGTGCGCGACAGCCTGGTATGCGGCACGCTGTCGGCAGCATGGCCGAACAGCTCGATCTCCGCGATCCCGTCGGGCAGCGCCGCGCAATTGACTGCCACGAAGGGCTTGCCCCGCCGCCGGCTGCTCCGGTGCAGCATCCGGGCAACGAGTTCCTTGCCCGTGCCGGTCTCCCCCTCGAGCAGGATGTCGACATCGGTCTCGGCGAGCTGCCCGATCATCGCCCGCAGCCGGACCATCGCCGGGCTCTCGCCGATCAGCGGGCTTTCTTCCTGCGCGGCGGCGGCCGCCGCGGCGCGCAGGCGGCGATTCTCGATGACCAGGGCACGGCGGTCGAGCGCGCGGCGGACGGCGGCGAGCAGCCGTTCCGCGGCGAAGGGCTTGGGGATGAAGTCGAACGCGCCGTCGTGCAGTGCCGCGACCGCCATCGGCACATCGCCATGCCCGGTGACGAGCAGCACCGGGATGTCGCCATCGACCGCCCGGATGCGCGCGAGCAGCTCGAGCCCGTCCATGCCCGGCATGCGGATGTCGGAGACGACCACGCCGGGGAAGTCCGGCGTCAGCCGCGCCAGCGCCGCCGCCGCGCGGTCGAGCGGCAGGACCCGGAGCCCGGCCAGCTCCAGCGTCTGGACGGTGGCGAGCCGGAGCTGCTCGTCATCCTCGACGAACATCACGGTGGCGTTGTCGGGCGCGAGCATCAGGCAGCCTTCAGCAGGAGGTGGAACGCCGCGCCGCCGCCCGGATTGGCCGCGTGCACGATATCGCCGCCGAACTCGCGCGCGATGTCGCGGGCGATGGCGAGGCCGAGGCCGAGGCCGCCCGGCTTGGCCGAAGTGAAGGGCGAGAACAGCGTGTCCGCGATCTCCGGATCGACCCCCGGCCCGTTATCGATCACCGAGAGCCGCACCGTCTCCCCTTCCCGCGCGCCCTCCACGCGCACCCGCGCTTCCTTCATGCCCTGAATCGCGTCGAGCGCATTCTGGAGCAGGTTGATCAGGATCTGCTCGAGCCGGATGCGGTCGCCCCGGACGACGACCTGGCGCAATCCCCTTGGCATCTTGAGCGTCACCACGCCGCGCGCGCGCTCGCCGAGCAGCAGCAGCGTGCCGTCGAGGATCGAGCCCAGCTCGGCATTCCCCTCAGCCGGGGTCTTGCGCCGGGCAAAGGCGCGGAGCTCGGCGGTGATCGTTCCGATCCGCTCGGTCAGCGAGACGATCTGCGCCAGGTTGGCGCGCGCATTGTCGGGTGCCGCCCGGTCGAGGAAGGTCGAGGCATTCTCGGCGAAGGTGCGGATCGCGGCGACCGGCTGGTTGATCTCGTGCGCCACGCCGGCGGTGATCTGGCCGAGCGAACCGAGCCGGCTGGCCTGGGCCAGCTCCTCGCGCGCCGCGCGATAGCGGCGATCGGCTTCGATACGCTCGTCGGACTCGACGATCAGCCGAGCATTGGCGTCGCGCAGCTCGGCGGTGCGCCGTTCCACCTCCGCTTCGAGCCGCGCCTGGTGATGGCGCTGCAGGCGGCGCTTCTCGGCCGCGCGCAAGGCGAAGCCGAGCAGCATGCCGGCGGTCAGCAGGATCGCCAGCGCGATCAGCAGCGCCTGGGTGCGCGCCGCGGCGAGCGGCGGCTCGAGCGGCGCGAGATGGATCAGATGCGCGCCCGCCAGCGGCGCTGGCTCGGCGGCGGCGCGATAGCGTTGCGGCTTGCCCCCGGCCGCCACGCTCGCCGCGGCACCGTCGATCGCGAGCGGCGCGCGCCGGGGCGGCTGCGCTCCGAACTGGAGCGTGCGGCGCGCATCGGCGAGCGTCGCCGCATCGAGCGCCCGCGTCGTCTGGAAGCGCCAGGCACGGATCGACGTGACCAGAATCACGCCATGGGCATCGGTGACGATGGTGATGCCCGGCGCCCGCGCCCAGGCGGTCTCGACATCGTCGAACTCGACCTTGACCACGACCACGCCCAGCGCCTGCCCGCCGCGATCGACCCGCCGCGCGAGATACAGGCCCGGCCGGCCGCTGACCGTGCCCAGCGCGAACAGCTCCGAGGCGCCCCGCTCCATCGCGTCGCGGAAATAGGGCCGGAAGCCATAGACCTGGCCGACAAAGCTGGTCGGCAGCTGCCAGTTGCTCGCGGCAACCGTCCGGCCGTGGCGATCGATGACGTAGATCACCGCGGCATCGGTGCGTGCGGCGAGCAGCTCGAGCGTGGCGTTCAGCCGGCGCTGCGCCACCGGATCGCCGCCGCGCAGCGCGGGTGCGATCTCCGGATTCTCGCTGAGCACCAGCGGCAGCAGCCGGAACTTCTGCAACTCGCTGGTCAGCAGCCCCGCATGCGCGCGGGCCGTCTGCCGCGCCATCGCATCGGCGGAAGCGCGCGCCTGCCCCATGGCCCAGCGGCTGCCCGCCCAGGCGAGCAGCAGGATCATGGCGATCGTCGCGCACGCGAGCAGCAGATGCCGATACCGAAGCGCTGCCAGGAATCTCATTTGTGCGGTTTATCGCACATTTCGTGAAAATCCGCGCGGACTTTCACACGCTTTTTTGCGGCGGCATCGCGGCTCGATTCACAGGGGCATATATAAATCAAATACTTATCCCGAAAAATCCGAAGCGCTGGAGGGCAGCAGCAAGAGGGATATGGTGCACGGCCAAGGCCCCGACACAAGAGGGTGCGCGCGCCATGCCGGCGCGACGAGAGGAGAATATGATCATCCAGTCGATCCCCGACGGGCAGCCCATCGCTGCCCGCAAGCCCTTTTACCGGCACCTCTATTTCCAGGTGCTCGTGGCGATCGCGCTGGGCGTGACGCTCGGTCATTTCTGGCCGGCGGTCGGCGAATCATTCAAACCGCTTGGCGATGGCTTCATCAAGCTGGTGAAGATGGTGATCGCGCCGGTGATCTTCCTCACCGTGGTGAGCGGCATCGCCGGCATGCGCGAGCTCGGCTCGGTCGGCCGCGTCGCCGCCAAGGCGTTCGGCTATTTCCTGTTCTTCTCCACGCTTGCGCTGATCATCGGCCTGATCGTCGCCAATGTCGTCCAGCCGGGCGCGGGGATGAACGTCGACCCCAGCACGCTCGATGGCAGCGCCGTCGCCGACTATGCGCACAAGGCGCACGAGACGACCGTCATCGGCTTCCTCATGTCGATCATCCCGACGACGCTCCCCTCGGCCCTTACCGAGGGCTCGATCCTGCAGACCCTGTTCGTCGCGGTGCTGTTCGGCATCGCCATGGTGCTGGTCGGCAAGCCGGCCGAGCCGGTGCTTGACCTGGTCGAGCGGGTGGCGCTGATCGTCTTCCGCGTCGTCGGCATCCTGATGCGCGTCGCGCCCCTCGGCGCGTTCGGCGCGATGGCCTTCACCATCGGCAAGTACGGCGTCGAATCGCTCGGCAACCTCGCCTGGCTGGTCGGCACCTTCTACGCCACTTCGCTGTTCTTCGTGCTGGTCGTGCTCGGCGCGGTCGGCTGGTTCAACGGCTTCTCGATCTTCAAGCTGCTGCGCTACCTCAAGGCCGAGCTGCTGCTGGTGCTGGGCACCTCGTCGTCCGAGGCCGCGCTGCCCAGCCTGATCGCCAAGCTGGAGCGCGCGGGCTGCGAGAAGGGCGTGGTCGGCCTGGTCGTACCGACCGGCTATTCGTTCAACCTGGACGGCACCAACATCTACATGACGCTGGCCGCGCTGTTCATCGCGCAGGCGACCGGCGTGCACCTGAGCTGGGAGGAGCAGATCCTGCTCGTCCTCGTCTCGATGCTGAGCTCCAAGGGCGCGGCCGGCGTCACCGGCGCCGGGTTCATCACCCTGGCGGCGACGCTCTCGATCGTGCCGAGCGTGCCGGTGGCGGGTATGACGCTGATCCTCGGCGTCGATCGCTTCATGAGCGAGTGCCGCAGCCTCACCAACTTCGTCGGCAATGCGGTGGCGGCGATCGTCGTCGCGCGCTGGGAGAACAAGCTCGATCGCGCGGCGCTGGATGCCGCGCTCTCGGGTCGCGCCCTTTCACAGCCGGAGAGCCTGGAGCGGAGCCAGGCGGCCTAGAACAAGATCAACAGACCAAGAACAAACAAGAAAAAACAGAACAGGGAGAGAAGACATGAGGAAAGGATATCGGCACATCGCCTTGACGGCGGGCAGCGCGCTCGGCGCGCTGATGCTCGCGCAAGCGGCGCATGCCCAGGACGCGCAGGCACCGGCGGGCCAGGAGGCCCCGGCGGCCCAGGAAGGCAGCGCCGCGACCGACGAGATCGTCGTGGTCGGCACCCAGATCAAGGGCGCCAGCACGACGGCCGCCCTCCCCGTCTCGGTGATCGACGCCAACCAGATCGACGCCACCGGCGCGCTTTCGGGCGACGAGCTGTTCCGCTCGATTCCGCAGGCCGGCGACGTGACCTTCAACGAATCGAACAATCCGCAGACCAGCAACGCGGCGCGCGGCGACGTCAACTCGATCAACCTGCGCAACCTGGGCGTGGGCAACACGCTGGTGCTGCTCAACGGCCGGCGCCTGGTGAACCACCCGACCAGCCAGGCCGGCGACGGCAACGTGCCCGTGCTCGGCTACAATGCCAATGCGCTGCCGGTGGCGGGCATCCAGCGGCTCGAGATCCTGCGCGACGGCGCGGCCGCCATCTATGGCTCGGACGCGGTGGCTGGCGTGGTCAACACCGTCACCAAGACCAACATCCATGGCGGCTCGCTCGACTTCCGCTATGGCGGGGCCGAAGGCACGCATCGCCGCGAGTTCCAGGTGACCGGCACGGCCGGCAGCAACTTCGCCGGCGGCCGCGGCAACGTCTCGCTGTACCTCGACTATACGCACCGCACCGCGCAGCTGGCCGAGGACCAGCCCTATACGGCGACGGACAATCTCATGTCCTATTTCGCCAATGATCCTGCCTATGCCGGCAACCTGACCGCCGACGGGCGCGCCACCCAGTCGCCCTGGGCGAACCTGGCCGTGGTGGGTGGCCCCGGCACGATCCGCCGCAGCCCGGGCAACCAGGCGCTGACGTCCTCGGCCGGCGCCTTCCACACCCAGTCGAGCGCCAATCCGGGCTGCCTGGTCGCGCTCAGCGCCGATACCTGCCTGGGCAGCGGCACGCGCGCGACGGCGTCGACGCTGCGCTCCGAGCGGTTCGACACCCGCCCGGGGACGACGGTTTCGCCGCGCATCAACCGCTACAACAGCTTCGCCAGCGCGCATTACGACATCTCGGACAGCCTGACCGCCTACGGCGAGGCGGGCTTCTATTATGCCGAGACGCGCCGCATCCAGCCGCCGACGATCAACCTCAACGCCATCGTCGTCCCGGCCTCCAACTATTGGAACCCGTTCGGCCCGACCACGATCAACGGCCAGCCCAATCCGAACCGGATCCCGAACCTGACCAACGTGCCCGCCGCCGGCCTGCCGGTGCGCCTCTCCACCTATCGCTTCGTCGATGCCGGCAAGCAGGAAGTGAACGTCACCAACTGGCAGTCCCGCTTCCTGGGCGGCCTGAAGGGGCAGATCGGCAGCTTCGATTTCGACAGCGCGTTCCTCTATTCGGCGGCGCAGGCGACCGACGTCTCGAACGCCATCAACATGACCAAGCTGCAGCAGAATCTCGCGCTGTCGACGCCGGATGCGTATAATCCGTTCAGCGGCGGCTGCGCGGCGACACCGAGCGTGGGCGACTGCTCGCCCGCTTCGGCCGCCACGATCGACTCCTTCCAGTTCAAGCTCAAGCGCCGCTCCAAGACGACGCTCGCCCTGGCGGACTTCAAGATGTCGAACGCAAGGCTGCTCACCCTGCCGGGCGGCAATCTGGGCGTCGCCTTCGGCATCGAGGGCCGCCGCGAGACCCAGCGCGACGACCGCGATCCCAATCTGAACGGCACGATCGGCTTCGTCGACATGGTGACCGGCGAGACCAACCTGTCGAACGTGGCCGCCGTGAGCCCGACGCCCAGCACCAAGGGGCACCGCGAAGTCTTCTCGGCCTTTGCCGAGCTCGCCGTGCCGCTGGTCTCGCCCGAGATGCGCGTGCCGCTGGTCCATCGCCTCGACGTCCAGCTCGCCGGGCGCTACGAGCATTACAGCGACTTCGGCTCGGTGGCGAAGCCGAAGGTCGCCGCGGCCTGGGACCTGGTCGACGGCCTGCGCATCCGCGGCTCCTGGTCGCAGGGCTTCCGCGCGCCGAACCTGGAGCAGACCAACACCGTTGCCTATTCGCGCCTCAACTCGAACACCGACTATTATCGCTGCGAGGCGGATCTGCGTGCCGGGCGCATCGCCAATTACAGCGCCTGCTCGCGCGGCATCAGCTATTCGATCTTCGTCAGCGGCAATCCGAACCTGAAGCCGGAGAACAGCACCAGCTGGACGCTGGGCACCGTGCTCCAGCCCAAGTTCATCCCCGAGAGCGCCGGTCGCCTGACGCTCACCGCCGATTTCTGGTCGATCAAGCAGACCGGCATCGTCGGCCAGTTCGGCGCGCAGAACGCGCTGGTGCTCGACTATCTCCTGCGCCTGCAGGGATCGAGCAATCCCAACGTGATCCGCGCCGCGCCGACCGCGGACGACACGCCGGTCTTCACCGGCACCGGCCTCGCGCCGGCGGGCGTCGTCACCCGGATCAACGACCAGTTCGTCAACCTGCTGCCGCAGACGGTGCAGGGCATCGACCTGGCGCTGCTCTACAATGTCCGCACCGGCATCGGTAAGTTCGACCTGGCGCTGAACGGCGCGCGGCTGACCAAATTCTCGCGCGATACCCCGCCGGCGGTGCAGGCATTGTTCGACGCGCGCACGGCCGGGCAGATCAACGCCGCCACCCCGCTCACCGACGCGCGCGACCTGATCGCGGACCGCGGCAAGCCCAAATGGCGTGTCACCGGCTCGCTCACCTGGTCGAAGAGCGGCTGGCAGATCGGTGCCTTCGCCAACTATATCGACACCGTCTATGACAGCAATTTCCTCGACGCGAACGGTCGCCCCTACAAGCTGGACGGCCAGGTGACGTTCAACCTCTACACCCAATATCGCTTCAAGGGTGGCGTGCTGGACGACACGCGCATCCGCATCGGCGCGCGCAACATCTTCGACAAGCAGCCGCCGATCACCGCCGACGGCTATCTGGGCTCGCTCTACAGCCCCTATGGCCGCTATCTCTACATGACGATCGGCAAGAGGTTCTGATGCTGCGTCTGTCCTTCCTCGTCTCCTTCCTGGCCGCGGTCCTCGCCGCGGCCAGCCCTGCCTTCGCCCAGGACGGGCTGGGCAAGCCCGAAACCTACAGGGTGTGGCCGGGCGAGGCGCCGGGCTTCGGCAAGCCTTCGGGGCCGGAGAAGATCGGCAATGAGGGCGGACAGACCGGTTCCTGGTCGAACATCTCCGAGCCGCGCTACGAAGTCTATCAGCCGAAGCACCCCAATGGCGCGGCGGCGCTGCTGCTGGGCGGCGGCGGCTATTTCCGCATCCAGATCGGCTCGGCCAAGGATGTCGCGGCCAAGCTGGCGGCGGCCGGCATCACGCCGGTGATCCTCTACTACCGCCTGCCCGGCGATGGCTGGAACGCGGACGCGCCGTTCCAGGACACGCAGCGCACGCTCCGGCTGCTCAAGGCGGGGGCCGCGCGCTGGGGCCTGGATCCCGCGCGGATCGGCGTGGTCGGCATGTCGGCCGGCGGGCACCTCGCCGGGATGATGGCGACGCGCGGCGGCCATGACTTCTATCCGCCGGCGGACGAGGCCGACCGGCTGAGCGCCGTCCCGGCCTTTGCCGGGATGATCTATCCCGTCGTCTCGATGCGCCCGCCGATCGACACGACGCAGACGCGCAAGAAGCTCTCGGTCCTGCCCGATTATCGCGACGCCTATTCGGTCGAGGCGCAGGTGGGGCCGGATACGCCGCCTGTCTTCCTGGCGCACGCCACCGACGATCCGATCGCCAATGTCGAGCATTCGCTGCGCATGTTCGCGGCGATGCGCGCGGCCGGGCGGCCGGTGGAGCTCCACGTCTTCGAGAAGGGCGGGCACAGCTGGGGCGCGGGCAAGCCGGGCACCCCGGTGGCGCAATGGCCGGACCTGTTCCTCACCTGGCTGCGGCTGCACAAGGTCCTGCCCTGATCCGCGCCGTCACGGGGCGGGCTCGCATTAGGTCAGGGGCTCATATTTTCCCATTCTCGCCATCCCCGCCTTCGCGGGGATGACGGAAACAGATAGGAGCCCCCCAACCTAGGCGTGCTCCCCAGCACAGTCCGAACAGCGTCCCGGAAGCTCCGCGAAGATCCGGTGCGTCCGGAAGCCGGCGCGCCCGGCCGCCGCTTCCACCGCCGCCCGCACCGCTTCGCCCGGCGCCACCAGGATCGCGCCGCATTGCGTGCAGTGCAGGTAGAGCGGCTGGCCGCCATCCTCCCGCAGCAGATAGCCGCGCGCCAGCAGCAGCTTCTGCACCTTGCCGGCATCGACGAGCTGGCGCAGCGCCCGGAACACCAGGCTGGGCGCGGCCGGATCGCCGCCGTCCCGCAAGCGCTCGACCAGTTCCAGGCCGCCGAGCGGACCGGGAGCCCGTGCGAGCAGCGCGACGATCCGCTCGGCCAGCGCGCCCGCGCGGCGCCTAGCCATGGCGGTGGCCGCGGTGCCGCAGCCGCCAGTTGCCGATATGCGCCGCGGCAAGGCACAGGCTGCCGGCGACCGTCACCGGCGCCTCCGCCGCGCTCTCGGCGAAGACGAGCGCCGCGGCGGCCATCAGGGAGAGCCCGGCACCGCCCAGCGCCAGCATCTCCGGCTGGTCGTGCCGCCGATAGCCGCCGATCAGCGCCAGCGCCGAGCTGGGGACGGCGAAAGCAAGCAGCCAGAGGTGCAGCTGTTCGGGGATCGCCAGCGCCCGCGATAATGCGGGCAGCGCCGCGAGCAGCAGGGGCAGCCCGGCGCAATGAACCAGGCAAAGCAGGGACGCGCCGACCGCCGCGCGCTCGACCAGGTCGATCGCGCGGGTCCGGCCTGCGTGCGGATCGCAACGCATGCGGTATCTCCAAGCCGAAGGGACGGCCGGGCGGCGCGCGTTCGCGGCGCGCCACCCGCCGGATCAGAAGCCCAGCCGCAGCGTCGCCCGCAGGTCCCGGCCGGCCAGCGGCGCGAAATCCTTCAGGAAGCTCGAATGGCGCCGCGCATCGACGTCGAAGATGTTGTTGGCGCTCAGCGTCAGCGAGATCTTCCGGTTCTGCGCGAACGGCCGGATGCTCAGCGAGGCATTGGTGAGCGTATAGCCGGCGGTCGGCGTCTCGAACGCCGCGATCCGGTCCTGCGCCCAGACATGCTCGACCTCGACGCGCGCGGTCAGCCGGCTCGACTGCGCCTCGAGGCCGCCGAGCACGCGCAGCGGCGGGATCCGGGGCACCGGATCGCCATTGCCCTGGCTGGCATGGACATAGTCGCCCAGCAGGTCGAAGTTGATCGCATAGTCCCCGATCCGGGCCAGCCGCGCGGACAGGTCGCCCTCGAGCCCGTAATAGCGGGCCTTGACCTGCTGGAACTGGAAGCAGGGCAGGTCGACGGTGCGACCGCTCGGCAGCGCCGCCGCCTGGCAGACGCTCTGCGCGACCTGGTTCTCGGAGATATAGCCGTCGAACCAGTCATAATAGGCCGAGGCGTCGAAGCTGAACCCCTCCTTGTGGACGTGCAGCGTCGTCTCGAGGCCCCAGGACTTCTCCAGCCCGAAATTGGGATTGCCGAGCTCCCAGGCCTGGGTGCCCGCATGGCCGCCATTGGCGAACAGCTCCTCGCCCGAAGGCGCGCGCTCGGTCCGCGAAGCGTTGATGCCGATGCGCACGTCATCGGACAGGGCATAGGAGAGCCCCGCCGATCCCGAAAAGGCATCGAAGTTGCGCTTGGCATTGGGGAAGCGCAGGTCGCCCGCCGCCGGGTTCGACTGGAGGCTGCTATGCTCGTAGCGGATGCCGCCCTCCGCACGCAGCTTGCCGAAGTCGAGCTGCTGCAGCGTGAACAGGCCGATCTGGCTGGTATTGTTCTGCGGCAGGAAGGCTTCGTCCCCCACCACGTTGAAGTTGCGATGGTAATATTGCACGCCCGAGGCGCCCTGCCAGCCGCCGCGATTGGCCTGGACCAGCTCCAGCCGCCCCTCGAAGCCCTTGTTGTAGAAGGCGGTGCCGATCGAGCCGTCCTCCCCGAGCTCGAAATGGCGATAATTCGCATAGCCGGCGCGCGCACGGACCTTGTCGATGAAGCCGCCCCCGGTATCGACGTCGGCGCGGAAGTCGAAACGGTTCTGGAGCACGGAGAGGCGCGGTGCCTCCTGCTCCTCGCCCGAGGCGAGCGCATAGCGGATGGGCACGCCGTAAAGGCTGTCATAATGCGAATAGGACACGCCGATATTGGCGGTATCGCTGACATAGGCCAGGCCGGCGCCCGCGGTCCAGGTCTCGGCCTGGGTGTTGGGCAGCTTGCCCCGGAGCGCCGCGGTCTCGGCGAAATCGGGATCGTCGGGCGTGGTCGGCCCCGCCGCGGCGGCGAGCGCCTGCGCCCGGGCCGAGGGGCTCAGCACATAGCCGCCGATCTTCAGGTCGTCGCTCTTGGAATAGGAGCCGTCGGCGTGGAAGACGAAATGCCCGCCCAGCGCGACATCGCCCGAGCCGGCGATCGAACGCTCCTTCGCGGCCGAGCCATAGGTGGCGATCGCGTCCACGTCATAGCCGTTCTCGGGCAGCGCGCGCGGAATGCGCTTGTCGATCACATTGACGACGCCGCCGATCGCCGAGGAGCCGTAGAGCAGCACCGACGGGCCGCGCAGCACCTCAATGCGTTCGGCCAGCAGCGGATCGATGATCACCGCATGGTCGGCCGAGGTGTTCGAGACGTCGATCGAGCCGATCCCGTCGGTGAGCACGCGGACGCGCTCGCCCTGGAAGCCGCGCAGGATCGGCCGCGAGGCGCTGGGGCCGAAGGAAGTGGCCGAGACGCCGGGCTGCTTGGACAGCGTCTCGCCGATGCTCGGGCGCAGATCGCGGGTGAGCACTTCGCCCGAGACGACCGAGGTGCCGGCGAGCACGTCCCGCTCGCTGGTCGGCAGGATGCCGGTGACGACGATCTCGTTGCCCTTGTTGCCGGTGGTGCTCTGCCCATCCGGGCCGTCATCATTGGCGGGAGCGGGAGTGGCGGGATTGGCCGGAGTGGCCGGAGTGGCCGGAGTGGCCGGCGGATTGTTGCTGTCGGGGCCGGCGGCGTGCGCGGCGGCGGGGATGGCGAGCGCGAGCGTGGCCGCGCGCAGCAGGAACAGATGACGCATGGAAATAAGACTCCGAGAACCTTGGTTTTTCGCGGGAGGGACGAGGATGCCGGGCACGGCGCGGCATTGCGCCGCACCGGGACGGTCCGGATTCCCTAGGCCTGGAGCGATCGTGGCGGCGCCCGGCTGCGGACGGTTCGCGGAGGTTCGAAGAAGGAGAGTATGGGCAGGTGCACCGGCGCGGCGCGGAAGGCGACCGGGGCCGGCGCGGCAAGCGCGACCGGCGCGGGCAGCAGCACTGCCCCGATATTCGCCACTTCCCGGCAGATCGGGCAGTTCGCCGGGGAATCCGCGGGTGCCTGGCGATCCGTCGCCTTGCCGGCGCCGGCCGGGGCCAGCCCCGCCGCTTCCAGGGCGACGCCGCGATCGAAGTGATTGTGCGTCTGGACGACGGCACCCTGCCAGACGAACGCGAGGAGCAGGGCGCAGAGCAGCGCCCACCGCGTCGCGGTGCGCTGCCCGCCCCGCGGCGTCCTCGTTTCGCGCAAGCGATTCGGGCGACTGCCGTTCACGGCCGCCGCGATGCAACAAAGATGTTATGTTGTAAAGTCTCACCTGCTGAGGATCGGGACCCGACCGCGATGCAATGGGCACCTCACCTCGCCTGCGCGTGGTGACGGACCAAAGCGTCGGTCGCGTTCCGACCCCGGTCCGGGGCCCACACCCAATTTTTCGGTATCCCCGCCCGCGCGGGGACGGCCGGGATACTAGCGGCGATGACGGGGAAGAACGGGGGCGACGAGAGAGGACAATGGCTCCTCAATCTGGCACTTGGCCGGGAGACGCCGCTGTCGTAGCAGCCCCGCCCCGCACCGCCCCGGCGCGAGTGGCGTAATTTTGCAACTGCCGCGCGGGATGTTCGCGACACAGGACATCAGCAGTCTTTTTTTGGAATTGAAATAGATTTTCACCTATGACAGCTTGACTACAGTCAAGGGCATGGAATCGGTGCCCCGGCACGGCAAGGCCGCGGCCACGCGGCGGGTAACTGGGGTAATTTCATCGATGAGAACGTCTCGCCGCGGCGCCATGGCATTGGGAATGGGAGGCGCCGCCCTTGGCGCTGCCGCGCCCGCGCTCGCCCGCGACGCGGAACGCACGCTGATCCTGTCGACCTGGGATTTCGGCGCCGCCGCCAACGCCGCGGCCCATGCCCAGTGGCGCAGGAGCGGCAGCCTGCTCGACGCAGTCGAAGCCGGCGCCCGCATTCCGGAGGCCGATCCCGAGAACCATTCGGTCGGCCATGCCGGCTATCCCGATCGTGACGGGCATGTGACGCTCGACGCGATCATCATGGACGATCGCGGCAATGTCGGCGCGGTCGCCGCGCTCGAGGATTTCGCGCATCCGATCTCGGTGGCGCGTCGCGTGATGGAAAAGACGCCGCACACCTTCCTGGTCGGCGAAGGCGCGCACCAGTTCGCCGAGGCCGAGGGCTTCGACAAGGTCGCGATGCCGACGCCGGAGGCCGAGAAGGCATGGCGCGACTGGCTCCGGACCGCCCGGTACAAGCCGGTCGTCAATATCGAGAACCAGCGCGGCTCGGCGCTCGACCATGACACGATCGGCATGTTGTTCTGCGCGCCGGACGGGCGGCTGGCCGGCGCCTGCACCACTTCGGGCATGGCGTTCAAGCTGCGCGGCCGCGTCGGCGATTCGCCCCAGGCGGGATCGGGCCTGTTCGTCGAGGCCGGCGTCGGCGCCGCCACGGCCACCGGCGTGGGCGAGGAAGTCACCCGGATCGCCGGGTCGGCACGGGTGGTCGCGTCGATGCGCGCCGGCATGTCGCCCCAGGCCGCTTGCCGCGAGGCGGTACTCCACATCGCCAGGCTGCGCGGCGACGCCGTGCGCGACGTGCAGGTGGGGTTCCTCGCGATCGACCATCACGGCCGGATCGGCGCCTTCGCGCTTCAGCCCGGCTTCACCTTCGCCGCGACCGACCTTGCGGGGCGGACGCAGGTCCAGGCCGCCCAGAGCCTGAATAAGCCCGCAACGACCAAGTAACCGTATCGATTTCAAAAGGGGGGAAGTAATGAAGAAATTCAATGCATTGTTGCTGAGTTCGACATGTTTCGCGGTATTGCTCGCCGCACCGGCCATGGCGCAGGAAACCGTGCCGGACACTGCGGGGAGCGCCGCCACCGACGCCCGGGACGACGGCACCCTCGTCGTCACCGGCACCCGCATCGTTCGCCTGAACAACCGCTCGGCCGCGCCGATCGTCACCACCACCGCCGCCGAGATCGCCGCACAGGGCGCGACCACGATCGAGGAAGTGGTCAACCGCCTGCCGCAGGTGCAGGTCAATTCCGAGCAGAATTTCAGCGACTCCGAAGGCCGCCAGCGCATCAAGCTGCGCAGCCTGGGCTATGAGCGCACGCTGATGCTGATCGACGGGATGCGCATCGGCCTGCCCAACACGGTCGACGTCGGCATCATCCCGAACGCGCTGGTCGAGCGGGTCGACGTGCTGACCGGCGGCGCTTCCGCGGTCTATGGTTCGGATGCGGTCGCGGGCGTCGTGAACTTCATCCTGAAGAAGAATTTCAACGGCATCCACATCAACGGCAACTACAGCTTCTTCAACCACAACAACCGCTCCAGCGCGGTGACCGAGGCCGCGCAGCGGGCCGGGTTCAATTCCGCCAGCGGCATGAGCAACGACGGCGGCCGTGCCGATGTCAGCCTCGCCGCCGGCACCAACCTGTTCGACAACCGCGTCAACATCTCGGCTTTCGTCAATTATCGCCAGTCGAGCCTGGTTCGCTTGCGCGACCGCGCGAATGCCGTCTGCGAAGTGGTGACGACGAGCAACACCTCGCCGCTCTCCTGCTCGCGGGCGACCTACACCCCGGCCGGCACGATCATCCCGCGCGCCGGCGCCAGCAGCGGGACGGTGCTCGTCAACAACCCGAACGGCAACGGCACCTTCATTCCGATCAACAGCGGCCCGGTTGGCGCCTCGGCCAACCCCTATGACGACTGGGCGTTCCAGCGGGCGTTCAACCGCGTCAACGCGGGCGGCTTCCTGACCGCGCAGCTGACCGACCATATCGAGCTGTACGGCAACGCGCTGTGGTATCGGGACAAGTCGTACAACACGATGCTGAACCGCACCTATTCGTACAGCGTCTATGGCAACACGCCCTACCAGGTGAACTGCGACAACCCGTTCCTCTCGGCATCCCAGGCGCAGACCCTGTGCGGAGCGAATGCGGGCGTGGCGGGTCAGTATGCGCCGCTCGACGTGCGCTATCGCTTCGATTCGATGCCGCTGGTCCGCCAGCAGTTCATCAACTCGGGCTATCGCGTCGTCGCAGGCGTGCGTGGCCGCGTGCTGGACGATGTCTGGTCCTATGACGTGGCGGGCATGCTCTCGCGCGCGCAGCTCGACACCATCGACGTGCCGGCCGCGGAGTTCGCCACCGTCAACCGCTCGCTCGACGTGGTGAACGTCAACGGCCGCCCGACCTGCCGCTCGGTGGTCAACGGCACCGACAGGAACTGCGTGCCGTTCAACGCCTTCGCGCCGTTCAATAACGATACGGCGCTCAACAGCTATCTGTACGGCAACGCCTCTGGCGGCATCAGCACGCGCATTCCGCGCCTGCTGCAGTTCGTCGGCACCGTCAGCGGCGATCTCGGCAAATACGGCATCGCCTCGCCCCTCGCCGAACAGGGCATCGCGATCGCGCTGGGCGGCGAATATCGCGAGGAGATGGAACGCACCATCGTCAACCAGATCTACCAGGATAACAACGGCGGCACGAACCAGCGCGTCACCCAGAGCATCCTGGAGGGCTATGCCGAAATCCAGGTGCCGCTGGTCGAGAACAAGTCCTGGACCAAGCTGCTCCAGCTGAACGGCGGCTATCGCCTGTCCAAGTATAACCGCCTGGACAACAAGTTCGGCACCTGGAAGATCGAGGGCATCTGGTCGCCGGTCGAGGACATCAGCTTCCGTGCGTCGTTCAACAAGGCGCAGGCGGCACCGGGCGTCGGCACCGCCGCCAGCGCGTCCAACATCTTCTGGAACCAGGGCTTCTACGCGGACCCCTGCGCCCCCCGGATCGATGCGGCCAACCCCGGCGGACCGCGCATCGCCCCGGCCGCAACGCAGCAGCAATGCGCCAATACCGGTCTGCCGGCGAACCTCTATAACAGCCCCACGCTGATCTGCCCCGACGATCGCTGCTCCGTTCGCGAGGGTGGCTTCAACCTCACGCCGGAAACCGCCTACACCAAGACGTTCGGCGTAGTGTTCCGCCCGCGCTTCGTGCGGGGGCTGACCGTCTCGGTCGATCGCTGGCTGATCGACCTGAAGGACCAGCTCGACTTCCTCCAGCCGCAGAACCTGATCAACGACTGCCTCACCACCGGCAACGAGTATTTCTGCCGCGCCATCGTCCGCAATGCGGACGGCACGCTGTACAGTTCGCCGGCGACGCGTCCGGCCACCGGCTGGGTCGCGCGCGGCCCGGCGAACGGCTATCGCTCGCAGTCGCATGGCTGGGACTTCCAGGGGCAATATGACGTCGGCATGGGATCGGTCGGCCGCCTCGAGATGATCTTCAACGGCACGCTGATGACGCGGGTCGCCTCGCAGGCATCGCCCACCGCCACCTCGCGCAATTGCGTCGGCTATTGGGGCAATTCATGCGGTGAGAGCATGCCCAAATGGGCGCACCAGATGCGCGCCACCTGGGTCCTGCCGGAGCGCATCGCCAGCGTTTCGGTGAACTGGCGCCACCGCGCGGGCATGCCGCTCGACGTCTATGCGCCGGCCAGCACCGGTATCCCGACGGCGGCCCCCAGCCAGCTGCGGGACCAGTTCCCGGGCATCAAGGCCTATGACTGGTTCGATCTGGCGCTCACCTTCGACGTCACCAAGCAGATGACGTTCCGGCTTGCCGCGAACAACATCTTCGATCGCGATCCGCCGATCGTGCCGGACAGCCGTTCGCGCATCGGCCTGCTGCGCGGCAACACGATCATGGGCTATGATCTGCTTGGCCGGCAGATCGTCGCCGGTGTCTCGCTGCGCATGTAACCACGCGGTTGCCCTTCCCCCGGAGGCCAGGCCTCCGGGGGATCGGGCCACGGCGTTTTTTCCGTGACCCGCCTCCCCGCTCCGGCTCGGGACTTCCCGCCGGACGCACGGATGTGCCGGGGCGCAATCTTGCTTTCGGAATATTTTCCGCCGGCGTCCGGCGGAGCAGCCCAGGTCGCGATCGAGGAACGCGAAGCGCGCCGGCAGCCGGATGCGACAGCGGCTCCGTGCTCGCCGGCGGCGGACACGGCAGCCAGCTCCGCGAGCTGACCGATGCCGTCGGCAGCATTGATGTTGCCGTGGCTCAGGCCGCGGGCGGCCTCATAGCGACTGGGTCAGCAGCGAGACGAGATCGGTGGTCGCCAAGGAGTCCGCCGACCAATTCCTGAAATCCTCCACAAGTGCAGCGGTCGCGCGAACGCGCGTGCCCTGGCCCTCGCCTATCTCGACATAGCCGGCAACCGCGGCGTTGCGCAGAATGCCGCGAACATGCACGCGGGTAGTGGCGCTGCGCTCGGCTGCCAGCGAGTAGAAGCCGGGCTCAGTCCAACCGTCAGGATTGTCGCGCGCCGATTGCAGCAGCGTGGCCAGGATACGCGCACCGCCCGCCTGGTGCAGGAAGGAATCGACAGGCGGATGCTCGACCATCGTCTCACGGGCCATGGCGAGCGTTATCAGCGAGCGCGCCCGATAATAATGGTGATAGGCCCGGTCCTGCGAGACTGCCACTTGATACCGCGGCTCGTCGGGGAACATCAGTGCCAGGGGGGCGTGAAATACCGCCACCCACTCCCGATCGATCGCGAGCATCGCCTCGGTGGGGTGCAGCCGGTGCCGGCGCCGATCTTCCGCCATGGGCGTCTCGATCAGATGGCCGTCGGCACGCATCTCCTCGACATAGCGACGCACCCGGCGCGCCGGGCCGATCGCCATGATCTTGGCCAGTTCGACGAGCCTGGCGACCGTCAGCCAGGTCTCCGGATCCTCTTCCCGTTCGCCCGCGGCGATGCAGATCGCCAGCATGAAGGTGACCGCGCGCTTATATTCGGAAAGCTCGCGGATGAGCCGCCGATCCGCGCCGTACAGTGTGGCGAGACCGTCGATCAGGTTGGATACCGCCGCGTCGAACCGGGGGTGCCGCTTCAAATTGTCGGCAGTAGCATAAGGCGGCAGCGGCGGGGGTTGCGAGGCCATGGGCTTGTGGGGAATTCCGTGAGATCGAGCTGAAACTCAATTGTATTTACTGGAAAATTTCTCCCACGATAGCGAAATAGTACCAATTTGTTTCATTGAGCCATTTTGGAGCTTCCCCTAAGGAAAGCGCTCGTTTCAGGGGCGACGGGGGCACCATGCGAAAGACATTCCACACCGTCTGACATCGTCGACGGGTTGCCGGCGAATCTCCCAACCGAAGATCATTTGCCGCGTGTCGGGCCGTTCCCGTGCGCGCGGCTTCGCATATGCGCGCGTCAAGCGCCGAGCTGAGGGAATGAAGATGACCGTTCCGATCCTGCGCACGCCGCGCCGCGCCCGCAATCTCCTGCTCGCCTCGACTGCCCTGGTCGCCGCGGCCGCCGCGATGCCGGCCCATGCCCAGTCGACGGCCAGCCCGCGCCAGGGCGGCACGATCACCTATACCGGCGGCGCGATCACGGACACGACCAATCCCAATGGCGGCGTCCTCATCACCGACACCGGCAACGTCCTGCTCGACGGCGTCACCATCGCTACCGATACCCGGACCACCGGCAGTGTCGCCGCCTATGAGCAGCGCGCGGCGGCCGGAGCCGGGACCTCACTGACGCTGCGCGGGACCAATGCGATCGACGGCCGGATCGATGTCGGCAACCCGGACGCGCAGGCCCTGGCCGTCTCCGGCGACGGCAATGTGCGCGTGACGATCGAGAGCGGAAGCCGGACGAGCCTGACCAGCGAGCTCGGAATCTATCTGTCCTCGCAAACCGGGCAGGCGTCGCTGATCAACAACGGCCTGCTGAACATCGACAGCACGCTGAACCTGAGCGGCGCTTCGGGCGCGACCGCCGGCGGGATCCTCGCCAAGGGAGCAGGCGTCGATCTGCAGCTCGGCATGGTCGACATGACATCGGCCTATTCATCGGTCCTGGTGCGTCCGACCGGAGCCGGCGACGTCAACGTCACCACCACGGGCGGGACCATGGTCAATGGCGGCACCGGGATCTCCATCAACACGACCTATTCGGGCAATATAACCGTCGACAACCGGGCCGCGATCCTCGGCCCCCTTGGCAACTCCATCACCGCCACCACCTCTGGCGCCAGCGGGTCGATCGCGATCCGCACCAGCGGCACCGGAACGATCGACAATGAATATGGGCTCTCGATACCCTCCGCGGTGCGCGCATCGATCACCAACGCGGCGAACACGGGGTCGATCTCCATCGATATCAGCGCCGCGATCGGCAGCACCAACAACGAGCATGGCTATGCCATCAACGCGACGAACCAGGGCAGCGGCGGCGTCCGGATCGCCACCAGCGCCGCGATCTCGTCAATCTATCGCGGCATCGCCTTCAACGCCCAGTCGGGCGGGGTCAATACCGTGCAGATCGGCGGCGACGTCACAACCGGCTGGCACGCGGCGTACAATGCCGACGGCAGCTATACCGGGTTGTTCGACATATCCGTCGCCAGCGGGGTCGCGGTGCGCGGCAACACCCGCCAGGCCGGCTATGGCACCATCCTCATGCGCGGCGGCACGCTGGACAATGCCGGCACGATCAGCAACGGTGCCGAGGGCGCCCCGGGCAATGGCGCGACGATCGAGCAGCTGAGCACCTCGAACGAGGTCTTCTCGATCACCAACCGCACCGGAGGCACGATCAACGGCGGCAACCGGGCGATCCTCTTTGCGGGATCGGGCCTGCACGGCGCAACGCTCGAACAGGGCTCGACGACGATCGGTGACATCGTCAACGGCGGCACCGGCAATACCTCGATCATCGTCGCAGGAGATTTCCAGGGTTCGTTCGTCAGCACCGCCGGCGCCAGCGCCGACACGCTCACGCTCGAGGCCACCGGCTCGATCACCGGCAATGTCCAGTTCGGCGGCGGCGACGACCTGTTCCTCTGGCGAGGCGGCATCCTGAACGGGCTCGTCGACGGCGGCGCCGGCACCGACGCCTTTGTCAGCGACCTGGGCGCGGGCAACAGCAGGTCGATCGCCACCCTGACCGATTTCGAGAGCATCGAGCATCGGTCGGGCACGCTGACGTTCACCGGCACCCTTACGAGCCCGGTCACCGTGACGGGCGGTACGCTCGGAATTGCCGGCACCGGGGCGATTCTGGGCGGCGACTATCTGGCCATCAATGTGGTGGGCGCGGGCGCTTCGATCGAGAATCTCGGCACGGTCACCAATACCGGCACCGGCGGCGATGGTTATGGTTCGGCGATCGGCATCTTCGCGAGCAGCGGCACGACCGTCCTCACCAACGGCTCAGCCACGAACAGCGGCGCGGAGATCGCAGCAGTCAATTCGGCGATCAATCATATCGCCGGCGCCACGGGCGCGGTCATCGTCAACAATTACGGCCTGATCCACGGCTATACCGGAATCGAGAACCCCGCCACGTCGGGGGAATTGACGATCAACAACTACGCCGGCGGACGGATCCTCGGCGAAGGCATGAGCGGCTATGCGGCCGCGATCTCGCACGGAAGCGGCGAGTTGCTGACCGTGGCGAATGCCGGGACGATCACCGGCACGGACTATGGCATCAGCGCCATCGGCCCCGTCACGCTTTCCAACAGCGGCACGATCAGCGGGCTGTACGATGCCGGCATCAACCTGAACGGCAACATCACCCTGACCGCCAACAGCGGCACGATCAGCGGCGTGCCCTTCGGCATCTATTCCAACGGGACGACCGGCACCAATTCGATCACCAACGACGCCGGCGGTACGATCAGCGGCGACAACGGCATCGTGCTCGCTTCGGCGACGACGGTGGATAATGGCGGGACCATCTCCGGCGCCGGCACGGCCGGCACGGGCGTGCACCTGGCCCAGACCAGCATGGTGACGAACAGCGGCTCGATCATCGGCGGCAGCGGCGGCACCGGCGTCCATTTCGGCAATGGCGGCACCGTGGTCAACAATGCGGGCGCCAGCATCCGCAGCGGCGGCATCGGCATCAATGTGCTCGGCGCCGCGGCGACCATCACCAACGGCGGCACGATCTCCAGCGGCTCCGGCTATGCCGCCATCTATCTGGACATGGGCGGTTCGCTGACCAACAACAGCGGCGCGACGATCACCGGCGGCGGCGCCGGCATCGACGTTCGCGGCGCGGCAGGCACGATCGACAATCATGGTACGATCAACGCGGGCAACGCCGCGGGCATCATGCTCTCGGCCGGGGGCACCGCGACCAACCATGCGACGATCAACGCCACCGGCAACGCCAGCTCCGGCCTGCGCAGCACCGGCCTCGCGTCGACGCTCGACAATCGCGGCACGATCACTGCGAATATCGGCATAAGAACCGACGCCTCGGGATCGACGCTGAGCAATTCCGGCACGATCAACGCCACCAGCTTCGGCATCTACGTCCCCTCGGGCTCGGCGACCGTCTTCAACTCGGGCAGCGTCAACGGCTCGGTCGGCGCAACGATGAACGGTGGCGGCAGCATCACCAACACCGGTTCGCTGATCGGCGTGTCCTATGGCATCACTTCCGCCGGGGCCGCGACCACGGTGGTCAATGACGGCACCATCTCGGGCGGTTCGGGAGCGATCTCGCTGTCGACCTTCAACGACACCGTCACGCTCAATTCCGGTTCGACCACGATCGGCTCGATCAGCCTCGGCAACGGCAACGACACGATCAACATCATGACCGGCGCGACGTTCGGGACGCTTGCCGGCGGCAACGGCACCGATACGGTGGTGCTGGGCGGCCCGACCACGGGCACGCTGAACCTGGCGACCGTCACCAGCTTCGAGATCCTCGACAAGGTCGGCACCGGCACCTGGACGCTGAGCGGCGCGGCCGCGAGCCCGGCAATGGCGATCACCGCCGGCGACGGCACCCCGAGCGGCACGCTGGCCTTCAGCGGCACCGGGCTCACCGGCACGATCAAGGTCAACGGCGCGACGATCCGCGCGCTCGGCGCCGGCGCGTTCGGCACCGGCACGATCACCGCGATCGACCCGACGATCCAATTTGCCGCGACGGGCAGCTATGCGAACCAGATCATCCTGGCCTCGGTCGATCCGACAAACGATCCCACCCGCCTGGAAGCGGACACCGGCGTGGTCGCGACGCTAACCGGCCAGATCCTCGAACAGGGCACCGGCCAGCCGCTGGTGATCGGCGGCGCGGGCACGATCATACTCACCAACCAGAATAATTTCTGGAGCGGCGGCACGCGGATCCTGGCAGGCGCGACGCTTCAGGGAGCTGGAACCGCGCTGGGCAATGGCTACGGCGCCATCGCCAACGACGGCACGATCATATTCGACGAAACCGGCTCCTACTCGCAGATCGGCACGGTTTCCGGCAGCGGCGCCCTGGTCAAGCGCGGCATCGGCACGCTGGTGCTCGGCTCGGCCAACAGCTTCACCGGCACGACGACGATCGAGGCCGGCACGCTGTCGCTCTCGAGCACCGGCGCGCTGGACAGCAGCTCCGCCATCGCGCTGACCGGCGCGAGCGCAGTGCTCAACGCCGCCGGCCTCAATGCGGATGGCCTCGTCCTCAACAATCTGTCCGGCGTGGCGGGCAGCCGGGTGCTGCTGTCAAGCAAGAGCACGACATTGGCGAACAGCGCGAACACGATCTTCGCAGGCACGCTCGGCGGCACCCCGACATCGACGGGGGCGCTGACCAAGAGCGGCGCGGGCACGCTCACCCTCACGGGGGACAATAGCGACCTGCTGCTGCCGGTGCTGATCAACCAGGGCACCCTCGCCCTGTCCGGCGGCGGCACGCTCGCCAGCGCCAACTATGTCGCGGTGAACGGCGGCACCTTCGATATCTCCGGCATGAGCGGCGCAGGTGCATCGATCAAGGACTTGCGCGGCACCGGCGGATCGGTGGTCCTGGGCGACAAGCTGCTCACGATCACCGCGGCCGCCAATGGCAACAGCTTCGGCGGCGTGATCTCCGGCAATGGCGGCGTCACGCTCGCCGCCGGCGTCGCGACCCTCGCAGGCGCCAACACCCATTCGGGCACCACGACGATCGCCAGCGGCGCGCAGCTCAACCTGAGCGGCGCGGGATCGCTTGCCGGTTCGGACGTTGCGGCGAACGGCTTTTTCCAGCTGCTCAACGCGGATGCGAGCGTCCGCAGCTTCTCGGGCGGGGGTGGCTCCGCCTTCCTCAACGGCTACACGCTGACGATCGCCAATGGCGGCAGCTATGCCGGCCAGTTCAACAACGGCACGCTCAACCTGACCGGCGGCACGCTGACCCTGACCGGCAACAATTCGCTCAACACGATCGCGCTGAACGGCGGCAACCTCACGCTCGGGGATGGCGGCGCCAACGGCTACCTCTATGGCACGAACTTCGTGCTCGGCGACGGCACGTTGACGATCGACAAGTCCGACGACTGGACCGTCGCCAACATCAGCGGCGGCGCCGGCAATCTCGTCCAGGCGGGCTCGGGCATCCTCTCGCTGTGGAACAACAGCTATACCGGCTCCACGACCGTCAACAACGGACGGCTGCGCCTCTTCTACGGCAGCGCGATCGACGATGCATCAGCGCTGATCATCGGCGCGGCCGGCACCGCCGAGCTGTTCGGTTCCGACGAGACCATCGGCAGCCTTTCCGGCGCGGGCAGCTTCATCCTCAACGGCAACATGCTGACCATCAACAATGGCGGCATGTTCTCCGGCGTGATCGGCGACAGCAATGGCGGCACCCTCGTCATAGCCGGCGGCACGCTGACCCTCACCGGCGCCAATGCCAATGGCGCGACGACCATCGCGCAGGGCGCCGGCCTCACCCTCGGCAATGGCGGCACCGGCGGATCGGTGCGCGGCGCGATCACCGCGAACGGCACGCTCACCGTCAATCGTTCGGACAGCCTCTCGGTCACCGGCCTGGTCGGTGGCGGCAGCCTCGTCCAGGCGGGCAGCGGCACCACCCGCCTGGGCGGCGCGGCCGGCTTCACCGGCGCCGTCACCGTTACGGACGGCACCCTCACGCTCGACACCGGCCAGGTGCTGTCGAACGGCAGCGGCATCGCGCTTACCGGCGCGGGCGCGGTGCTCGACCTCACCGTGGCGGGCGGGACGATCAACACGCTCTCGGGCGTCTCCGGCGCCGTGGTCCGCTATGGCGATCATGGCATGCGCATCGTCCAGGGTGTCGACGCCATGTTCGCCGGCAGCTTCGACGATGCGGCGAGCGGCGCGATTTCCCCGGCGCCGGCGCTTACGCTCGCCGGCACCGCCAGGCTCATCCTCACCGGCCAGAGCGATCTGGCAGCGGTGCGCATCGACGGCGGGACGCTCGCGCTCGCCGGCAGCGGTTCGATCGGCGGCGGCGTGGCAATGACGATGGCCAGCGGCACGCTCGACCTGTCGGGCGTGACGGGCGCCGGCTACGCGATCGGCGGGCTCGCCGGCATCGGCACCGTGACGCTCGGCGACAAGAACCTGACCATCGGCAGCGCGGGCGCCGGATTCTCGGGCGTGATCCAAGGCAGTGGCGGGCTGCGCCTCACCGGCGGCGCGCTCACGCTCGGCGGCGTCAACACCTATACCGGCACCACCGTGATCGATGCCGGCGCGGGGCTCGCGCTGACGGGCAGCGGCACGATCGCCAGCCCGACCGTCACCGTGAACGGCATCTTCGACGTGTCTGGCGCAACCGGCGCGCTCTCCTTCACCAATTTCACCGGCACGGGCGACATCCGGCTCGGCAACGGCGTGCTCAGCATCGCCGGCAATGGCGGCGAGAGCGGCTTCGCCGGCACCATCACCCAGGCGGCGGGCTACAACAACGGCGCGGTGACGATCGCCTCGGGCCACCAGACCGTCACCACCGACTGGAGCTATGGCGGCATCACCACGCTGCTGAACGGTGCGGGCATGACCATCGGCGATGGCGGCGCCAATGGCTCGCTCAGCGGCGCGATCACGCTGAACGGCGGCACGCTGACCACCAACCGGACCGGCACCGTCCAGGTGAACGGTCTGTCGGGCGCCGGCACGCTGAAGATCGCGGGCCCGGGCACGACGAACCTTGCCGGCAGCGGAGTCTTCACCGGCAATGTGATCGTCGCCGACGGCACGCTTTCGCTGAGCGGGCCGAACCAGCTCCTCGCCGCGTCCTCGGTCGCGCTCACCGGCGCGAACGCGGTCCTCAACGTCGGCGCGGGCATCGGCGAGCGGATCAACAACCTGTCCGGCGTCGCGGGCAGCCGCGTCAATCTCGGGCCGAAGGGCCTGACCGTGAACAACAGCGCGGCGACTCTCTTCGCCGGCACCTTGCAGGAAGCGACCTTCCCGGGGAGCAGCGGCTTCATCAAAAATGGCGCCGGCACGCTGACGCTCACCGGCCAGAACATGCTTCGGGGCGTGACGGTGGAGGTCGGTACGCTGGCGCTTTCGGGCACCGGCACGCTCGGCGCCAATGCGGCCGTTTCCGTGGCCAGCGGCGCCACGCTCGACCTCTCGGGCGTGACGAGCGGCGCCACCGAGTTCGGCGGCCTGCGCGACGGCGGCACGGTCGAGCTCGGCGCCAACACGCTGACGCTCAACAGCCCCGACAACACCAGCTTCGACGGCGTCATCCGGGGCAGCGGCGGCCTGACCATCGCCTCGGGCTTCCAGATACTGACCGGCGCCAACACCTATACGGGCGACACGAACATCAACAGCGGCGCGACGCTGTTCCTCAACGGCGGCTCGCTTGCGAGCGGCACCGTCATCGCCGATGGCGCGCTCGCGATCGGAGGATGGAGCACTGCCCTCACCCGCCTCACCGGCGGCGGCACGGTCCGGCTCGTCTTCGCCGACCTTTCGCTCGGCGCCAGCGACTTTTCGGGCGGGATCTCGGGCCTGGGCAACCTTGCCTTTGCCAGCGGTACCAGCACGCTGCGCGGCGCGAACGACTATCTCGGCACCACCACGATCGACAGCGGCGCCACATTGGCGCTCGCCGGCGCCGGCACGATCGGCGGCGGCGCGCTGATCGCCCATGGCGCGTTCGACATTTCGGGTGCCGGCGCGGACATCGAGATCGCCAATCTTTCCGGCAACGGCACCGTGGCCCTTGGCGCCAACCGGCTGACGGTCGGCTGGGACGATGACGACAGCGACTTTGGCGGCGTGATCGGCGGCACCGGCGGCCTCACCAAGACGGGCACCGGCGTGCTGACCCTCTCGGGTGCCAACACCTATTCCGGCCTCACCCTGGTCGATGCCGGCACGCTGCGCCTCGGGGCCTCCGGGGTGCTTGCCGACGATTCGACGCTCGAGGTGCGCAACGGCGCGACGCTCGACCTGAACGGCTTCGACGAGACCGTCGCCAGCTTCACCATCGCGGGCAATCTGATCGGCAGCGGCACGCTGACTGCGGCGATCTACAATCTGCTCGGCGGCACGATCGACCATGATCTGGGCGCCGGCGCGGTCTATCAGCGCAGCGGCGTCACGCTGCTCAACGGCACGTCCGCCGGATCCGCTGTGCATGTCGAGGGCGGCATGCTCCAGCTCGGCGCGAACGAGCGGCTTGCCGATACTGCGATCGTGACGGTGCTCGCCGGCGCGACGCTGGATCTGCAAAGCCACGACGAGACCATCGGCAGCCTGGCGCTGGCCGGCACGCTCGGCGGCACCGGCACGCTGACCGCCGCCACCTACACGCTCGACGGCGCGACGGTTCTCGCCAATCTCGGCGCCGGCACGCTGATCCAGCATTCGGGTGTTTCCGACCTGAACGGCATTGCGGCCGCAAGCACCATCAACGTGACCGGCGGCACGCTGCGCCTTGGCGGGTCGGACCGCCTGTCCGATACGGCTCTGGTCGCTGTCGCCTCCGGTGCGGTGTTCGACGTGCAAGGCAATAGCGACACGATCGGCAGCCTGGCACTGGCCGGCACGCTCGGCGGCACCGGCGCGCTCACCGCGGCAACGACGACGCTGGACGGCGCGGTCGTGAACGCCAATCTCGGCACCGGCACGCTCGTCCAGCATTCGGGGACCTCGCTGCTTAGCGGATCCGCCGCGAGCGGCATCGTCCGGATCGACGGCGGCACGCTGAGGCTCGGCGCGAGCGATCGCCTCGCCGACAGCGCGGCGGTAACCGTGGCAGGCGGCGCCACGCTCGACCTCCAGGGCTTTGACGACGGCATCGGCAGCCTGGCACTGGCCGGCACGCTCGGCGGCACCGGCACGCTGACCGCGGCAACGACGACGCTGGACGGCGCGATCGTGAACGCCAATCTCGGCACCGGCACGCTCGTCCAGCATTCGGGGATCTCGCTGCTCGGCGGAACCGCCGCGAGCGGCATCGTCCGGATCGACGGCGGCACGCTGCGCCTGGGCGGCACGGATCGCCTTGCCGACGGCGCGGTGGTGACCGTGGCAGGCGGCGCCACGCTCGACCTCCAGGGCTTTGACGACGGCATCGGCAGCCTGGCACTGGCCGGCACGCTCGGCGGCACCGGCACGCTG
>NZ_JBIVQA010000010.1:0-81025 GCF_044754985.1 Sphingomonas sp. NPDC092440 | reverse complement strand
AATCTCGGCACCGGCACGCTCGTCCAGCATTCGGGGATCTCGCTGCTCGGCGGAACCGCCGCGAGCGGCATCGTCCGGATCGACGGCGGCACGCTGAGGCTCGGCGGCACGGATCGCCTTGCCGACGGCGCGGCCGTGACCGTAGCGCGCGGCGCGACGCTCGACCTCCAGGGCTTCGGCGCCAGCGTCGCAACGCTGGCGCTCGCCGGAACCCTCACGGGCACCGGCACGCTCTCGGCGGCGAGCTACATGCTCGACGGCGCGACCGTGAACGCAAATCTCGGCACCGGCACCCTGGTGCAGAACAGCGGCGTTTCGGTGCTGCACGGCAGCTTCGCCGGCGGTTCGGCGCAGATCAACGGCGGCACGCTCGCCTTCGACCGGGCCAGCGCCACGACCTATGGCGGCAGCTTCTCTGGCAGCGGTACAGTCGCGCAGATCGGCACCGGCCTGCTGGCGCTGAGCGGCAACAGCGCAGCCTTTGCCGGTACCACCACCGTATCGGGCGGCGGCCTCGCGGTCATCGGCCAGCTGGGCGGCAACGTGCAGGTCGCGAGCACGCTTTCGGGCACCGGCAGCATCGGCGGCACGGTCAGCATCGCGGACGGCGCGCATCTGGTCGGCACCACCGGCGGCACGCTGTCGATGGGCGCGCTCACCCTCGCTTCGGGCTCGGTGATCGACGTCACCCTGTCCCAGCCCTCGGCCACCGCATTGTTCGCGGTAGGCGGCGACCTGACACTCGACGGCACGCTCAACATCGCCGCCCAGCCAAGCTTCGGCGCCGGCGTCTATCGCCTGTTCTCCTATGGCGGTGCGCTCATCGACAACGGCCTCGTCCTCGGCACGGTGACCGGCGCCGGCGCCGCCGGCCTGTCGGTGCAGACGGGCAATATCGGCCAGGTCAACCTGGTCAACACCAGCGGCGCGACGCTCGCCTTCTGGGACGGCGCAGCGGCGGCGCGCCATGACAATGGCCGCGTCGATGGCGGCTCGGGCAGCTGGAGCCTCGGCACCCGCAACTGGACCGATGCCAATGGCACGGTGAACGGGCCGATGCAGCCGGTGCCGAGCTTCGCGGTGTTCCAGGGCAATGGCGGCGCAGTGACGATCGACAATGGTGCCGGCCAAGTCTCGGCCACCGGCATGCAGTTCGCAACGGGCGGCTATACGCTCTCTGGCGGCGCCTTGGCGCTCTCGGGCACCCAGGCGACCATCCGTGTCGGCGACGGCACCGCCGCCGGCACCGGCATGACGGCCACCATCGCTTCGGCGCTCACCGGCGGCGCCATGCTGGTCAAGACCGATCTCGGCACGCTCGTGCTGACCGGCGCCAACAGCTATGCGGGAGGAACGGCCGTCCAGGCGGGCACGCTGATCGGCAATGCCGCCTCCATCCAGGGCAGCATCCAGAATGCCGGCACCGTCGTGTTCGACCAGGCGGGCAACGCCAGCTTCGCGGGCACGATCAGCGGCGGCGGCAGCTATGTGAAATCCGGTGCCGGCGCGCTCACCCTCACCGGCGCGAGCAGCAGCGACTGGCGAGTCACCGCCGGCAGCCTGGTTTCCACCACTTCCCTGTTCACCGGCAATGTCGATCTGAGCCAGGGCACCAGCCTGGTCTTCAGCCAGGCGGCGAACGGCACCTATGCCGGCACCCTGGGCGGCACCGGCAGCGTGCTGTTCCAGGGCGGCGGCACCGTGCTGCTCACCGGCAACAGCGCCGGCTTCGCCGGTGCCGCCACCGTCGGCGCGGGGAGCCTGTTCTCGCTCAACGGCACCCTGGGCGGCACGATCGACGTGCTCGCGGGCGGCCGCCTGCAGGGCAGCGGCACCGCGGGTTCGGCCAGCATCGCCGGCACGATCGCGCCGGGCAACTCGATCGGCACGCTCGCCTTCACCGGCAATCTCGCCTTCGCCTCGGGCAGCGTGTTCGAAGTGGAGGCCAATGCCGCGGGCCAGAGCGACAAGATCGTCGTCGGCGGCAGCGCCTCGATCGCGAGCGGCGCGACGGTGCGCGTGCTGGCCACGGACGGCAACTATGCCGCCAATACCAGCTACACGATCCTCACCGCCGCCGGCGGCCTGAGCGGCACTTTCTCGAACGTCACGACCAACCTCGCCTTCCTGACGCCGACGCTGGCCTATGGCGTCAATGCGGTGACGCTGAACCTCAAGCGCAACACGGTCGATTTCATCGCCGTGGCGCAGACCGGCAACCAGGCCGCGGTCGCGCCGCGGGTACAGGCGCTCGGCGCGGGCAATGGCGTGTACGAAGCCGTTGCGGCGCTCACCGCACCCGAAGCCCGCGCCGCCTTCGACCAGCTCGCCGGCTCGGACTATGCGAGCATGCGCGCTTCGCTGGTCGAGGACAGCCGCTTCATGCGCGATGCGATGCTCGTGCGTGACGAGATGGCGGGTGCCGATGGTCTCGCGGCCTGGGGCCGCGTGACCGGTGCGTGGCGCGACGTCGACGGTAGCGCCCAGGCGCAAGGCTATAAGCGTTCGGCCAAGGGCTTCGTCACCGGCTTCGACGGTTCGTTCGGTAGCCATTGGCGGATCGGCGTGGCGCTCGGCTACGGCACCAGCGAGTTCCGCACCTCGAACGCGACACACAAGGCCGAGAGCTACCAGGCGGGCGGCAGCCTGCTCGGTTCCTATGGCCCGGTCTCGATCCAGCTCGGCACAGCCTATGGCTGGCACGCGATCGCCTCACAGCGCCATGTCGCATTCGGCAGCCTCCGCCAGCTGCTCGGCGATAATTACGATGCCCGCACCTTCCAGGCCTTTGGTCAGCTGGGCGTCAAGGGCAGCATCGGCGGCATCGATCTCCAGCCCTTTGTCGGCCTGGCGCATGTCGCGCTGTTCGATAGCGGGGTGAACGAGCATGGCGGGGCCGCGGCGCTGCACGGCGGCGGCAACGGGTTCGACGCGACTTATGGCAGCCTCGGCCTCAAGGCGCGGATCGGCTGGGATCTGGGCGGCACCAGGCTGAGCCTCGACGGTTCGGCGGCGGCGCGCCGGGTGTTCGGGGACCGGGTGCCCGGGATCGACCTCGCCTTTGCCGGCGGCAGCGCGTTCCAGGCACATGGCATCCCGCTCGATCGGTCCAGCGCCGCGGTCGATCTCGGCCTGGCGCTCGACTTGAGCGAGCATATCCGGCTTGGCGTGTCCTACACCGGCACCTATGCGGATCGTTCGAGCGACCATGGCGCCCGGGCCCAGCTCAGCTGGCGCTTCTGACCCTCCTTCGCTGGTGATCTGACATGTTCGACCGTCTCGTCCGCTTCTCGGCCCGCATGACACCGCTCGCCATCGCGGTATCCAATGGGGCGGAGCATATCAGCTACCGCGACTTCGACCGCGCCATCGATCAAGCCGCTGCCGCGCTCGACCGAGCGGGCGTAGCGGGGCCCGCGCTGGTGGGGATCAGCGTGCGCGACAGCTATCGCCATCTGCTGCTCATAATCGCCTGCGCTCGGCGCGGCGTGCCAACGGTGTCGCTGATCCCGGAAATGGCCGGGCCGATGGTCATGCTGGCCGGTGCGGCGAAGCTGCTCAGCGACGATCCGGCCCACGCGCCGGCGCTGCTCGTCGATGGGCCATGGCTCGCGGCAGCCCTGGCCGCGGCGCCCGTGGAACTCGCCCCGGTCGCCGTCGATGCGCAAGCGCTCGGCCGAGTCCAGCTCTCCTCGGGCTCTACCGGCGAGCCCAAGGCCGTGGGCATGAGCTGGACGCTGATGGAGCGCCGCATCGAGCATACCTGGACGCGCAATTTCGGCTATGAGCGGCTGCTCTCGCTGATCGGCCCCGAAAGCGGCGCGCTGCCGCTGTTCCTCTGGTGCTGGGCAAAGGGCGGCACGGTGCTGTTCGGCTCTTCCGATCCCGCCATCCTCGCCCGCTCGCTGCCGATCCTCCAGCCGACCGGCATGCTCGCCGCACCGGCCCAGCTTGCCATCGTCCTCGACGCGCTGCCGGCGGAGGCGACACCGCTGCCCGGCCTCCAGATTGCGATCGGCGGTGCGCATGCCGCGCCGAAGCTGCGGGCGCGCGCGGCGCTGCGTCTCGGCACTGTCAACGTGACTTACGCTTCCACAGAGGCAGGCGTCTGCACCAACGGATTCGCCGCCAGCCTGGATGGCGAAACCGCAGTCGGCTGGATCACTCCCTGGTCCGAGATCGAGATCGTCGACGAACGAGACCGCATTCTCCCGCTCGGCAGCAGCGGCCGCGTCCGCATGCGCGGCTCCGATGTGGTCGGCGGCTATCTCGGCGACAGCGGCCCGGACGATCGCTTCCGCGACGGCTGGTTCTATCCGGGCGACATCGGCGCGATGCGCGCGGACGGCATGCTGGAGATCGAAGGCCGGGAGGATGAAGTGATGAACTTCGGTGGCCAGAAGTTCCTTCCCGGCGCGCTGGAGGGGCCCGTGGCCATGGTCCCGGGTGTCGCCGGCGTTGCCGCCTTCGCGCTCGAGGACGCGCAGGGCATCGCCCAACCCTGGCTGGCGATCGTCCGCGAGGGCGCGATCGACGAAGGCGCGATCGGCCGCGCTCTGGTCATCCCCGACCTGCCGCCGGTGCGCGTCGCCTATATCGACGCACTGCCCCTCACGCCGCTCGGCAAGGTTCGGCGCGAAGTGCTGCGCGAGGCGGCGCGGCAGCTGAACGTCTCGTAGGAGGGGCCGGGTATCCGGCGTGTTCCCGGAGGTTGCGGACCGAGAAATAGCGCGAGCACGCGGAGAGCCCGCAGCATACGGATTGCCCCACCAACCACCCAAAGTGCGGCCCGTTAAAGTTATCCTTCCCGCGAATATGATTGGGTCGTGGCTTCCTGCGCATGCGCCGGCAGCGACGCGAAACCTATGGCCAGCGCGCTCGTGCACGCCAACAAGCGAAGACGCATATGCCCTCCCCTTTGAGGGCTACTGCAATCGCGCCCCTTCTGCATCGATCAGGTCACAGAAATTGCCTCGAATCCTGTCGATCAAGCACAGGCTATTTTCGGGAAGCAGATCAATCCGGCAGCGCCTATCGCCTTGGCGTGCAATGGAAGCAATGCCCATGCGCTCGGCGGCGGCAATTCGTCGCCATGGTCCAGCGAATGATGGAAACTCGCCGCGACGACGGTTCGTCCGCGCGATTCAGCGCCCGCACGGCTTGCGGCAAATACCCGGGATTCGGCGGAACGGCGCGCGGAATGACGGCCGCTCATGGGCCGTCATCGCGCCTGGATGTGATCCTTGGCTGGGGCGGAAGGATTCGAACCTTCGGTACACGGTACCAAAAACCGTTGCCTTACCACTTGGCTACGCCCCAGCGGGAAGCGCGCTTATAGGGACTTAGGAGAGCCGTTCAACCCAGCCATGCGGGTCCGGCGCGGTTCCGCGCTGAATGCCGCCCAGCTCGCTCCTGAGCTTCTCGGTAAGGATGCCCGGTCCGCCGTTTCCGATCACGAACTCATAGCCGCGGCCGCGCACCTTGCCGATCGGCGTGAGCACCGCGGCGGTGCCGCAGGCAAAGGCCTCGCGCAGCTTGCCGCTCTGGGCATCGGCCTTCCACTGGTCGATCGAATAGCGTTCCTCGCGCACCTCGATCCCCTGCGACCGCGCCAGGGTGATCAGCGAATCGCGGGTGATCCCGGGCAGGATCGTGCCCCCCAGCGGCGGCGTGACGATCGAGCCGTCGTCCATCACGAACATCACGTTCATGCCGCCCAGCTCCTCGACGAAGCGATTCTCCACCGCGTCGAGGAACACCACCTGATCGCATCCCTGGTCGATCGCTTCCTTCTGCGCGACCAGGCTGGCCGCATAATTGCCGCCGCACTTCGCCGCGCCCGTACCGCCCGGCGCGGCGCGCGTGTAATGCTCCGAGACCCACAGCGTCACCGACGGCGCGCCGCCCTTGAAATAGGCGCCCGCCGGCGAGGCGATCACCATGTAGAGATATTCGCTGGCCGGCTTCACGCCCAGGAACACTTCGCTCGCGAACATGAAGGGGCGCAGATAGAGCGAGCCACCCTCGATCTCCGGAATCCATTTCTGATCGATGCGGACCAACTCGCGGATCGAGTCCAGGAACAGCGCGTCCGGCAGCGGCGCCATCGCCATCCGCTCGGCGGATTCGCGGAAGCGGCGGGCATTCTCGTCCGCGCGGAACAGCGACACGCCGCCATCGGGCAGGCGATAGGCCTTCAGCCCCTCGAAGATCTCCTGGGCATAATGGAGCACGGCCGTGGCCGGATCGACCTGGATCGGACCGCGCGGCAGGATCTTCGCATCGTGCCAGCCCTTGTCGGCGCTGTACTTGATCACCGCCATGTGATCGGTGAACACCTTGCCGAAACCCGGATTGGCGAGCACCGCCGCACGGTCGGCGTCGCTGACCGGATTGGGGTGCGCCTCGAACTCGAAATCCAGGATCGTGGTGTCTTCCATTGCACTCGCCTTCGACTCTGCCGGACCGGCTTGCAGCGGGTTAGGCGCGGTGGCAGAAAGCGTCAACATGGCTGCCCCAATTCCTGCTTCCCCGCTGTTCCTGCGCGAGCCCGAGATCCGGCGCGGCGTGGAGCTGCTCTATTTCGGGTATGCGCATCTGACCCGATCGATCGACGCGGGGCTGGCGGCGCAGGGCCTGGGCCGTGCGCATCATCGCGCCCTCTATTTCATCGCCCGCAAGCCGGACCTGACGGTGAGCGAGCTGCTCGCGATCCTGGCGATCACCAAGCAGTCGCTCGGCCGGGTGCTGACCGAGCTGGCCGATCGCGGCTTCGTCGAGACTCGCACCGGCGACCGCGACCGGCGCCAGCGCCTGTTGCGGCTCACCCCGGCGGGGACGAAGCTCGAAGGCGCGCTGTTCGACGCGCTGCGCGAGAAGATGGCCAATGCCTATTCGAGCGCGGGCCAAGGCGCGGTGGGCGGCTTCTGGGCCGTGCTCGAAGGGCTGGTGCCCGAGGAAGAGCGCCAGCGGGTAGCGGCGCTGGGGCGATAGGCCGCCGAGCCCCTTCCCGAGGGGAAGGGGCCTTCCGGTCCCCTTCCCGCGCGCGATCACCCCAGCCGGATCGACAGCTCCACCTCGTCGGTGAACGGCATCGACATATAGCCGTTCGCCACATCGCCGACCCGCTCCAGATATTCCGGGCAATAATCGGCATTGTCGGCGATCAGGATCGCGCCGGGGCGCAACCGGCTCTCGACCCGGTCGAGAATGTCCGAATAGAGCGCCTTGGCGCCATCGAGCAGCAGCAGGTCGATAGGTTCGGGCAGGCCGGTGGCCAGCGTCTCCAGCGCGTCGCCTTCGCGGAACTCGACAAGATCGGCCAGTCCGGCTTCCGCCAGGTTCGCCCGGGCACGGGCGAGCTTGCCCGCCTCGAACTCGCTGGTGATCAGCCGGCCGCCGCCATTGTCGCGCAGCGCCGCCGCCAGGTGAAGCGTCGACAGGCCGAACGAGGTGCCGAACTCGACGATCGAGCGCGCTCGGGTGGCGCGCGCCAGCATGTAGAGCAGCCTGCCCAGTTCGGGCGAGACCGGCAGCGCGAAATCGGCGAGCTTCGCGTAGAAATCGCGATACCCCGTCTTGCTGCGCATCATCGCGCGATGATCCTCGCTCGTCATGCCGGCAAAGGCCGGGCTGGCGGCGGGCGGGTTGGCTTCGGTCTCGGCGAACAGGCGCGCGAGCAGGGGCGCCACGGGGGCGCTCGACAGGGTCGTCATCCGGGGTTTCTCCATGTGGCGGCGGGGGCTTGCCCGCCGACCCGGAAAATACGACTAGTTCGTCAGTTTTGACTATTCGCATTGGCAGCACGTCCGCATGACCCCTCCCCGCACCACGCGCGTCGCCTCGCGGAAACAGCCGCGACAGGCCCGTTCGAGCCAGCTGGTCGAGGCCGTGCTCGACGCGGCTGTTCAGGTTTTGACGAAGGAAGGCGCGCAGCGTTTCACCACCGCGCGAGTCGCCGAGCGTGCCGGGGTGAGCGTGGGCTCGCTCTACCAATATTTCCCCAACAAGGCGGCGATCCTGTTCCGCCTGCAGAGCGACGAATGGCGGCGCACCTCGGCGATGCTGCGGGGCATCCTCGAGGATGCCGCCACGCCGCCCCTCGCCCGGCTGCGGCGGCTGGTCCATGTCTTCCTCCAGTCCGAATGCGAGGAAGCGGCGGTCCGCACCGCGCTCAGCGACGCCGCCCCGCTCTATCGCGACGCGCCCGAGGCGATCGAGGCGAAGGGAGAGAATGCGCAGGTCTTCCGGGCCTTCCTGCGCGAGGCACTGCCCGATGCGGCGGAGGATGCGCGGATGCTGGCGGGGGACCTGATCAAGATGACGCTCAGCCAGCTGGGCAGCAGCTTTTCCGAGACGCCGCGGACCGAGGCGGAGATCGCGGCCTGGTCGGAAGCGATCGCGGACATGCTGTGCGGCTATGTGGAGAAGTTGGCGAAGAGGAGCAGCTTCCCACCCAAGGCTGGGCGCCCGTGACTACCAGCCTCCTCCGCGTTACACTTCAGCCCTTCACGCGCAGCAGCGCATCCCCGTCATTGTCCAGAAGGCCAGTGATCGCTCCGGTAGCAACGTCACGGGTGATGGTGATTCCCTCACCGGTGTAGCGATCGATGAACTTGTCGCGATCGAACGCCACCAGATGATTGGTCTTTCCGGTGGTCAGGTCCTTCAGGACCAGCTCGTTATCGGCTCCGGCGATCGCGTTGAAGAAATAGTTCTCCGCCCCGGTATATTGATATCGCCCCGCGATCGCCGCCAGCTCGTCAGCGGACACCGGGATCCGGGTAACCGCGCGCGTCGGGAACAACCCCAGTGCGAATTTGTTCGAGATGGATCGGGCCAGTTCATTTCTGACCACCCGGCCATTCTCGGAATTGGTCATCAAGACGACTCCCAATCGGCGCTGCGGGAAATAGAACAGCTCGCTCTTGAAGCCGGCATTGCTGCCACCATGCCCGAACGAGGCGGTCGCATCCTTCCCGCGCAATTCGAAGCCGAGGCCGTAGCCATCCCCACCTCCCGGTTTGCCGCTCGGTTGGATCATCTGCTCGGCAAGCGCTCTGGATATCAATGCGCCCTTCGCTCCGGACAGCGCCTTCAGCATGCCGAAACAGAATTTCGCTATGTCCGAGGGCGTCGTCCACAAGCCGGCCGGCGCGAGCTCCGGATAGACATGCCAGCCGCCGGGAAAGGGTTGGCCATCGAACTGATGGGCGAGGCTGACATTCCCTTCGGGATAAGAGTCGAACGTGCTGTCGGCCATGTGCAGCGGCGTCAGCACATGTTGCTGCAGGTAGCGGCCGAAGGACATGCCGGACTGATCCTCGATCAGCTTCTGCAGCACGACATAGCCACCGCCCGAATAGGAATATCTCGATCCCGGTACCGCCTCGACGCGCAGCGCGGGACTGTTGCCCTTGCCGTCCAGCACCCCGGCCGCATCGGGTATTGTCCGGGTCTTCTCGTAGCCGGCGAAGCCGCCAACGTTCAGCCCGGCGGTGTGGCTCAACAATCGGCGGATCGTGACCTTCTCGGTTCGGTTGGGTTCACTTGAAGGAACCTTCCACGTGCGAAGATAATCGTTCACATCCCGGTCGAGGTTCAGGCCTTTGGATTGGACCAGGGTCATCACGGCAAAAGCGGTGACCGATTTGCTGATGGAAGCCGCCTGGAAACGCGTATGCACGTCGACGCTCTGGAGACGTCGACTATCGGTGGATCCATAGCCCTTCGCCCAGATAACGTGCCGGTCATCGAAAATGGCCACGCTGACGCCCGGGACGCCAAGCAATGTCATGCGGTCGTTGAGATTATACGTCTTTCGCGTTTCATCGGCCAGAACGACGCGTGGCGTCAGGCCGTTCTCGATGCTCACGATCTCCGCGGCAGACAGGCTGGCGGGAGAAGCCGGAGCGACCTGGGCGAACGCTCCGCCGCAACAGGCAATCGAAAAGACTGCGCATCCAATGCCACGATACATGCGTCCCCCCAGGTCCCCGAGCTTTCAGCTTTTCGGTGTGCATATCGAGTATGGCCGACGCGTGACAAAGCCCCAAGCGGATACTTCCGAACCTTCCGTCAGAATGGCTTCAGGGAAGCCGGCACATGGCCCCGGGGCGCAGCGCTTGCGGCGCATGAGCAACAGTGGACGTCCTGCGCCTCACGCCACCTTGAACCCTTCCCGGTTCATCGCCTGGGTCAGCGCCCGGTTCTTCTCGTCGCTCAGCTGGGCGCGCAGCATCGGGAACAGGCGCAGCTCCTCTTCCTCCATATGCGCCTCGATCTCGGCGCGGAACCGGCGGATCCTGGCGATCCAGTCGGGCGAGGCGGTGGGAATGCTCTCCAGCTCGTAGAGATGCTGCTTCACATAGCCATGCTCCTTGGTGAGCTGATCGGCGGCATCGCGTTGCCCGGCCTCGCGCAGCGCCGGATAGATGACGTTCTCTTCCTCCACCGCATGCTTCATCAGCGCGTGCTTCAGATGCGCGAGCAGCAGGTTGCGCTTGGTCGAGGAATGCTCGTCGGTGGCCTCGATCTGGCCGAACACCTTGCGCAGCGCTTCATGCTCGGTGGCGAGCGCCTCGTCCCAATTGCCCGCGAGCAGGCTCGGCGCCTGCACCACGGCCTTGCGCCCCAGCAACGCCAGCACGCCCAGCGCCACGCCGCCCGCCGCAGCACCGGCGATCACGCCGAGATTGTGGGTGGTGCTCGTCCGCTTGGATCCGGTGAAGCGGCCCTTGCTGTCCCGCGTGGCGGTGGTGGTCGTCATGGCGCTCGACTCCGATGTTACGCTGTCGGCGCAACAACGAAGCGCGGCGGGGGGCGTTCCGGTCAGCGCCGGGCGGCGGCGGCCATTTCAGCGCTGCGGCGCGCCGATGCGCCGAGCGTCGCGCGCAGCAGCGCCGCGAGCGCATCGTCCGCGTCGAGCACGTCGAGCCCCTTGCGGGTCGTGCCGCCCGGGCTGGCCACCCGGTCGACGAGCGCCGAGGGCGGCGCGTCGGCCCGGGCAGCGAGCAGCCCCGCCCCTTCCACCGTGGCGATGGCAAGCCGCAGCGCCTGTTCCTCGCCGAACCCGATCGACACCCCGCCCGCCGCGAGCGCATCGATGAAGCGATAGACAAAGGCCGGTCCACAGCCGGCGAGCACGCCGAGCCGGTCCAGCCCCGCCTCGTCGCCCCACTCGACCAGCCCGAGCGGCTGCATCAGCGCGTCGACAACGGCGCTGCGATCGCCGGCCAGGCCCACCACGCCCTTGCCGATCGCGACCGGCAGGTTGGGCATGGCGCGGACGATCGCCCCCGCCCGGAACCGGCCCGCGAGCGAGGCCAATTCGACACCGGCAAGGATGGAGACGAGGAGCGGCACGCCGGCGATGCGATCGCCATGCGCCTCGGCGACCGCGTCGATCTGCTGCGGCTTCATGCCGAGCATCACCGCCTGGGGAAGCGGGCCCTCGGGCAAGGCCCTGCCCTGGCGCACGCCCTCGGGCAGCGCGCGATCCTGGCGGTTGACGACGAACACCGTTGCGGGATCCACCGTCCCGGCATCGATCCAGCGGCGCAGCATCGCGCCCGCCATGTTGCCGCAGCCGACCAGCCAGAGGCCGGCCGGGGGCGTGGCGCTCACGCCTCGCCCTGCGTTTCGATGAGCGCGGCGGCCAGCGCGTCCTGCGGGGTCTTGCCGCCCCACAGCACGAACTGGAACACGGGATAGAAGCGCTCGCACTCGTCGATCGCGCTCTCCACCAGCAGCTCCGCCTGGGCCAGGCTCAGCGTCGGCTCCTCGCCGTCGATCAGCGCGGCGTGGCGGAACAGCAAGATGCCGCTCTGCGACCAGAGCTCGAAATGGCCGATCCAGAGCTGCTCGTTGACCAGGCCGATCGTCTCATAGACCGCCATGCGGCGCTCGTCGGCCACGCGAATGTCCGGAAAGGCGAGGAACTGGAGCACACCATCATCCTCACGCCAGATCGCGCGCAGCTCATACTCCGTCCAGCTGCCCTTCACCTTCGCCACGATCTCGTCTTCCTCGCGGCTGTGCGTCCAGCCATGCGCGGCGAAATAGCTTTCGAGCATGTCGATAGGGGCTGCGTCGTCGCGGTCGAATTCCGCTTCGTCGAGCATCAGTTTCTCCACTGGGGCCGGATTGCTTGGGCAGAATCTGCCAACCGCATCGGGCCCGCACAAGCGCGGGGTTCACAACCCTGCGCAAAAGCTGTGGACAAGGTGTTTATACTTGTCCCGCCGGCTTTTTAGGCGATTTCGGCGCCTTGGGTGCTGCCGCCGGCTTGGCAGCGCCGCCCAGCTGTGCCTCGAGCGCGGCGAGGCGCGCGTGGAGTGCCTCGTTCTCGTCGCGCGCGGCCACGGCCATCGCCTTCACCGCTTCGAATTCCTCGCGGGAAACAAAGTCCATCCCGCCGATCCATTCGCGGGCACGCTCGCGCGCGGCGCCTTCGGTCTCGCGGGCGACGCCGGCCAGCGTGCCCGCCGCGCCGTTCACGAACTTCACGAAATCGTCGAACAGGCGGTTGTCGGTCTGCATTTCAAATTCCTCGCGCGATCACTTGATCTGTATTTCGTCAGCCGAACGCGAAGATACAAGGCTTCCCGCGTTCGGATTGAGCTCGTGGATCTGGTAGAGAAGCACCCCGGCGAACGCGATCCAGGCGAGATAGGGGACCAGCAGCACCGCGGCGAAGGTGCGGATGCGCGCGAAGAGGATGAAGGTGACCAGCGCGAGCACGAACAGCGCGCCCAGGATCGCCAGCGCCGGCACCACCTGGTGCATGCCGAAAAAGACCGGCGACCAGACGAGGTTCACCACCATCTGCACCGCGAAGACGGTCAGCGCCGGCCCGCGCAGCGTCGATCCGCGCGCGTTGATGATCATCGCCAGCGCCAGCCCCATCAATATGTAGAGCGCGGTCCAGGCCGCCGGGAAAACCCATTCCTCCGGCATGATCGCGGGCTTCACCAGCCGGGCGAACCACGGATTGGCGCTGCCCGACGGCGCCAGGCGCGCCGAAGTGAAGCCGAGCAGCAGGATGAACGGCACCGTGACCACGGCCCATCGCAGATAGGCGAGCCTCAGCTGCCCTTTCGATGCGATTTCCCTCAACGTGCCCTCCGGTTCATGCTCATGGCGGTGAAGGGCTATGTTGCAGCGCGCCGAAACGCAAGCGTTGCCGTTATGTTTCGCGCGTCGCGGCGATCAGGAATTCGACATTCCCCTCGGGCCCGGTGATCGGGCTGGCGGTGACGCCGGCGACGGTCCAGCCCTGCGCGGCGACCCAGTCGGACACTTCGCGGCAGACGCGTTCGTGCACGGCGGCATCGCGGACCACCCCGCCCTTGCCCACTTCGTCGCGCCCGGCCTCGAACTGCGGCTTGATCAGCGCGACCAGCCGGGCACCGGGCCGGGCGAAGCGGAACGGCACTTCGAGCACCTTGGCCAGGCCGATGAAGCTCGCGTCGCAGACGATCAGGTCCACCGGCTCGGGGATGTGCGCGTCGGTCAGGATCCGCGCGCTGGTCTGCTCATGGACGACGACGCGCGGATCCTGGCGCAGCTTCCAGGCAAGCTGGTTGGTGCCGCTGTCCACCGCATAGACGCGGGCGGCGCCGTTGCGCAGCAGCACGTCGGTGAAGCCGCCGGTCGAGGAGCCGACGTCGATCGCCACCGCCCCCGTCACGTCCCAGCCGAAATGCGCGAGCGCGTGCGCCAGCTTGATCCCCCCGCGCGACACCCAGGGATGGTCGCGCCCGCGCACGTCGAGCACCGTCTCCTCGGGGAATTGCTGGCCGGGCTTGTCGACCTTGCGGTCGCCGGCGAAGACCAGGCCGGCCATGATCAGCGCCTGGGCCCGCGTCCGGCTCTCGGCAAGGCCACGGTCCACGAGCATCTGGTCGGCGCGCTGCTTGGGCATTCCCGGCCTTTAGGTGCAACCGCCCCGGATGCAAAGCCGCCCGGCAAATGACCCGCCCCAACGGCCCGCCCAACGGACTGCCGCAGCCGGGCTTCGATCCGGCGCAACCGCTATTGCCCATTAAAATAGTGGGAATAAATTGAAGCTCCGGCCTGCCCTCCCGTTGGAGTGCAATTGCAATGAGTATCTTCGCTCCGTTTGACGAACATTCGCCGCTCGTCCTCACCGTCCCCGGGCTCGGTGGCTCGGGGCCCTCGCACTGGCAGACGCTCTGGGAGCAGTCCCGCCCCGATACCAGCCGGGTCGAGCTCGGCATGTGGGATACGCCGCACCGCAATGCCTGGGTGACCAGGCTCGACCAGGCGATCCGCGGCGCCCAGGCACCGGTGGTGCTCGCGGCGCACAGTCTGGGCTGCCTCGCCGTCGCCTGGTGGGCGGAGCTCTCGCCCCAGCCCTTTGGCTGGCCGGTGGCCGGGGCGTTGCTGGTGGCGCCCGCCGATGTCGACCGGCCGGACGTGAAGTCCGAGCTTGCCGGCTTCGCGCCCGCGCCGGCCAGGCCGCTGCCCTTCCCCTCGATCACCGTGGCGAGCCGCGACGATCCCTGGATCGGCTTCGATCGCGCCCGTGAGCTGGCCAAGGGCTGGGGCAGCTTCTTCGTCGATGCCGGTCCGCAGGGGCACCTCAACGCCGCCAGCGGCATCGGCTGGTGGCACGAGGGGCAGGAACTGCTCGACCGGGTGCTCGATGCCGCATCGGATCGGTCCGGCCGCGTCCGGACCGCGGCGGAAGCGCGCTCGCTGCTCGCGATCAATGCCACGGAAGCCGCCCAGGCGCATTATCTGGGCCGGCATGCATGATTCGGCGTGTGGCCGGTGCTTCCGGACGCACGCCACTGGTAACTGCCCGCAAATCCCTTACATAGGGAGTGCGGGCGTGGCCGGGTGGCGTACCCTAGAGCGTCACCCGGCCTACCCGCGCCTTTTTCCTTCCGCCGGCCGCTCCGCCCGGGTACACCGGTGTCATGGATCGTCGCGACCTGCTCGCCGCCGCCGGACTGGCCGGCCCGCTGCTCCCGCTTGCCGCCAGGGCCGCGTCCGATACGCCGCCCGGCCCCGTCGTGCCCGATGCGCGCATCAGCCTCTGGCCGGGAGAGGCACCGGGCCTGCTCGACCAGGCGCTGCGGGACCATGTCGTGGTCCGCAGTGCCGATCCGGGCTTTCCCGATCGCGCGATGGAGCATGTCCGCACGCCGCGGCTCGACCTATTCCGGGCCGCCCGGCCGAACGGCGCCGCGATGCTCGTCATTCCCGGCGGCGGCTATGCGCGCGTGGTGGTCGACAAGGAAGGCTATGAGCTGGGCCCCTGGCTCGCCGCGCGCGGGATCACTGCCTTCGTGCTCTTCTACCGCCTGCCCGGCGACCCCTGGCGCGACCCGGGCAACGTCGCCCTTGCCGATGCCCAGCGCGCGATGCGGCTGATCCGGCATCGCGCCGCCGAGTGGAAAGTCGACCCCGCCCGCGTTGGCGCCATGGGCTTCTCGGCCGGCGGGCATCTTTGCGCCGATCTCGCGGCGCGCTTCGGCCGCACGCCCTATGCGCCGATCGACCCGGCCGACGCGCTCGACGCGCGCCCGATCGTCGCCGCGCCGATCTATCCGGTCGTCTCGATGGACCCGGGCTTCGCGCATATGGGCTCGCGCACCCTGCTCATCGGCAAGGCGGCCACGCCCGCCCTGGCCGCCGAGCACTCCCCCGAGCGCCAGGTCGGACCCCATACGCCGCCCAGTTTCCTCTGCCATGCCGAGGACGACGCCACCGTGCCGGTCCAGAACACGATCGCCCTGCGCGCCGCCCTGAGGGCCGCCAAGGTGCCGGTGGAGACGCATCTGTTCGAGCAGGGCGGCCATGGCTTTGGCTGGGGACCGCGCACCCTGGGCAAGCCCGCGCACGCCTGGCCCGAACTGTTTCTCGCCTGGGCCAAGGGGCACGGCCTGCTGGGTTAGATTCGGCCCCCATTCTACCCCGCCATCCCGTCCCCCACCGTCGCGACCCCAGGACAGATCGACATTCAGGCTCGGGGTATAGCTTGGCGGGCCGGAAACTTCGAACCAACCGCCTTCGTCACCCTGAACTTGTTTGGCACTTATCCCGTAAAGACAAGTCCACCCCATTCCGTCATCCCCGCCTGCGCAGGGATGACGGCTATCGGGCACTCCTTGTTCCGAGGGGATAAACGCCAACTTGTTTCAGGGCCCGACGTGCCACCGGCGATATCGCTGGTGGAGAATTGGATGCTGAAACAAGTTCAGCATGACGGAAGAGGAAGGCTCCGACATGCAACTTCCGTTCTTCGCCAACGGGAACGGAAGGGACAGAGCCGAATGTCGATCCGTCCCAGGCCCGGGCGCGACGACGATGGAACCCGCAACCATTTTCGCCGCATGTTATGTTGTATCTTCAACTCGCTTGCCCTATATCCGCGCCATGCCGGTGAGTCTTCCGTTGGCCCGCTTGTGGGGCGGCATCGATGCGCGCCTTGATCGTATCGCGATCGGGATCAGCGGGCTGTGCCTCGTCCATTGCGTCACCACCACCATATTGCTCACCGTGATCTCCTCGGCCGGCGGCCTGCTCAACCCGGCGATCCACGAGATCGGCCTCACCCTCGCGATCGGCTTCGGCGCCTTTGCGCTGGTCAAGGGCGTGATGTCGCACGGCTATATGGCCCCGGCGGTCGTCGGTGCCTTCGGGCTCGGCATCATGGCCGGCGCATTGTCGCTGCCGCACGGCGATTTCGAGATTTTCTGGACTTTGGTGGGCGTCAGCCTGGTCGCGCTGGGCCATGATCTCAACCGGCGCGCCACCTACTGAACTTGCCGCGAGGGGCCTGCGGGCCTACATCTGATCCATGCACGCGCACGACCATCACGAGCATCACGGCAACGATCTGACCAAGGCCGCCCAGGCGACGCTGGAGAAATCCGGCGAGCAATGGACGACCATGCGCGAGCGGGTGTTCGAAGCGCTGGCGGGCTTCGACAAGCCGGCCTCCGCCTATGACATCGCCGAGGCCGTCTCCAAGGCGGAGGGGCGCCGCGTCGCCGCCAACAGCGTCTACCGCATCCTCGACCTGTTCGTCGGCGCCAATCTCGCGCGGCGGGTGGAGAGCGCCAATGCCTATATGGCGAACACGCATCCCGACTGCCTGCACGACTGCATCTTCCTGGTCTGCGACAATTGCGGACAGACCACGCATATCGACGACGACTCGATCACCAGGACGGTACGCGCCGCTGCCAAGGACATGGGCTTCTCACCCGAGCGCCCGGTGATCGAAGTGCGCGGCAAATGCGCGGATTGCGACTGACCGCTCTCCCTGCACGGCGCCTGCACGCAAAATCCACACGCGCAAGGTTCGACTTCCCGGAATCGGAAGAGTAAGGGCAGTTGGATGGCCGATCTACCCAGCACGCCGCTGCTCGATACCGTCGATACGCCCGAGGACCTGCGCAAGCTCGATCCGAAGCAGCTTCGCCAGCTCGCCGACGAGCTGCGCGCGGAAACCATCTCGGCCGTGGGCTCGACCGGCGGGCATCTCGGTTCCGGGCTCGGCGTCGTCGAGCTGACGGTCGCCATCCACTACGTCTTCAACACGCCCGACGACCGGCTGATCTGGGACGTCGGGCACCAATGCTATCCGCACAAGATCCTCACCGGCCGCCGCGACCGGATCCGCACCCTGCGCCAGGGCGGCGGGCTCTCGGGCTTCACCAAGCGCAGCGAGAGCGAATACGACCCGTTCGGCGCCGCCCATAGCTCGACTTCGATCAGCGCCGCGCTGGGCTTCGCGATCGCCAACAAGCTGAGCGACAAGCCCGGCAAGGGCATCGCGGTGATCGGCGACGGCGCGATGAGCGCGGGCATGGCCTATGAGGCGATGAACAATGCCGAGGCCGCGGGCAACCGGCTGGTGGTGATCCTCAACGACAACGACATGTCGATCGCGCCGCCGGTGGGCGGGCTCTCCGCCTATCTGGCGCGGATGGTGTCGTCGTCCGAATATATGGGCCTGCGCAGCCTGGCGAAGCGCGCGATCCGAAAGTTCTCCCGGCGCCTGACCACGGCGGCCGGCAAGACGGAAGAGTTCGCCCGCGGCCTCGTCACCGGCGGCACGCTCTTCGAGGAGCTCGGCTTCTATTATGTCGGCCCGATCGACGGCCATAATCTCGAGCACCTGATCCCGGTGCTGGAGAATGTCCGCGATGCCGAGGAAGGCCCGATCCTCGTCCATGTCGTCACCAAGAAGGGCAAGGGCTATGCCCCGGCCGAGGCGGCGGCGGACAAATATCACGGCGTCCAGAAGTTCGACGTGATCACCGGCACCCAGGCCAAGGCGCCGCCAGGCCCGCCCGCCTATCAGAACGTCTTCGCCGACCAGCTGATCAAGGACGCCGAGCACGATCCGCGGATCGTCGCGATCACCGCAGCCATGCCCTCGGGCACCGGCGTCGATCGCTTCGCCAGGGCCTATCCGGACCGCACTTTCGACGTCGGCATCGCCGAGCAGCACGCGGTGACCTTCGCCGCCGGGCTGGCGGCGCAGGGCATGCGCCCCTTCTGCGCGATCTACTCGACCTTCCTGCAGCGCGCCTATGACCAGGTCGTGCACGACGTGGCGATCCAGAACCTGCCGGTGCGCTTCGCGATCGATCGCGCGGGGCTGGTCGGCGCGGACGGCGCGACCCATGCCGGCAGCTTCGACATCACCTATCTCGCCACCCTGCCCAACATGGTGGTGATGGCCGCGGCCGACGAGGCCGAACTGGTCCATATGACCCATACCGCCGTGCTGCACGACAGCGGCCCGATCGCGCTGCGCTATCCGCGCGGCAACGGCACCGGCGTGGCGCTTCCGCAAGTTCCGCAACGGCTCGAGATCGGCAAGGGCCGCATCGTCCGCGAGGGCAAGACCGTGGCGATCCTCTCGCTCGGCACCCGTTTGGCCGAGGCGCTCAAGGCGGCCGACACGCTCGAGGCCAAGGGGCTCTCGACCACGGTCGCCGACCTGCGCTTCGCCAAGCCGCTCGACGAGGCGCTGATCCGCCGCCTGCTCGCCACCCATGAGGTGGCGGTGACGATCGAGGAAGGCGCGATCGGCGGCCTGGGCGCGCATGTCCTCACCATGGCGAGCGACCAGGGCCTGATCGATACGGGCCTCAAGCTGCGCACGATGCGCCTGCCGGACCTGTTCCAGGACCAGGACAAGCCCGAGCTGCAATATGCCGAGGCGGGCCTCAACGCCGACAACATCGTCGACACCGTGCTGAAGGCGCTGCGCTGGAACGAAGCGGTGGCGGCGGACGGCGCGCGGGCCTGATCCTCCTGCTCCCTCTCCCCTGAAGGGGAGAGGGAGCAAAGCCCCAATAGCCCCAGGTTATGTCCGTCGAACCTATGTTCCGATGGACAGCCGCACCCACCCGGACCACCCTCCGCGCCAAAGCGCCATCCGGGGAATATCCTATGCTGAACCGCCGTGCCTTCCTGCTGAGCTCGACCACGGCGCTGCTCACCGGCGCCGCCGCCATGGCGAGCCCCAGGCTGGTCGCCGCGAAGCAGCAGCGCGTGCGCGGGGCGAGCGCGCCGATCGAGATCGTCGACGACGAATGGGGCACGCCGCACATCCGCGCCGCGACGATCCCCGATGCGTTCTTCGGCCAGGGCTATGTCGTCGCGCGCGACCGGCTGTTCCAGATCGACCTGTCGCATCGCCGCGAGCTGGGCCGGCTCGCCGAGGCGTTCGGCGCGCGCTTCGCCCGGCACGACGCCAATGCCCGCCTCTTCCACTATCGCGGCGACATCGATGCCGAGCTGCGCCGCGTGCCCGCCGATGTGCTGGCCTGCGCCCGGGCCTATGTCGCCGGCATCAACGCGCGCATCGACGAAGTGATCGCCGACCCCTCGCTGCTGCCGCTCGAATATCGCATTCTGCAGATCGTCCCGATCCGCTGGGACCTGCGCGACCTGGTGCGTGCCCGCGAAGCCTCGAGCGGCAATGTCGACGACGAGATCCGCCGTGCCCGCCTCGCCGCCCTGGGGCTGCTCGATCTCGATGCGATCGTCGCGCCGCTTCGCCCGGCCTGGACGATGAAGGTGCCCGACGGGCTCGACGTGGCGGCGGTGAGCACGGCCGACCTGGGCGTGCTCAACATCGACAGCCTGCCCTGGGCCGAACTCACCGGCCAGGACCCGGCGGCGGCTTCCGCCGAGCGCGCCAATGCCGGCAGCAACGCCTGGACGGTGTCGCCGTCGCGCACCGCCACCGGCCGGCCGATCCTGGCCAATGATCCCCATCTCGGCATCGGCGGGTTCAGCCCGCGCCATATCGCCCATCTGACCGCGCCGGGGCTCGACCTGATCGGCGGCGGCGCGCCCGGCCTGCCCGGCATCATGCAGGGCCATACCGATCGCTTCGCCTTTGGCCGCACCAACTTCCATATCGACCAGGGCGACCTGTTCGTCCTCGAGCTCGACCCGGCCGATCCCGAGCGCTATCGCCACGACGGCGGCTGGAAGCGGTTCGACAGGGTGGAGGAAGCGATCGCGGTGAAGGGCGGTGCGCCCGTCACGGTGACGCTGCGCTATTCGGTGCAGGGTCCGGTGATCTCGCACGATCCCGCGAAGCGCCGCGCCACCGCGCTCGCCACGATCGCGATGCAGCCCGGCGGCGACGGCGCCTTCGCGATGATCGCGATCAACCTGGCCAGGGACTGGGAAAGCCTGCGCAAGGCCTTCGCCCTCCACCCCTCGCCCACCAACTTCCACTATGCCGATATCGACGGGAACACCGGCTGGCAGGTGATCGGCTTCGTGCCGGTGCGCAAGCAGGGCGACGGGCTGCTCCCGGTGCCCGGCGACGGGCGCTATGACTGGACCGGCATGCGCAAGTTCGAGGCGCTGCCGAGCGTCTACAACCCCGCCAAGGGCTGGTTCGCCTCGGCCAACCAGAACAACCTGCCCGCCGACTGGCCGCGCGACCGCATCCCGGCCTTCTCCTTCCGCGATCCCTATCGCTACGATCGCATCGCCGAAGTGCTCGCTGCCCAGCCCAGGCACAGCCTGGCCGACAGCGCCGCGCTCCAGCACGACACGCTCTCCACCCCGGCACGCCAGTTCCTCGCGCTGCTGCCCCAGTCCCCCTCGCCCGCCGCCCGGCCCGCGGTGGAGATGCTGCGCGGCTGGAACGCCCGGATCGACCGCGACAGCGGCGCCGCCGCGCTGTTCGAGGCAGTCTGGCGCGAGGCCGGCAAGCGCATGCTCGCCGCGATCGTGCCGGCCCGCGCCAGGGGGCTGATCCCCGGCATCGCGCCGTCGATCCTGCTCGACGCGCTGGCCAGGCCGGACGCGCGGCTGGGCGCCGATCCGGTCGCGGCGCGCGACGCGATGCTCGATGCGGCGCTGGCCGCCGGCTGGGCCGTGACCCGCGAGAAGCTCGGCCCCGATCCCGCCGCCTGGCGCTACGGCGCGCTCCACCAGGTGCGCCTGCGCCATCCGCTCTCCGCCATCCCCGCCATCGCCAGGGCCTTTCCGGCGATCGAGGGCGAGGGCTCGGGCGGCGACGGCTATACCGTCATGGCGCGCTGGCTGGGCTCCGGCCCGGGCTGGCAGGTCGGCGGCGGCGCGAGCTATCTCCAGGTGATCGACGTCGGCGCCTGGGACAATTCGCTGATGCTGATCCTGCCCGGCCAGTCGACCGATCCCCGCTCGCCGCATTATCGCGACCAGTATCGCAACTGGGCGGAGGGGCGGATGCAGCCCATGCCGTTCAGCCGCGCCGCGGTCGACGCCCGCGCCGCCGCGCGCACCACGCTGAGGCCGGCATGAGGCGCGTCTCCCTGCGCCTGCTCGCCGTCGCCCTCGCCGCCACACCTGCCGCCGCGCAGGATCGCGGCATCGACAAGGCGCTCGACAGGGCAGTGGCCGATTTCCGCGCGCTCCACCGTGCCGAGGTCGCCAGGGCCGGGATCGCCGGCAGCAGCTTCTATGTGATCCGCGACGGCCGCACGATCGTCGCCGACCATATCGGCGAACAGGATGCCGAGGCGCATGTGCCGGTCGACGCGCGCACCATCTATCACTGGGCGTCGATCACCAAGACGATGACCGGCATCGCGATCCTGCAGCTGCGCGACCGCGGGCTGCTGAAGCTCGACGACCCGATCATCCGCTACGTCCCCGAGCTCGCCGGAGTGCACGACCCGTTCGGCGATCCGGGCGCAATCACCCTCCGCCAGCTGATGAGCCACAGCGCCGGCTTCCGGAACGGCACCTGGCCGTGGCGCGACAAGCCATGGCAGCCCTTCGAGCCCCCCGGCTGGAAACAGCTCGAGGCCATGATCCCCTATACCGAGGTGCAGTTCAAACCGGGCAGCCGGTTCGGCTATTCCAACCCCGGCATCGTCTATCTCGGCCAGGTGATCGAACGGCTCTCGGGCGAGGATTTCGAAGTCTATGTCGACAAGAACATCCTGCGCCCGCTCGGCATGCAATCGAGCTATTTCGACCGGACCCCGCCCTATCTCCTGCCCCACCGCGCCCGCAGCTATTATATCCGAGACGGCAAGCGGGTGCCCGCCCTGTTCGACGCCGATACCGGCGTGACCGTCTCGAACGGCGGACTCAACGCGCCGCTGCCCGACATGGCGAAATATGTCGCCTTCCTGCTCGGCGATCCGAAGCGCGGCGCCGAGTACGACCTGGTCCTCAAGCGCGCCTCGCTCGAGGAGATGTGGCGGCCGGTGATCAGCGCGGGCGAGGATTTCACGCAGGGGCGGATGGCGCCGACCACCTGGAGCGGCCTGTCCTTCTTCCTCGACAAGACCGACGGCATCCGCATCGTCGGGCATAATGGCGACCAGAACGGCTTCCGCGCTTATCTGAGCCTGTGCCCGGACCAGCATCTGGGCACGCTGCTCGCCTTCAACACCGAGACGCGCGGCGTGGAGAATGATCCGGGCAACCGCGACATGCCGGAATCGCGCATCGCGCTGGCGACGGACGGGCTGTGCAAGGCAGTGGCGAAGGGCGGGAAATAGCCTCTGCTCCCGTCATCCCCGCGCAAGCGGGGATGACGGTGAAAGGCAGCTATCGCCCTCGCCGCAGCAGCCGCCCGCTCTTCCCCACGCGCACGCCGCCCTCGAAAGCGGGCTTCCCATTCACCATCACCAGGTCGAACCCCTCGGCCCTGGCAAAGGGATCGACATAGGTGGAGCGCGCCTTCACCTTCGCCGGATCGAACAGGATCAGGTCGGCCTTCGCCCCGGCACGGACCACCCCGCGATCGCCCAGGCGCAGGATATGGGCGGGATAGCCGGTGCCCTTGCGGACCATCTCCTCGATCGTGAGCTTGCGGTCGCGCACCACATATTCCTCGACCAGCTTGGCATAGGTGCCGGTCGCGCGCGGATGGCGCATGCCCGGGCCGCCATCGGTGGAGAAGGCGACGTGCGGGTCGACCAGCAGCACGTCCTGCAATGCCTTGTCCTGGGTGAAATGCGCGCCCGATCCACTCTGCGGGCCGATCTTGATCAGGAAGTCGGCATAATGCAGCCCGGCCTCCTGCGCTGCCTGGGCCAGCGTCTTGCCGGCATAGGGCCTGGTGCCGATCAGCAGCGCCTCCGGCCCGCCGCGCCGGGTCATACGCTGCACCAGATAGGCGCGCAGTTCCTGCCGCCGCTCGGCGACCACCTTGGCATAGTCCGTCGGCGGCAGCGCCCATTTGGGGAACAGGATCGCGATGCCGGTATAGCCGGCCTCATAGGGATATTGATCGGCGGTCAGGTCGATCCCCTGGCGGCGCTTCTCGGCCAGATAGGCGAGCAGCTCGCGGGCCCGCGCCTCGCCCTTGCCGAAGACGACCTTGAGGTGCGAGATGTGCGGCCGCGCCGGCAGCGACGAGGCGATCAGCTCGTCGATCGAGGCCTTGATGTCCTCGTCATTTTCCGAGCGCATATGGCTCATCACCACGCCGCCATGGCGCGCCACCACCTTGCCGAGATTGGTCAGCTCCGCGGTCTCCGAATAGATGCCCGGCACATATTCCAGGCCATAGGACAGGCCGAACGCCCCCGCCCCCAGCTCGGCATCGAGCTGCGCTGCCATCCGCGCGAGCTCGGCCGCGTCGGGGCGGCGGACCGAATCCGGCACGCCCGCCGCGCGCCGCAGCGTGCCGTGGCTGGCGAGCAGGGCGACATTGACGTCGATCGCCGCGCGATCGACCGCGGCCATCCAGCTCCGCGGATCGAGATCCTTGCCGAGCCGGGGGCCGCTGCCGTCCTGGCCAAGAGTGATCGTGGTCACGCCCATCGCGAGAAAGGCTTCGTAGCTGTCGTCCAGCGGATCGCCATGGCTGTGCATGTCGATGAAGCCGGGCGCGAGCACGCGCCCCTCGCCGGCGATGATCCGCACCGCCGAGCCTCCTGCCGAAGCGGGCGCGACTTCGATGATCCGGTCGCCGGCGACCAGCACATTGGCGAGCCGGGGCGCCGCGCCCGTCCCGTCGACGAGCAGCACTTCGCGGAACAGGGTCTCGGGTTCGGCCGCCATCGCGATCAGGCCCGGCCAGCTCGCCAGCCCCCCGGCCGCCACGGCCCCGCCAATCGCCTGCCGCCGTGTCAACCGCTGGGTCATTGCCCGTTTCCCCCTGTTTTTCGACCTCGAGGGCCGACTATGCGCGGAAGCGGGGCGAAGACGAATCCCTAAAAATGATTAACCTCATTGCTTCCGCGCATGGGGGCCGCCTAGGATCCGAGCGATGACGGGAGCGCGACCTTGACGGGGTTTCTTTTCGCAATCGGCCTTGCCGTGCTCGCCGGCTGGATGGCGACGCTTTGGCTCGACCGGCGCCAGCGCGCGCAGGCGGGGCAGCGCCTGGGCCTGTCTGCCGACGATTTTGCCCGCTCGCTCGCCGAACGCGGCTTTGCGCCGGAGATCGCACACTGCGTGCATGCTCTAGTGCGACCCTATTACGCGCGAGGCATCGCGCCCCATCCCGACGATTCCTTCGCCGATTTTCTCTCGATCGATGCGGAGGAGATCGAGTTCATGGCGGCGCATGCGTTCAAGACACTCGGCATCCCAGAACCGAGCCTGCGCAACCCAGTGCGCCTGCCCGAGATCGTAACCGTGGCCGACTTCGCGGCCGCGTTGCAGCCCCATCGAGCAGGACTCGCCATCGAACCCCTTCACCACTAGACCTCCGCCCCGTGCTCCAGATGACTTCGCTTCCCGCGTCCGCCCGTCCCCGCGCCCTTGCCCATTGGCTGTTCGTCGTCGCGGCGCTGATCGTGCTGATGGTGGTGATCGGCGGCATCACCCGGCTCACCGAATCCGGCCTGTCGATCACCGAGTGGAAGCCGCTGTCGGGCGCCGTCCCGCCGCTCACCGATGCCCAGTGGCAGGCCGAGTTCGCCCATTACCAGCAGATCGGCCAGTATCAGCAGCTGAACCGCGGCATGTCGCTGGCCGAGTTCAAGAACATCTTCTTCTGGGAATATCTCCACCGGCTGCTCGGGCGAGTGATCGGGCTCGCCTTCTTCCTGCCCCTGGTCTGGTTCGCCGTCCGCCGTGCGATTCCGAAAGGCTATGGCTGGCGGCTGACCGCGCTGCTCGCGCTGGGCGGGCTGCAGGGCGCGCTCGGCTGGTGGATGGTCCAGTCCGGGCTCAACAAGACCAGCACCGCGGTCGATCATTTCTGGCTTGCCGCGCACCTGCTCACCGCCTTGTTCACGCTGGGCGGCATCATGTGGACCGCGCTCGACCTGCTGGCGCTGAACCGCAACCCGGCGGCGCGCCCCGCCAGATTGACCGGCCTCGCCATCGTGGTGCTGCTCGTGCTGTTCGTCCAGCTCTTCTACGGCGCGCTGGTCGCGGGGCTCGATGCCGGGCTGGTGACCGATCAATGGCCGCTGATGAACGGCCATTTCTTCCCGGGCGTGACTCAGCAGGGCGCGAGCCTGGGCCATGTCCTCTTCTCCGATCCGGCGGTGGTGCATTTCATCCATCGCTGGTGGGCCTGGGTGACGGTGGCCGGGCTGATCCTGCTCGCGCGCAAGGTGCGCGCCGCCAGCCGCCGCGCCTCGATCGCGATCCACAGCGCCTTCGGCACCCAGATCCTGCTCGGCATCGCCACGGTGATGGCCGGGGTGCCGATCTGGCTCGCCGCGCTCCATCAGCTGACCGGCGCGCTGGTGGTGATCGCCGCCGCCTGGGGCGCGCACGTCGCCGGCAGCCGGGCCGGCGCTTGAGCGCGCTCACGCTCTTCTATGTGACCTTCGCCAACCGCGCGGATGCCGAGCGCGTGGCGGAAGCCGTGCTCGCCGAGCATCTCGCCGCCTGCGCCAACATCCTCGCCCCCTGCACCTCGCTCTATCTGTGGCACGGCGCGCTGGAGCGGGCGGAGGAAGTGCCCGTGCTGTTCAAGACCCGCCCGATGCTCGCCACCCGGCTGCACGCCCGGATCGCCGCGCTCCACCCCTATGAACTGCCGGTGATCGAGAGCTGGACCGTGACGGCCGACGAGCAGGTGGGCGCCTGGGTGGAAGGCGAGACGCGCTGATGCTGCTCACTGCGATCGTCCTCCAGGCGAGCGCGGCGGGCTTCACCCCGCCGCTGGATGTGCCGATCCGGGTGGTGACGGAGCGCCGCGACGATGCCCGCATCTATCGCATGGAGCGCCATGTCCGCTTCGCGCGCGAAGGCCTGGGCTATCGCGCCGAAGTGGCGCTGCGCGCCGGCACCGGCGAAACTCCGGACAGCACCGGCGCCGGCTATGAAGCCGGGTTCGAGGCCTTTGCCGGCAGCACGCTCGTCTTCCATCTCGATCCGCAGGGCGCCATCGTCGCGATCGACGACATGCCGGCGCTGTGGGAGCGTTTCTGCCGGCGCGTCGCCGAGATCGCCGCGGCCCGGCGCACCCTGGCACCGGCCGAACGCGAGAAGCTCGCCGCGCGCATCGCCGCCCCGCTCCGCGCGCTGCCGATCGAGCGCCAGCGCGCGATGCTCGGCTCGCTCGTCCAGGCGGTGATCGCGGACGCGGCGGTGGCGCCCGGCACCACGCCGGTCCGCCTGCCCGGCAGCTCGGCCTATGGCGAGGCGACACCGCTCGAGGGGCTGCGCACCGTGGTCGTCCTGCCCGGCGGCCTGGTTCGCAGCACCGTCCGCGCCGAGGCGGCCGACGTGACGCTCGAGCGTGTGACCGACATGGATCCCCGCACCGGGCTGATCGCGCGCAACAGCAGGACGCTGCGCATCCGGGCGGGCGGCGTGGAGAAGGTCAGCGTCACGCTGCTCACCGTGGATCCGGCCGCGGAATAGTCCAAGGTATTCCAATACCCGTCAGCAAACCCGCGCTTTTCTTGACTTTCTCCGCGCGAATCGTCAGAGGGCCATCAACCGCGCTGCCCGGAAGGGTGGCGCGCTTGCGTTTCATACTCGAAAGGTCTCGCCCATGAAGGCGCTGATGAAGACCACCAAGTCGGCCAAGCCGGCCGAGGTGGAGAAGAAGTGGCACATCGTCGATGCCGACGGCCTGATCGTCGGCCGCGCTGCCGTCGTGATCGCCAACGTCCTGCGCGGCAAGCACAAGACGAGCTTCACCCCGCACGTCGATTGCGGTGACAATGTCATCGTCATCAACGCGGACAAGATCAGGTTCACCGGCAAGAAGCTGGCGCAGAAGGTGTATTACAAGCACACCGGCTATGCGGGCGGCATCAAGGGGATCACCGCGGGTAAGGTGCTCGAGGGCCGTTTCCCGGAGCGCGTGCTCGAAAAGGCCGTGGAGCGCATGATCCCGCGCGGTCCGCTGGGCCGCCAGCAGATGCGCAACCTGCGCATCTACAACGGTGCTGAGCATCCGCACGAAGCGCAGAACCCGCAGGTCCTCGACATCGCCGGCATGAGCCGCAAGAACAAGGTGGGCGCATAATGTCCGACAACCGCCAGTCCCTTTCCGATCTCGGCGCCATCGCCGCCGGCGAGCAGGCTGTGGCCGCCGAGGCCCAGGCTTCGTCCGACAACCGCGCCGAGGCGTATCTCGCCGGCCAGCTGGACGAGCCGTCGACCCCGGCCGTGCTGCGCCAGCAGGAGCTCGACAAGTTCGGCCGCGCCTATGCGACCGGCCGCCGCAAGGACGCCGTCGCCCGCGTGTGGCTGAAGCCGGGCACCGGCAAGATCACGATCAACGGCCGTGACCAGGAAGTCTATTTCGCGCGTCCGACGCTGCGTCTCGTCATCAACCAGGTGTTCGGCATCACCGAGCGCGAGGGCCAGTATGACGTGGTCTGCACCGTCAAGGGCGGTGGCCTTTCGGGCCAGGCCGGCGCGGTGAAGCATGGCATCAGCCAGGCGCTCACCAAGTACGAGCCGGCGCTGCGCACCCCGGTGAAGCGCGCGGGCTTCCTGACCCGCGACAGCCGCACGGTCGAGCGCAAGAAGTACGGCCGGGCCAAGGCTCGCCGCAGCTTCCAGTTCTCGAAGCGCTAAGCGGTTCTTCACGGAACAACGAAGGGGCGGTCCGGCGACGGGCCGCCCTTTTCGTACCTGCCCCAAGCCGCTAGTTTGGCGCCATGTCGCTCGATCACCCCGACACGATCCGTATCCTGGATTTTCTGGCCGAGATCGGGATCCCGGTTTCTCGGGGCAGGATCGCGGGCGACAGCTTCCTGCCCGGCATCGAGGTTCGAAGCGGCGGGCTGGTGCTCGATCCCGCCCGCCCCTTCCATCCCGGCGACCTGCTCCACGAGGCCGGCCATGTCGCCGTCACCGATCCCGCCGATCGCCCGACGCTGTGCGCGGTCCGCGACGATCCCGGCGAGGAGATGGCGGCCATCGCCTGGTCCTATGCCGCCGCCCGCGCGATCGGGCTCGACACGCGCACGCTGTTCCATCCCGATGGCTATCTCGGCGGCGGCGAGGCATTGGCGCTCGCCTTCGACAGCGGCGCGGGCCCGGGGCCGCCGATGCTGCAATATTTCGGCATGGCCGCCGAGCCGCATCAGGCCGCGAAGCTCGGCCTCCCCGCCTATCCGCAAATGGCACGCTGGCTGCGCTAGCGGCGCGCCAGCCAGCCGGTATAATGGACCACCTCGCCGAGCAGCGGCAGGGCCACCCCCACTTCGAAGCGGAAGCGCCCATCCTCCTGCCATTCGCGCGCGATGATGCGGGGCCCCAGCAAGCGCGGCATCGGCACGCCGAACGCGCTCCAGCGCCGCAACACCATCCGCAGCCCCTTGCCGTCCGACGGGAGGTCGAAGGCGAAGCGCAGCGGGCCGAAGCGCTCCGCGACGCCCTGCCCCGCCTGGCTGAGTTCGCTCGAAAACGCATGGCCGCCGAAATCCCGCGTCCAGCGTTCCTTGCCACCGCTGGCCGCGAAGGCGACGCGGAGCGGATAGCTGCCGCTCGGCGGGAACCCCATCCCCCGCCCGACCAGCCAGGCCAGGCCCCTGCCCCGGCGCACCGCGCCCTCACCCTCTGCACCGGCATCGCCACATAGCGCGTGCATCGCACGCACCTGCTCCGGCAGCCGCGCGAAGCGCGTACCCATGGCCCGTAGGTAGAGCGGATCGACCGCGTACTCGCGCACCGCATGGCGGATGGCCAGGCCGGCGAAGAGCGGCTCGAACCGGTCGAGCGTCAGCAGCCGGCTCGCATCCCGTGCGCCCGGCGGCACGCGACCGGCCAGAATGTCGCCGGCGAGCAGTTCCGCCGCCAGCGTGGGAATTTCGGGCCCGTCTCCCTTCTCCGCGATCAGCGTCCAGCGCCGGCGGACGCCCGTCCCGACCAGGGTCACCGACATGGCCGATCGGTCGCTCCCCGCCCAGCCGGTGATCCGCTGGAGCTTGTGTAGCCAGGGTGCCGCGCCGCGCAGCGTCCCGGGCCAGCCCCAGCGGACCGGCCAGCTCAGCAACCACAGGGCAAGCATCTGGAAGCCGAGCTCAGTGCCGGCACGGAAAGTCGTGGCCGGGCGGCCCGGCAACAGTTCCGGCAGCAGCGAGAGGTCCGGCACTTCGGCGAGCGCGATCCAGCGGCGGAGCGCCCTTCTCCCTTCGCCGATGGCGAAACACTCGCGGCGCAGCTCCTGCCAGCCCGTCGCCCGCGTCCAGCGCTGGCCGCACCAGACGCGCACCGGCCTGCCGACATAGGAAAGTATCGCGGCCGCCACCGAGGGGCCGGCCACGGCCCGGTTCGAAGCGCTGATCGCGATATCGACACGCTCGACCCGCGCCAGCCCCTCCGCCAGCGCACGCGCGACGGCGCCGGATAGCGCCGGCACGCTCGAGGCGCCGCTGACGATCGGCACCGTCACCGCGGCCCCCTTGTTCAGCGCCGCGATCCCGGTCACGAAGTCGCGCGAATCCGCCAGGTCGAGATAGGGGATGCGCATCGCGATGCACGCTTCGGGCACGGTATAGCCGCTGCCCTGGAAAGGGCCGGCGGCATCGATCACCAGATCGGGCCGCTCGCGCGCCAGCACCATGCCGATGCCGCTGGTCCGGTCCGCCACCACGGGCTCGGCGCCCTCCAGCCCCGCGCAAAAGGCCGCCGCCCGGTCGAAGCGCCGCCCCGCCACCAGCACCCGGTGCCCGGCGCGGAGCAGCCGCCGGCTCAGCCGCGCCCCGAACCCGCCATAGCCACCGATGACGAGGATGCGGCTCATTCGGTGTCGTCTTGCATCACGATGTCTTCGCCGCGGACCACACCAAAGGCCAGCCCATCGACGAGTCCCGCACCGCCGAACCACAATATCGCTGAAAGCAGCGCTTTCGCATCCGGGCCGCCACCGAGGCTGAGCAGCGATATGGGTATCGCGCCGATCAGGAAGCCGGCCAAACCGGCATTCCACCAGCGCAGCGGCCATCGATCGACCAGCATCAGGTAAACCGGGAGCGCGATGAAAACCATGTGGCCGGATGCGAGTATCACGGCAGGGAACAGACAGAGCAGGAACAGGCCGCTATCGAAGCTGCCCGCAAGGAACATGAAACCGATCGAACCGGCCAAGGCAGCGGCGAGGATGGCCACGCAGCCGGCGAGAGGACCACGCCCGTTCACTCCGCCGGATCCGCGAACACGCAGAGCTGGTGGACCAGCTCGCCGAGCCAGGGATGCACCAGGTCGAGGCTGAACAGGAACCGTCCGCCGCCCAGGTCCATATGCCCCACCGTCAACGCCCCCGGCATCGCCCAGCCAGGCAATCGGACACGCAGTCCGCCCAGCTTCAGGAAATAGTGATCGCTGACGAACAGCAGCGCCCCGCCCGCCTCCTCGAGCCTGAGCGCGATGCCGACGCCAAGCCCCAGATATTCCTCGATTCCCGTCGGCCCGGCAAAGCGCTTGGCGCTGTGGATAACCTGTGGAAAACCCTGTGCACGGCCATATTGCCGCGTCCAATATTGCCCCTGGCCATCGGCATCCGCCGTCACGCTCACGCTGGCCGACATGCCCACATCCGTGCCGAGCGGCAGCGGCGCGCCGATCAGCCGCGCGGCTTGCGCCAGCACCCATCCCGCCCGGCTCATCCGGCATTCGGCGACTTCACCGAGATAGGAAACACAGGCCCCCGCCTCGATCTTGCGCAGGAAGCGGCGGCGCGTCGCGGGCGGCAGGAACAGCCAGCGCGCACCGAGCAGCCGGGCAAAGGGGCTCTCCGCGTCGTCGCGGCATGGCGCCGGCCTGCGATGCCAGGCGGCGTAGCGGGCCAGCGAACCCGGCGCATAGCCTTGCGCCGCTGCTCCGACCGCCATGCCCATATGCCACCCTTTCCGCAGCCGCACGGGCCGCTATTCCGCCTTGCCCTTCGGCAGAAAGGCCAGGATTCGCTTGCCCAGCCGGATCAGCATCATCAGCCGCCCCGGCGGCACGCTCATCATCTGCTGGTACCAATCGTCGATCGTGACGACGAAATCCTGCATCGCCTCGATCCGCTGGCGCGCGATGCCGGAGATGCGGCCGTCGCGCCTGGCCTCCTCGGTGCATACGCGCAGCGCCGCCACCGCCGGATCGATCTCGCGCTCCTTGCGACCCTGGGCGATGCGGGTCAGCATCTGCATGAGATCGACCTCGGCCTCGTAATGGTCGCGCCGGTCGCCCATCACGGGCACCCGGCGGATCAGCTTCCAGCCGAGCAACTCCTTCAGGCTGTTCGACGTGTTGCTCCGCGCGATGCGCAGCGTGTCGCTGATCTCCTCCGCATTGAGCGGGCGATCGGAGAGATAGAGCAGCGCGTGGATCTGCGCGACCGAGCGGTTGACGCCCCATTGCCCGCCCATCTCGCCCCAGTGCAGCACGAACTGCTGCACCGCGATCGGCAACTGAACAGCGTTGTCCGTAATTTCTGTCATAACAGAAATATGAGACACGATTGCCTTGGAGTCAACTGCCTCCGCATCGGGCGTTCCATCCCGCATTCGGCTCGCCTCGTCGCCGGTTGCACCATTACGACAGCGCAACCATCGGCCAGGCCTGCGGCATTGCGCCCTTTGCAATCGCACTGAACTCCGCCTTAGGTATTTCTGCAGGTTGTTGGGAATCCGCCGGCAAACTATGCAGGCCCGTGCAGGTCGCGGCTTCTCGCGGCGGGCGGGGGAAATTGGTGTTCCGGCAAAGAAAACCGGCCGTGCTTGGCGCGGCGCTTGGCTTGCTCGCGCTCGCGGGTTGCGATTCGGGCGGTGGTGGCGGGGCTTCGGGCGGAGGTGGCGGCGGCGTGGTCGCGGCACCCGCGCCGACACCCTCGCCCGCCGTCTTCACCGAGGGTGATGCCGCGCGCCTCGCCAAGCAGGCAAGCTTCGGCCCCACCCCCGATCTGGTCGCGCGGATCAGGCAGCTCGGCGCTACCGCCTGGGTCGACGAGCAACTCGCCGCATCCAGCAGCTCCTATGCCGATCTCGCCACCGAAGTGCGTCGCGATTTTTGCGCGAGCAACGACACGGTCTGCTCGCGCGCGCATTTCAGCCGCACGCCGGTGGCGATGCGCTTCTATGCCAACGCCGTCGCCGGTTCCGACCAGCTGCGCCAGCGCACCGCCTTCGCGCTCGGCCAGATGATCGTCGCCTCCGAAGCCGAGGTGAACTCGACTGCGGGCATCGCCGCATTCAACCAGATCTTCCTCGCCAACGCCTTCGGCAATTACCGCGACATCCTCCAGCAGGTGACGATGAGCGGCTATATGGGCGACTATCTCGACATGGCCGACAGCAACAAGTCGGGCCCGTCGGAGAATTACGCCCGCGAGCTGCTCCAGCTGTTCTCAATGGGGCCGGACCAGCTGAACATGGACGGCAGCCTGAAGCGCGACGGCAGCGGCGCGGCCGTTCCCAACTACGCGACCGACGACATCAAGGGCGTCGCCAGGGCATTGACCGGCTGGACCTATGCCCGGGTCGGCGGCGCCGCGATCACCGACGGCAATGCCCGCGACTATGCCAAGCCGATGATCCAGGTCGCATCGCGCTACGACACGACGGAGAAGAAATTCCTCGGCGCCACCGTCGCCGCAGGTGCCACGCAGGAAGCCAGTGTCGCGGCGGTGGTCGATGCCGCGTTCAACAACGCCTCCACCGCGCCCTTCGTCGCGCGCCACATGATCGTCCACCTCGTCACCGCCAATCCGAGCCCGGCCTATATCGGCCGCGTGGCGGCGGTGTTCGCCGACAATGGCAAGGGCGTGCGCGGCGACATGAAGGCAGTGGTCCGTGCCGCCCTGCTCGACGGCGAGGCGCGCGCGGCGCCCACCGGCACCAGCGGCAAGCTCAAGGAACCGGTGCTGCTGATGACCGCGCTCGCCCGCGCGATCGGCTTCGCGACCGACGGCTATGTCTTCACCACCCGCGACAGCAATCTCGGCCAGCCGGTGTTCCGCGCGCCCTCGGTGTTCAACTTCTATCCGGACGATTTCCCGCTTCCCGGATCGACCGTGCTGAAGAGCCCGGCCTCGAAGCTGCTCAACACCTCCAACGTGCTGCGCTGGCACAATTTCGTCTATGACTGGACCATCTCGGGCGACGCCAATCGCAGCGAATATGCGCTCGATTCCGGCCTGCCCATGTCCTCGCTCACCCAGCCGCTATGGGCGAGCTGGGAAGCCTATGGCACCGATCTCGACGCAATGGTCTCCCGCATCGACCTGACCCTGTTCGCCAATACGCTGAACCAGGCGCAGAAGGACGCGCTCAAGGCCGCCGTCACGCCGATCACCAACGCCGATGCGAATGTCCAGGCGCGCCGCCGCGCCCAGATGATGCTCTACGTCGCGGCCACCAGCCCGATGTTCCTGGTCGACCGCTGAGGAGCCGGACCAATGACGATTTCCCGACGCGACTTCCTCAAGGTCACTGCCGGCACCGGCGCGCTCGCCGCGATCGGCCAGCTCGGCCGCACCACCGCCATCGCGGCGCCGAGCGGCAGCTATCGCGCGATGGTGGGCGTGTTCCTGTTCGGCGGCAATGACGGCTGGAACATGGTGATCCCCACCGATGCCCGGCATACCCAGTATCTGGCCTCGCGCGGCACCGTGGGCATCAAGGCGAGCCAGCTCACCGCGCTGACCGGCGCGCCCTATGCGCTCCATCCGGCGATGGCGGCACTGCGTCCGCTCTGGGACGAGGGCAGCCTGGCGCTCGTCCTCAATGCCGGCACGCTCTATGCACCGCTCACCAAGGCCACCTACCAGTCGCGCGCCGATCTGCGCCCGATGAACCTGCTCAGCCATTCGGACGAGCAGGCGCACTGGCAGGGCCTGCGCGCCCGCGACTTCGCGACCGACGGCTTCATGGGGCGACTGACCGACCGCATGGGCACGAGCGCGGTCCCGTCGATGATCTCGATCGCCGGCTCGAACCTGGCGGTGATCGGCAAGACCAGCTCGGCGCTGGTGCTGCCGTCCACCGGCACGCTCACCCGCTCGGGCTATTCGACCATGAGCAACGCGGCGAACAACGCCAAGAACGCCGCGCTCGCCAGCTTCTCCTCCGCCGCCGGCCTGGGCGACGTCGCGGAGGCAAGCGCGCGCGACATCAATGCCAGCTATGACCAGGCGACCACCGCCAACACGATCATCTCGGCGAACAGTTCGCTCGACGGCTATTTCGTCAATCCGGCGACCGGTGCCGCGCTCACCAGCGATGTCGCGCGCCAGCTGATGCGCGTCGCCCGGATGATCGATGCGCGCGGCAGCCTGGGCCATGGCCGCCAGACCTTCTTCGTCAGCCAGGGCGGGTACGACAATCATTCGGGCCAGACCAATGGCGGCAACAACGACACCGGCACCCATGCGGGCCTGCTCGGCGACCTCGCCATGGCGCTGGCCGGCTTCCACCGCGCGATGCAGGCGATCGGCATGGCCGAGAACGTCACCAGCTTCACGATGAGCGACTTCGGCCGCACCTATCGCGGCAACGCCCAGAACGGCACCGATCATGCCTGGGGCAGCAATCACCTGGTGGTGGGCGGCAATGTCGCGCCCGGCGGCATCTTCGGCGCCTATCCGGACCCGGTGCTCGGCGGCGCGACCGATGTGAGCAGCGAGGGCCGCTTCGTGCCCGCCGTGGCGCAGGAGGAATATATCGGCGCGATCGCCCGCTGGCACGGCGTCAACGATGCGGACATGCCCTATGTCTTCCCCAACTGGTCGACCTGGAGCACGGGCGGGCGCGGGCCGCTGGGCCTGTTCCGAACTTAGGTTCTCCCGCGCTTAACTGCGTATCGGGATTGCGCTATCGTTCCGCTCCGGTAATGGGGCGCGCCTTTCGGGGAGGCGGACGATGGCCAATCTCTATCGCGTTACACCGTTCATGCATGTGCCGGACTTCGAGAAGGCCGTCTGGTTCTTCACCGAGGTGCTGGGCTTCACGCTTTATTTCCGCACGTCCAACTATGCCTATGTCCAGCGCGAGCAGGCGGGGTTCCGCCTGCTGGAGAATGTCGGCGACGACGGCGCTCCGCCGGGCAATCGCCGCTTCTGCTATTATGTCGACGTGGAGGATGTGGAGGCGATCGCCGCGGAGCTGAAGCCCAAGGCGTCCCTGCTCAACGATGGCGACATCCATGGGCCGGTCGACCAGATCTATGGCCAGCGCGAGTTGATGGTGGTGGCGCCGGACGGCAATCTGCTGGTGTTCGGGCAGGACATCTCGAAACGGTGATCAGAGGGGAACGCTCCCCTCCCCCATGAACCGCGCCCGGGTGGAGAAGCCCGTGCCCGCCACGCTGATCTCGTTGAACGAAGGCGGCCGCGCCCGCACGCGCTCGGACAGGGTGCCCGCCCCGATCAGCCGCACCGTGCGCTCGCCGATCCGCTGCTCGATGTCGAACGGGTCATGGACATGGCCCGTCAGCACCGCGTCCACCCCCGCCTGGGCCAGCGCGCCCAGGGCTTCCGGCCCCCGATGCGTCTCCGAAGTCATCCGGGTGCCGCCCTCCACCAGCGGATGGTGGCAGGCGACGAACACCAGGCCGCCCGGCGGCACCGCTTCGACCAGCGCCAGCGATGCCCGCAGCGCCCGGGTGCTGACATAGCCCTTCGACCAGTTGAGCCGCCATTGGAAGCGCGCGGTGGTCTTGAGCGGCACCACCGCCACGCCCTTGGCGTCGAGCGGCCGCTCGATCATCCGTTCGAGCGCATGGTAGCGCTTGTAGGGCGTGACGAATCGCGCCCAGAGGTTGAACCAGGGCAGGTCGTGATTGCCCACCTCCACCGTCACCGGCCGGCCAAGGCCCTTGAGCCACTGCGCCGCGGCCGAGAATTCCCTTGCCCGCGCCTGCATCGTCAGGTCGCCGGTCACGATCACCGCGTCGGGCTGCTCCTCGCGGACCCGCGCCGCGAACCAGTCGACCGCGGCGCGGTCCTCGCGCCCGAAATGGACGTCGCTGACATGGAAGAGCCGCGTCATCCCAGCCCGGTGCGCGTCGCGATGAAGGCCTTGCGGCTCATCCCCGCCGTGATCGGGGTCCCCGACGCGAGCGACACCGGCTCGCCGTCGAACAGCGCCAGCACCGGCTTCTTCCCACGGGCGGCGAGCTCGCGGGTAAGGCTCTCGCTCACCGCATGCGCCGCGACCCAGTCGCCCGTGAGCCATTCCCAGCCCAGCTGCACGATCGCGCTCCAGTCGCGCGCATCCACCGCCGCCACGTGCAGTTCGCCCCGCTCGGGCCGGACGAACACCGCCTGATAGCGGCCCGCAAGCGCCGACACGCCCGAGATGCGGATGCCGCTGCCGCCAAAGGTACGGCTCCACGCGACGTGCGCGGCCTGGAACAGCCGCCTGAACGCGCCCTTGCGCACTGCCTCGCGCGCACGGAACCAGGCGGTGGCCGGCCCCATGATCAGCCCGACGAACGCGCGATTCCCGGCCGCCTGGATATAGGGCAAGGCGATCCGTGTCGTCTCGTCATGCGCGGCCTGGATGATCGCCTGGGGATCGAGCGTGCTGTGCAGCGACTTGGCGAGCAGGTTCATGGTCCCGCCCGGCAGGATCAGGAAGCTGCCCTCCCAGGCCCGCAGCGCCGTGAGCGCGGCGTTGATCGTCCCGTCGCCCGCGAACAGCACCACCGTGTCGACCTTGTCCCGGTCGAGCTCCGCCCCGTCGGGCATCGCCTGTGCGGGAAACGCAGTGCGGCCGACAAGCGTCAGCCCGCGCTCCGCGAACACGGCTTCGAGCGCATCGCACTTGGCCTTGGTGGTCGATCCCGAGCCGGGATTGGTAATGAACCAGAGTCTTTCCATCAGGATCGTAACGCTCGGGATATGATTTGGCTCACTCGGGTCTCAATAACGATAGAGCCGCATCTTCTGAATGCCGAACTGCCCGGGCGGCAGGCGGACGTGCCGGCCCTGATGCGTCTCGTCGCCGTTGAGCTTCCGGCCGGCCACCCATTTCCCGTCGACGAACCGACCTTCCTCGACGAAATCCAGGCCCACGCGCGGCCCGAAGGTCACCGTGATCCCGCTGCCCGCGACCAGATAGTCCTCGCCGCCCAGCCAGAGCAGGATCCCGCCATGCTCGCCCGGCTCCTGCTTGTCCTTCGGCGTCCAGGGATCGACGAACCCGATGGTCAGCGCATAGCCGCCGAGCGTTGCCGCCTGCGGTGCGCTGTCGACCACGCCCTCGAAGCTGACGGGCGGCGCGAACCCCGCGCGCGCCGGGGCCGCGAACAGCGCCGGGGTCAGTTGCTCGAGCATCGCGTAGAAACTGCCCAGCCGGTCCCGGTCGGCGATATTCTCGATCGCGAAGGGGCTGAAACCGATCGCGCCATGCTTGCCGATCACGCGCATCGCATTGGCCGGCGCGCGCGGGTCGCCCGCCTGATTGGCCTCGGGCACGAACAGGGGATTGCCCGGCACGGCATAGCCGTCGGCGATGCCGGCGAAGTTCGGGAAGTAGATATCGGGCGAGAGCATGTCGATCGCGGGCGCCGCTTCCTTCCATGTCCGCATCAGGTGCGCCAGCGGCCCGCCGCTCGGATAGTCGCCCGGCAGCTTGCCCGGCCGCCCCTGCGCGCCGTTGACGTACATCGGCAGCCGATATTCGCGCTTGCCGGCCTCGGCCACCGCATTGGCCCAGCGCGCATAATGATGCGCGGTGAACGCCTCCTCGCCGCCCCGCCACTTCGCGAAGGCGGCGTCCGCCAGCGGGCCGTGCTCGCGCGCGGTCGGCAGGAAGCCGATCTCATTCTCCACCTGCGCCATCAGCACCGTGTGCCGGTCGCCGTCGATCGCCTTCAGATGCCGCATCAGCGCGGCAAAGGCCCGCGCATCGGCGTCGCGCGTCGCCACGCCGAACACCGACAATATGTCCTGCGGCTGCCCATCCTTGCCGGTCGAGCGCGGAAAGCGCTTGCCGTCACGCTTCACCCAGGCGGGCACATAGGTCGACATGCTGTTCTTCCAGGTGCCGAACCAGAGCAGCACCAGCCGCATGTCATGGGCCCGCGCATCCTCGATCAGCCAGTCGAGGCTGGCGAAGTCGAACCTGCCCTCCTCCGGCTCGATCGCCTCCCAGGTCACCGGCGCCAGCACCGTGTTGAGATGCAGCGCCTTCAGCCGCGGCCAGTGCGGCGCCAGCCAGGCGCGATCGGTGGCCGAGGAATTGCCCAGCTCGCCCCCGCGGATCAGGAACGGCTTCCCGTCGACGATCAGCCGCCCGCCTTCCAGATGCGGCGCCTGGGCGAAAGCGGGAGCGGCGAGGAAAAGGGCGAGCGCGGAGAGCCAGCGGAGCATGGCCTGCACAATAGTCTGATTTAATCGCGCGTGGGAACCACGCATGACGCATCGCCCGCGATTCGCGGCAACGGCTTCGGAATCAAGGGGAAGCTGGAGCGGGTAGCGGGAATCGAACCCGCGCTAGAAGCTTGGGAAGCTCCTGTGATACCATTTCACCATACCCGCTCGGGCCCGCCGAAATCCTCGCTTTTGCCGATTCTGTCAAGCCGCTCTGCTCAGTGCCGGAGCTTCAGGTGATGCGGCGGCGGCCGGCGCTTGCGGAACAGCAGCTTCAGGCACACCCAGAGCAGCAACCACTCCCATAGCGAAGGCACACGATCGGCACGCATCATTTCGGCTCCCAGGGTTCGAGGAACGCGGGCGGCACCGCCTCGGTAAGCCACACCCCGTTGCTGGTCAGGAAGAAATCCCGGCCGGTCTCGGCAAGCGCCGCCGCCCGCACGGCCAGGAGCACCGGCGCCCCGCGCCGTTGCCCCACGCGCGTCGCGGTATCGCGATCGCCCGAGAGGTGGACGTGATGGCGCCGCATCGGCTTCAGCCCCTCCGCCAGGATCGCCGGCAGGAAAGGCGCGACGGTGCCATGCCACAGCAGGGCCGGCGGCGCGGTGCGGGGCCAGTCGAGCGCCACCGCCACCGAATGCCCCTGCCGCGCCCGGATCCGCGCCGCATCGCCGGAAAGCTCGAAGCGCTGCTTGTCGCTTTCCTCGACCAGGCGGAGCAGTTCGTCCCAGCTGCAGGCTACGTCCGCCCGGGCGAACCCCGCCAGCACTGCGTCCACTTCGGTCCAGCCCTGCGCATCGAGCACCAGCCCGCCCGCCCCTGGGTCGTGCCGCAGCCACAGCGACAACATCTTCGATTTGCGAATGTCGCCCATCACCCGATCTCCACCGGCAGGTCCGGCCACTGCTCCACGGCAACCCTGTCGATCTGGCGTTCGATGCCGCGCGTCAGCGTCGACGGCACCGTCACGTTGAAGGCCCGCTCGAGCAGCCCTTCCACTGCCCAGCGCACGCAATAGTCCGCCGCGACACCGACCACCGTCACTTCCTCTATCCCGGCCCGAGCGAGATCGCCGAAGAACCGGTTGCGTGACCGGAGCCGGTCGCCGTCGATCGGCGCGATCCCGATCCCCTCCTCGGCCCACATGTCGAACACGCCCTTTTCCAGCCGCCAGGTCGGGATCGCCGGATCGACCGCGCCCGGATCGACCACCAGCTGCCAGCCCGGCGTGCCTTTCACGCAATGCGGCGGGAACTGCTTAGCCTCTTCGGACGCCGCGTAGATTTCGGGCACATGCGTATCGAAGGTGAACAGAACACCCTCGGTCTCCTCCGGCCGCAGCCCGGCCAGCCAGTCCCGCATCGGCGCGACGATATCCCCGGCACCCGGCACCGGCAGCGCCCCGTCCGCCGCCACGAAATCCCGCTGCATGTCCACGACGATCACAAATTTCTTCATCACCCGTCTCCGGTTCCGTATTTGACATATATCCGATACACGCATAAGTAAAGCGCATAGTGAATATAAGGTAGCGCCAATGGACGAAGCGGCCTTTCTCGAAAGCTATGATCCGGCGGCGTTCGAGCGCCCGTCGGTGGCGGTCGACCTGATCCTGATGAGCGTAGTCGACGGCGCGCCCGCCGTGCTGCTCACCCGCCGCGACCAGCATCCGTTCCAACACAGCTGGGCGCTGCCCGGCGGGTTCGTCGGCATCGGCGAGAGCCTGGACGCGGCCGCGCGCCGCATCCTCGCCGAAAAGGCGCACATGGCCGATGCCTGGGTCGAGCAACTCTACACCTTCGGCGCGGTCGACCGCGATCCCCGCATGCGGATCATCAGCGTCGCCTATTTCGCGCTGATCCCGGCCACCGCCTTCGCCGCCGCGCTCAAGGCGGCGCCCGGGCTGGCGCTGGCCGAGTTGACCGTCCCCTGGCGAGGCGAGGCCGGCGGCCCGGTCGAGGTCCGGCCCGCCGAGGGAGCGCCGCTCGCCCTCGCCTTCGACCATGGCGAGATGCTCGGCGTCGCGATGCTGCGGCTGCGCGGCAAGCTCGATTATTCCGGCATCGCCTTCGCCCTGCTGCCCGAGCGCTTCACGCTGCGCGCGCTGCAGGACGTGTACGAAGCGATCCTCGACATGCGGCTGAACAAGCCCGCCTTCCGCCGCCGCATGCTCGATCGCGGCTGGCTGGAGCCGACCGGCGAGCGCGAGACCGGTGCCTCGTTCCGCCCCGCCGAGCTCTATCGTTACCGCCCGCCCGGCGAAGCCCCTCGCTGAGCCCCGCCGTCGCGTCTATCGTCACCGGCCATATCCGGAGGAAGCCTTGCCCGTCACCGACATCGCCACGCGCGTCTATAATCATGGCTGGCGGCTCGATCCGATCGTCCGCAGCCTGCTCGACACCGATTTCTACAAGCTGCTGATGCTGCAGATGATCCGCCATCTGCACCCGGACGTGCAGGCGACCTTCTCGCTGATCAACCGCACGAAGAGCGTCCGCCTGGCCGAGGTGATCGACGAGGCCGAGCTGCGCGCCCAGCTCGATCATGCCCGCACCGTGCGCTTCTCGAAGAAGGAGCTCATCTGGCTCGCGGGCAACAGCTTCTATGGCAAGCAGCGCATGTTCGCGCCCGACTTCATCGCCTGGCTCGCCGATTTCGAGCTGCCCGAATATGACCTGCATCGGGTCGACGGCCAGTTCGAGCTGCACTTCGCCGGCCCCTGGACCCACACGATGATGTGGGAGATCCCCGCGCTGGCCATCGTCAACGAGCTCCGCTCGCGTGCCGCCCTGAAGGGCAAGGGCCGGTTCGAGCTCGATGTGCTCTATGCCCGCGCCAAGGCGAAGATGTGGGACAAGGTCGAGCGCCTGCGCCAGCTTCCCGATCTGGTGATCTCGGACTTCGGCACGCGCCGCCGCCATGGCTTTCTGTGGCAGCGCTGGTGCGTGGAGGCGCTGAAGGAAGGCCTGGGCAGCCGCTTCATCGGCAGCTCGAACGTGCTGCTCGCGATGGACAACGACCTGGAGGCGATCGGCACCAATGCGCACGAGCTGCCGATGGTCCTCGCCGCGCTCGCGGAGACCGACGCGGAAGTCGCCACCGCCCCCTATCGCGTGCTGGAGGAATGGCGCGCCCATTATGACGGCAACCTGCTGGTCGCCCTGCCCGATGCCTTCGGCACCACTGCCTTCCTGCGCGACGCGCCGGACTGGGTTGCCGACTGGACCGGCTTCCGCCCCGATTCGATGCCGCCGATCGAAGGCGGCGAGCAGATCATCGCCTGGTGGCAGGCACGCGGCCGCGATCCGCGCACCAAGCTGCTGATCTTCTCGGACGGCATGGACGTCGACAGCATCGAGGCGACCTATCGCCACTTCCACGGCCGGGTGCGGATGAGCTTCGGCTGGGGCACCAACCTGACCAACGATTTCCGCGGCTGCGATCCCGCCGGCGGCCACGACCTCGAGCCGATCTCGCTCGTCGCCAAGGTTACCAGCGCCAACGGCCGCCCGGCGGTCAAGCTCTCCGACAACCCGTCCAAGGCCACCGGCGACCCGGCCGAGATCGCCCGCTATCTGCGCATCTTCGGCGGCGAAGGCCGGACGGCGCAGGAAGTGGCCGTCTAGGAAGCGGCAGGCATCCGCACGGCCGGGCGGGCGACCAGCCAGAGGCCGGCCAGGACCATGGGCAGGCTCAGCGTCTGCCCCATGGTCAGGCCCCACCAGAGATGCTCGAGCCCGGCGTCGGGCTGGCGCAGGAATTCCAGCAGGAAGCGGGCGGAGCCGTATAGCACCAGCCCCGCGCCGACCAGGCGGCCAGGGACGAGCCGGGCATCGGTCCGCCAGAACAGCCAGGCCAGCACCAGCATCGTCACACCGCCTTCCAGCGCCGCCTCGTAGAGCTGGCTCGGATGGCGCGGGATGCCGTCTCGCGTGCCGGGAAACACCATCGCCCAGGGCAGGCTGCTCGGCCGACCCCATAGTTCCCCGTTCACGAAATTGGCGATCCGGACCAGGATCAGCCCGAACGGCGTGGTGCAGGCGACATAGTCGCACACGCGCAGCATCGACAGGCCCTGGCGCCTGGTGAACAGCCACAGCGCCGCGATCACGCCGACGAAGCCGCCATGGAACGACATGCCGCCTTCCCATAATTTGAGCACGTCGAGCGGATGCGCCCAGATCTCCGGCCGATAGATCAGGCAATAGCCGAGCCGGCCGCCCAGGATCACGCCGGCGAAGATGTAATAGACGAGATCGTCGACCTGCTGCCGGTCGAGCGGCGCGCCGGGCTGGCGGATCAGCCGGAGCATGTACCACCAGCCGAGCAGCATCGCCGCGAGATAGCTGAGCGCGTACCAGCGCAGCTGGAAGAAGCCGAGATCCAGCGCGACGGGCGAAAGGCCCAGCCGGTCGAAATGAATCGCGGCCGCAGCACCGGCAAATGCAAGCATCGAAATCCCCCGTCCCGTTGCCGCTCCCTAATCGAGCCTCCCGGGATCGCAAAAAGAAAAGCGGAACCCCGCAATTGACCTCCCCCCTGCGCCCGCTAGCGTGACCGGACAGCAAGGAGATCGAGATGCGGGTTCTGGCAGGTGCGGCGCTGGTCGCGATGGCGTTCACCGGATCCGTCGCCCGGGCGCAGCAAAACCCCCAGGCGGAAGCCCAGGCGCTCGAGCTGCTCAAGCGCGGCATCGCCTTCCGCACCGTCGCCGGGCCGGGCAACCAGACGCCCGACTATGCCGCCTATCTGAAGGCCCAGCTCGTCGCCGGAGGCTTCGATCCCGCCGACATCCGCATCGAGCGGATCGGCGACACCGCCTGGCTCGCGGCCCGCTATCCGGGTGCCGACAAGGCCGCCAAGCCGATCTACATCTCCGGCCATATGGACGTGGTCGAGGCCAGGCCCGAGGACTGGACCCGCGATCCGTTCACGCCGATCGTCGAGAACGGCTATATCTTCGGCCGCGGCGCGACCGACATGAAATACGACCTCTCGACCATGGTCGCCACGCTGATCCAGCTGAAGCGCGAAGGCTACCGGCCGTCGCGCGACATCATTCTCCTCGCCTCGGGCGACGAGGAGACCAGCATGAAGACCACCGCCGCGATGGCCGAGCAATATCATGACGGCGAGCTGCTCTTGAACATCGACGGCGGCGGCGGCGCGCTCGACGAGCACGGCAAGCCCGAGATCTTCGGCCTGCAGGGCGCCGAGAAGACCTATGCCGATTACGAGCTGACCTTCACCAATCCCGGCGGCCATTCGAGCGCGCCGACCAGGAGCAACGCCATCTATTCGCTCGCCCATGCGCTGGCGAAGATCGAGGCATATCAGTTCCCCGGCGAGATCAACGCCATCACCCGCGCCGGCTTCGTCCAGGGCGCGAAGACCGCCGATCCGGACATGGCCGCGGCGATGCGCGCGTTCATGGCCAACCAGCGCGACGCCAAGGCGCTTGCCGTGCTGCGCTCGGAGCCCGGGCTGATCGGCCAGACCGGCACCACCTGCGTGGCCACCATGGTCAATGCCGGCCATGCGACCAACGCGCTGCCCCAGCGCGCCACCGCCAACATCAATTGCCGCATCTTCCCGGGTACCTCGGTCGCGGCCGTCGCGGCGACGCTGACGAAGGTGGTCGGCGATCCCGAGCTCAAGCTCAGGACGCTCGACAGCGGCACCGTCGCCAGCCCCGCCTCGCCGCTGCGGCCCGACCTGATGAAGCTGGTCGCGGACGGCATCCACGCCCGCTTCCCCGGCGTGCCGATCGTGCCGGCGATGTCGGCGGGCGCCAGCGATTCGATGTGGTTCCGCGCCAAGGGCGTGCCGAGCTACGGCGTCAGCCCGATCTTCATGAAGGGTTCGGACAGCTTCGCCCATGGCCTCAACGAGCGCACGCCGCTCAGCGAGATCGCGCCGTCGATCGTGTACTACAAGTTCCTGCTCAAGGGCCTGACGCAATGAACCCGAATCGAGGATTCAGCTTTCTTCCTTCGTCACCCCAGCCTTGAGCCGGGGGCCCGCTATCTTGCCGGCACAGGAAGAAGCGCGATCCCAGCGGGCCAACGGCCAGCCGCAGCGGCACTTCCCGGCGGTTCAGGCCGGGTCGCCGCCATCGGGGGACGGCGGCTGCTCCATCAGCCGGGACGGCCAGCCGATGCGGATCAGCATGCCGTCCGGGCCGGCGATGCCCACTTCGTACAGGCCCCATTCCCGGTGGCGCAGCACGCCGCCGGGGCGGATGACCAGATCGTCCACCAGGGCGGCGATCGCCTCCACTTCGGGCGTGCGGATGAAGACGCCGAACGGGTTGTGCTCTTCCGGCACCCGCCATGGGCCGGACCCCGCCTGGGTGAGGTTCACCTCGCAGCCCCAGCCGGTCATGATCGCATAGGCGGCATCGCCCCCGACCCGAGTGAAGCCCAGCCGCTCCCAGAATGGGATCGCGGCGGCAAGGTCGTTATGCGGAACTATAGCGAACGCGCCCACTGTCGCGGGGATCGGCATCGTGCTTCTCCTTGCTTTCGAGACAATCCTTCGCATGCGCCCATATCATATGCATGCAGGTCCTGGCTTTCGGCCATACGCGGCGATGGCGGATATCCCGTTCGCATTGTAAGCCCATGCAACAGTGAAGAGGGAGCCGATGACCGCCAGATACGACGCCCTGATCATCGGGGGCGGGCATAATGGACTCGTCTGCGCCTTCTACCTTGCCCGCGCCGGCCTGAAGGTCCGGGTGCTGGAGCGGCGCCACATCGTCGGCGGCGCGGCGGTGACCGAGGAATTCCACCCCGGCTTCCGCAACTCCACCGCCAGCTACACGGTCAGCCTGCTCCGCCCCAAAGTGATCGCCGACATGAAGCTCCCGGCGCGCGGTTGGCGCGTGGTCGAGCGGCAGATCTCCAATTTCCTGCCGCACGATGGCGGCTATCTGAAGCTGGGCGGCGGGCATGCGCGCACCCGCGCCGAGTTCGCCCGCTTCTCGGCCCGGGATGCCGAGGCATTGCCCCGCTACGAGGAAGCGCTGGAGCGCGTCGCCGCGGTGCTGCGCGACATGGCGCTCAGGACACCGCCCAATGCCGGCGGCGGCATCCGCGCGCTGCTCGCCGCCGCCGCGCAGGGCCGCAAGCTGGCGGGCATGCCGATCGAGGCGCAGCGTGACGCGATGGACCTGTTCGTCAAGTCGGCGCGCGACTTCCTGGATGGCTGGTTCGAGAACGACTATGTCAAGGCGGCCTTCGGCTTCGACGCCGTGGTCGGCAACTATGCCAGCCCCGATACGCCCGGCAGCGCCTATGTGCTGCTCCACCATGTCTTCGGCGAAGTGAACGGCAAGAAGGGCGCCTGGGGCCATTCGATCGGCGGGATGGGCATGATCACCCGGCTGATGGCCGAAGCCTGTGCCGAGGCCGGGGTCGAGATCAGCCTGGAAGCCCCGGTCGCGAAGCTGCTGGTCGATGGGAACAGGGTTTCCGGCGTGCGGCTGGAGAGCGGCGAGGAGATCGCCGCCGGCACCGTCGCCGCCAATATCGGCCCCGCCCTGCTCTATCGCCGGCTGGTCGACCGCGCCGACCTGCCCGCCGACTTCGCCCGGCGGATGGACCGGTACAAGGCCGGCTCCGGCACCTTCCGGATGAACGTCGCGCTCTCCGAGCTGCCGGACTTCACGGTGCTGCCCGGCCCCGGCGAGCATCACACCGCCGGCATCATGATCTGCCCGACGCTCGACTATATGGACCGCGCCTATACGAGCGCGCGGGCCAGGGGCATGTCCGACGAGCCGATCGTCGAGATGACCATCCCCTCCACCGTGGACGACAGCCTCGCCCCGCCGGGGCAGCATGTCGCCGCACTGTTCTGCCAGCAATTCGCGCCCGGCCTGGACTGGGACTGGCACCGCGAGGCCGCCGCCGACCGCATCATCGATACCGTCACCAGGCACGCACCCAACTTCAAGGCATCGGTGATCGCGCGCCAGATCCACTCGCCGCTCGACCTGGAGCGCAAGTTCGGCCTGGTCGGCGGCGACATCATGCACGGCCACATGTCGCTCGACCAGCTCTGGGCCGCCCGGCCGGTGCTGGGCCATGGCGACTATCGCGGGCCGATCCGGGGGCTCTACATGTGCGGCGCCGGCACCCATCCCGGCGGCGGCGTCACCGGCGCGCCGGGGCACAATGCCGCGCACGAGATCCTAAGGGATCGCAGCCTCCTCGGCCGCCTGCTCGGCTGAGCCGCGCATCAGATAGAGCGGGATCGCCGTCGCCATCAGCAACAGGCTGAGCCCGATCGCCTCATAGCCCGCGCCCCAGATCGCCCAGAGCGCGAAGACCAGCCCGATGGCGGCGGCGGGCCGCACCACGCCCAGCACCAGCGCGGACAGGCAGGTGCCGGCATAGAACCACAGCGTCGCCGCCGTCGTCACCCGCAGCATGAAGTCGTAGATGGCGGCGGTATCGCGCGAGACGTTGCTGAGCACCAGCACGCTGGCGAGCAGGCTCGACGCGAGCAGCGCCGCCACCGGCACGTCACGCCCGCTGGTCCGGCCGATCCGGGCGGGGATCACGCCCGCGCGCGCCATGCCCAGCGGCACCTCGCCCTGCAGGAGCACCCAGCCGTTGAGCGCGCCGATCGCGGCCACCGCGGCGAAGCCGGCCACTGCCAGCCCGGCCCAATGCCCCCAGAAGGTCTCGACGAACAGCGCCACCGGCGCATTGGCGCCCGCCACCGATCCCTGCGGCATCGCGAAGATGATCCCCGAACAGGCGATCAGGTACAGCAGCCCGGTCAGCCCCACGCCGGTCAGCGTGGCGCGCGGGATGATCCGGCCCGGATCGCGCACCCGCTCGGCGGCGACCCCGGCGCATTCGAACCCGACCATCGCGAAGAAGGCGAGCGTCACCGCCGATGCCAGCTGGCCGGCATCGAACGGCGTGTGCGGATGCGCGCTGGCGGCAAGGTCGCCCTTGGCACCGAGCTGGGCGAGCAGCAGCACGATCGCGGCGAGCGGCACGAGCTTGACCAAGGTCGTCACGACCTGGAACTCGCCGGCGGCCCGCGCCCCGCGCAGGTTGAGCAGGGTGATCCCCCAGAGCAGCGCCACCGCCGCCAGCACCAGGCTGAGCGAAGACTCGGCCAGGGGCGGCCAGAACACCGCCAGATAGCGCACCGCGGTGAGCGCGATGAACGCGTTCGCCGCCCACACGCCCACCCACATCGTCCAGGCGATCAGCACGCCGGGGAGCGGCCCGAGCGCACGCGCGCAGATCGCCAGCGTTCCCGTCGCCTCGGGCATCGCACGCGAGAGGCCGGCGATCACCCAGGCGATCACCAGCGCCCCCGCGATCGCCGCGATCCAGGCCGCCACGCTGGTGAAGCCATAGGGCGCGAGCTGGGCGGGCAACGCGAAGAAGCCCGAACCGATCATGTTGCCGATCACCAGCGCGGTCGCCGTCCAGAAGCCGAATGGCCGCTTCGATTCCGTCATGCCCCATCCCCCCGGAAAGTCAGATCCCGCCCTCAACCGCCTCCAGCCCCCGCTCCGCCAGCCCCTGGATCAGCGCGTCTCCGCACGCGTCGAGCAGCGCCTGCTCGGTCGCGCGGACCACGAAGTTCGCGCCGGTGCGGCCGTCGCGGAAAAAAGGATAGCTGCCGATCGCCACGCCTTCGTGCGCGCGCTCGGTCTCGCCCAGGAACTCGGCGATCTCGCTCTCCGCCACCCAGGTGCCGATCGTGCGCGAAAGCACCGGTCGCCCGCCCTCCAGCGTCCCGGTCAGCGCGTCGAGCATGCCCGCCGTGATGTGCGGCACCCCCGCCAGGATGAAGAGATTGCCCAGACGGATGCCCGGCGCGCCGGACATGCGATTCGGGATCAGCTCGGCGCCCTCCGGCACTCGCGCCATGCGCAGCCGCGCGTCGGTCAGCCCGCCGCGTGTCTCGTAATAGCGCTCCAGCACCGCCCGGGCCTGGGGGTGGATCACCACGCCGACGCCCAGGGCCGCCGCAATGGCATCGACGGTGATGTCGTCGTGCGTCGGCCCGATCCCGCCGGTCGTGAAGCAATAATCGTAGCGCTCGCGCAGGGCGTTCACCGCCTCGACGATCCGCGCCTCGACATCCGGCACTACCCGCACCTCGGCCAGGCGGATGCCCTGCACGTTCAGCCAGCTCGCGATCTGGGCGATGTTCTTGTCCTGCGTGCGGCCCGAGAGGATCTCGTCGCCGATCACCGCCAGCCCAGCCGTCCAGATGCGTTCGCCCATGGGACCGGCATAGACGCATGCGCCGTCCGCGCCTAGCGTTCCGATCATGCTTTCGACGCTCGCCGCGCTCGCGCTTGCCGCCGCCGCTCCCTGCCAGGCCGAGCTGGTGGTGCTCGGCACCTCGCAGGATGCCGGCACGCCCCAGATCGGCCATCCCGAAGATCCCGCCTGGCGAGACCCGAGCCTGCGGGCCTGGGCCGCCTCGCTCGCCCTGGTCGATCACGCCAGCGGCGCGCGCTATCTGTTCGACGCCACGCCGGACCTGCGCGAGCAGCTGGAATGGCTCGACATGCACGACCCGAAGCGCACGCCGGGCCTCGGCATCGACGGCATCTTCCTCACCCATGCGCATATCGGCCATTATGCCGGGCTGATGTTCCTCGGCCGGGAATCGGCGAACAGCCGGGGCGTTCCCGTCCACGCCATGCCGCGCATGGCCGAGTTCCTGCGGAACAACGGCCCCTGGAGCCAGCTCGTCAGCCTGGACAATATCGCGCTCCGGCCGCTCGCCGCCGGCGCCGCCACCCGGCTGCCCGACGGCATCACCGTCACCCCCTATCTCGTCCCGCACCGCGACGAATATTCGGAAACGGTGGGCTTCGTCATCGCCGGCCGCGGGCGAAGCGCGCTCTACCTCCCGGACATCGACGGCTGGGACAAATGGGACCAGCGGCTCGAGGACATGCTGGCCCGGGTGGACGTCGCCTATCTCGACGGCACCTTCTTCGACGATACCGAGCTCGGCGACCCCGCGCGGATGAAGAGCGTTCCCCACCCTCGCATCGCCGACACGATCCGCCGCCTGCCGCCCGCGCTAGCCGCCAAGGTCCGATTCATCCATCTGAACCACACCAACCCGGCGCGCTTCCCCGATGCGGCGAAGCGTCGCGCGGCGGAGAGCGGCGGCGCGGCATTCGCCCGGCTCGGCGAGCGTTTCTGCCTCTCGAAAAACGGCGCCGACCGGCCTATATCCCCCCGATGACCGAATATGTGACCGTTACCGCCGACATGCTCCAGGCCCGCGATGGCGCGATCAAGCTCCACGGCCCGGCAGGCTTCGAGGGCATGCGCCGCGCCGGCCGCCTCGGCGCCGAGATCCTCGACGCGCTCGTCCCCCATGTCGTGCCGGGCGTCGCCACTGCCGAGCTGGACGACATCGTCCGCGAGATGACCGTCGCCGCCGGCGGCGTCCCCGCCACGCTCGGCTATCGCGGCTATACGCACAGCTGCTGCATCTCGATCAACCATGTCGTCTGCCACGGCATCCCGAGCGACAAGACGCTGAAGGACGGCGATATCGTCAATATCGACGTGACGCCGATGCTCGACGGGTGGCACGGCGACACCAGCCGCATGTTCCTGGTCGGCGATGTCGGCATCAAGGCACGCCGGCTGGTCGACGTCACCTATGAGTGCCTGATGCTCGGGCTCGAACAGGCCAGGCCCGGCAACCATCTCGGCGACGTCGCCCATGCCATCCAGCGCCATGCCGAGAAGCATCGCTACGGCGTGGTCCGCGATTTCTGCGGGCATGGCCTGGGCCAGATCTTCCACGACGCGCCCGAAGTCGTCCATGTCGGCCGCCCCGGCACCGGCCCGGAGCTGCGCCCCGGCATGTTCTTCACCGTCGAGCCGATGATCAACATCGGCCGGCCGGACGTGAAGCTGCTCGATGACGGCTGGACCGCGGTGACGCGCGACCGCTCGCTTTCGGCGCAGTTCGAGCATTCGATCGGCATCACCGAGACCGGCTGCGAGATCTTCACCAAGAGCCCCAAGGGCCTCGACAACCCGCCTTATTGAATCACCCGGCCGCCTTGTCGAAGCGCTCCGCCACGGCCTGTTGAAGGCCCGCATACGGCCAATAGTCTCCGCAACGGGTGCGTCCGCCAGCGGCTGGAGGGCCGGGCGGACGCATGCGGCGGGTGGAGGGAGTGGGCCGCACCGCCGCCGGGGCTCGCTCGCCCGTGCACAGTCAAGCACGAGCCGATTCGAACAATTCGCATGATGAATCCCCATATCGACTGGGGAGTCAATGCGACTTTCCGGAGACATTACTCCCATTTTGGACACTAATACTTCACGGGAATAGTAAACGGCATTACGTAAATTATGGAATTTGCCGGGAACGGCGCGCCTTCAATGCGGCGTGCCCGACCAGAACGATAGCTGTTCCTCGGCTCCCGCCGCGTCCAGATCGCCGATCTCGCTGTGAATCCAGCATGTTTTCCGCGCCTCGGGATCGAGCGCCAGCAACCCGTGCGCCATGATGACGAGCGGCCCCGTGGCGACGATCACGTCGCCATCCGGCAGATCGCTCCCGCGCCGATGCAGTTCGGCAGGCAGGTCCATGGGCATAGGCTGCATACATCGCACCCCGGTACGCTCGTCGCCCCAACGCGATTCCGCCGAAACGGTTCCACAAACCGATCACCGACAATTTGTTGCCGCCGGGCAACGCTTTCGCTGCTGCCGCCAAATCCGGCACCTCGTGGCGCGCTGCCCATTTGATAGGCACTTGTTAAAGCGGCGCGGCGCGTGCAACCGAGAGGACGAGCCGAGTCCCGCCTCTGGCACGAAGTTTGCCAGACGCGCGGACAGGCAAGCCTCATGTGCCTCGGGGGAAACCGTGAAAAAGATCGAAGCGATCATCAAGCCGTTCAAGCTCGACGAAGTGAAGGAAGCGCTGCACGAAGTCGGCGTCTCCGGCATCACCGTCACCGAGGCCAAGGGCTTCGGCCGCCAGAAGGGCCATACCGAGCTCTATCGCGGCGCTGAATATGTCGTGGACTTCCTTCCCAAGGTGAAGCTCGAGGTAGTGGTCGAGGATTCGCTTGCCGACCGCGTGGTCGAAGCGGTCGCCGCCGCGGCGCAGACCGGCCGGATCGGCGACGGCAAGATCTTCGTGATCCCCGTCGAGACGGCACTCCGCATCCGCACCGGCGAGCGCAACGAAAACGCGATTTGACGCGCCGCAACATAGCGTCGATGTAGCGCCCGTTTTGGGCAAGATTCTTTCCCGATTCGTCGGGTCAACGAAAGCGAGCGAAAGGGCTTAACAATGGCGAATTCGGCCAGCGACGTTCTGAAGATGGTGAAGGACAACGAGATCGAGTGGATCGATCTCCGCTTCACCGATCCCAAGGGCAAGTGGCAGCACCTCACCATGGTCGCCAAGGTGATCGGCGAGGACGAGCTGACCGACGGCCTGATGTTCGACGGCTCCTCGATCGAGGGCTGGAAGGCGATCAACGAGTCCGACATGATCCTGAAGCCGGATCTGGACGCGGTGTGGATCGATCCCTTCTCGGCCACCCCGATGCTGATCCTGGTCTGCGACATCGTCGAGCCCTCGACCGGCGAGCTCTATGCCCGCGACCCGCGCAGCACCGCGAAGCGCTCGGAAGCCTATCTCCAGTCGCTCGGCATCGGCGACACGGTATATGTCGGCCCCGAGGCCGAGTTCTTCATGTTCGACGACGTCCGCTTCGAGAACAGCTATTCGACCAGCTACTACGCGATCGACGACATCGAGCTGCCGGGCAATTCGGGCAAGGAATATGAGGCCGGCAATCTCGGCCACCGCCCGCGCGCCAAGGGCGGCTATTTCCCCGTCGCGCCGGTCGACTCGGCCGTCGACATCCGCGGCGAGATGGTCGCGACGATGCTCGAGATGGGCCTGCCCTGCGACAAGCATCACCACGAGGTCGCCGCGGCGCAGCACGAGCTGGGCCTGACCTATGGCACGCTGGTCCAGACCGCCGACCGCATGCAGATCTACAAATATGTCGTGCACCAGGTCGCGCATGCGTACGGCAAGACCGCGACCTTCATGCCGAAGCCGATCAAGGAAGATAATGGCTCGGGCATGCACACCCATATCTCGATCTGGGAGAAGGGCGCCAACACCTTTGCGGGCAACGGCTATGCCGGCCTGTCGGACGCCTGCCTCTATTTCATCGGCGGCGTGATCAAGCATGCCAAGGCACTCAACGCCTTCACCAACCCGACCACCAACAGCTACAAGCGCCTGGTGCCGGGCTATGAAGCCCCCGTGCTCCTCGCCTATTCGTCGCGCAACCGCTCGGCTTCGTGCCGCATCCCGTACGGCGCGGGCACCAAGGCGAAGCGCGTCGAGTTCCGCTTCCCGGACGCGCTGGCCAACCCGTATCTCTGCTATGCGGCGCTGCTGATGGCCGGCCTGGACGGCATCCAGAACAAGATCCACCCGGGCGACCCGATGGACAAGAACCTGTACGACCTGCCGCCGGCCGAGCTGTCGCAGGTGCCGACGGTGTGCGGCTCGCTCCGCGAGGCGCTCGACAGCCTGGAAGCCGATATGGACTTCCTGCTCAAGGGCGACGTGTTCTCGAAGGACCAGATCGAGGCCTATGTCGAGATCAAGCGCGGCGAGGTCGCCCGCTGGGAGATGACGCCGTCGCCGGTCGAGTACGACATGTACTATTCGGCCTGAGCGCCGCGCCTTCGGGCAAGGGACAAGGGGGCGTCCGGAGCTTGTCCGGGCGCCCCTTTTCCGTTTCGGGAGCCTCGCGCGCCGCCGCCGGACTCGACGGGCCCCGCCTGCGCGCATTAGGCTGGCCCGATCCGCCCCACCCGCAACAAGGAGCCGAGATGGACGAGGATGATCGCCCCGCCGACACGGAGCGGGCGCCGGGCCCCGCGACGCTGCCCGGAATTCCGGGGCCGGACCCGATTTCACCCATCGGCGCGCTGCCCATTCCCCTCGGCCTCCCGTCCGGAGACGTGATCGCCGAAGGCCTGGGCATCAAGGGCCTCGCGGTGCAATTCCCCGGCATCGGCCTGCCGTTCCTGCCCATCTCGCCCCAAGCTGCGCCGCAGGGCATTTTCGGGCATGCCATCGGCAAGCTCGGCGCTCCGCTGGGCAGTGCGCTCGCCATCCATCCCGACTCGCAGCCAGGGCTAGGTATCCAGATGGGGCCGGGTATCCAGATCGGGAACGTGGCGGGCCAGATCGGCTCCCTCCTCCCCTTCTCCGCCGCTCCGATCCCCGGAGGCGTGCCCGGAGCCGCGCCGGCCGCGCCGGACAAGGACGACCCGCCGCCTTCCTGATGCCGCCCGAACGCGCGAGGCGCCGAGCCAAAATACGCCCGGCCCCGAGGGACCGGGCGCATCCCCCTTTTAACCCTGGTACAGCTTAGCGCTTGCCGATCCGCAGGCTCGCGGCGATGCCATAGATGCGCGGCTCGCCCGCGATGAAGGTCGGCATGCCCAGCGCGTCGCCGGTATTGCCGGCATCCTTGATATACTTGCGGTTGAAGGCGTTGGTGACGAAGCCCTCGAACCGCCAGCGGCCATCCGCGGTCTCCAGGCCGAGCCGCGCATCGGCCAGCGCATAGCCGCCCTGCACTTCGTCCTGCACCAGGTCCGGCACCAGATTGTTCCGCTGCAGCGCCGGCAGGTCGTTGTCGTCGTCGAAGAACACCTTGGACTGCCAGGTGACGCTCGGCGTGAAGTCGATCGTCACAGGCCCCGCCGGAACCTTGAACTGCACCGCCAGCGCGGCGCTGTGATCGGGCGAGAGGCGGAAGCGGTTGCCGTCGCGCGCGCCGCGCGCGAAGCGGCTATGGTTATAGGCATAGCTGCCGAACAGATTGACCCAGCGCGCCGGACGCCAGCTCACCTGCCCCTCGAAGCCATAGCTCTCGGCCCGGCCGGCATTGACGGTGACGAACACCGTCCCCTGCTGCTCGGTCGTCTGGAAGTTCGAGTAGCGATAATAGAACACCGAACCGTCGATGAAGAGCGTGCGGTCGGCGAGCGCCGTCTTCAGGCCGGCCTCGTAGCTGTCCACCGTTTCCGAAGGCAGCACGCTGAACCGGGCCGCGCCGCCCGGCGCGGCGGGCGCGCTCACGCTCAGTATCTCGGGGCGCCGGCCGCGCGCATAGGTGGCGTAGACATTGGCCTCGGGCGAGATCTCGTACTTGGCGGTGGCGCGCCAGGTGAAGCCGCTGTCCTTATGGTCGGCGCTGTAGAGCTGGCCGTTGGAGCCGCTGGGCTGCAGGCCCAGGCCGAACAGCGGCACCGGATAGAGCGCCGAGGTCGGGATGTTCGCGGCGCCCGGCACGGCCAGCGCGCCGAGCAGAGCGGTGCGCGTCGCCGCGGGCTGGGCGAGCGCGCCGATGAACCCGCCCAGGATCGAGCGCCCGTTGCTCACCGCGGAGGAGAAGCCGGTGGTCTTCGCGTCATGGCTCCAGCGGATGCCGCCGCCGATCTCGAGCCCCTCGGCGACGTTGAAGGTCACGTCGCCGAACAGGTCCCAGCTCTCGGTGCGGCCGTAATTGGTGCTGGTCTCCTGGTGGCCGGACTTGAGGTTCGCCGCGATCGCCTGGGCCTGCGCGCTCGACAGCGCCACGCCATAGGCACCCGCCACGCCCTGGAGCAGCTGGCCGGTAAAGGCGGTGTTCGAGAACAGCGCCAGCGGTGCCGGGTCGCTCGCCGGCCGGCCCGGAATGGCACCGCCGCCGTTCAGCGCGTTGGTGAGCCGTGCCAGCGCCACCCGCTCGTCGAACTGCGACGGCGTGCGCTGGAAGCCGTTCTCGCGGAAATAGGTGCCGCCGACGAACGCCGTGAACCGGTCGTTCTTCCAGGTGAGGCGCAGCGTGCCCATGGTCTGGTTGCCCTGCGCATCCTCCGCCGCGGTCAGCGCGGGAAGCGAGATGCCGTCCGCGTCGAAGATCTCGATGCCGGCGAACTTGCGGTACGAGCCGATCGCGTTGAGCGAGAGGTTGGGCGAGAAATCATAATTGGCGATGCCGGTGACGCCCCACACATCGCGGTCGAGGCCGAGCGGACGGCCGCGCTCGAAGCTGCCCGGGCTCGCCAGCGCCGCGCCCGAATTGCGCCCGCGATCGCCGATCACCGCGCCGGTGACCGGGTCGGTCGGGTTGTAGGCGATCGACTTGAACGACGTGCCGCTCGCCTTGTCGTGCTGGTAGTTGCCGATCAGATCGAACGTGAAGGCGCCCAGCGCCCAGCGCAACGAACCGCGCACCGCTTCGGACTTGATGCCGTTGAAAGCCTCGCCGCCGAGCAGGTTGGCGACATAGCCGTCGCGCTGCTTGATCCGGCTGGCGACCCGGATGCCGACATCGCCGCCGAGCGGCAGGTTCACCGTCTCGTCGATCCGATAGCCGTTGAAGTTCGAATATTGGCCATAGACATAGCCATAGGCATTGTGCGGATCGGCCTTGGCCTGGACCAGGTTGACTGCGCCGATCAGCGCGCCGCGGCCGTAGAGCGTCGATTGCGGGCCCTTGGCCACCTCCACCCGCTCCATGTCGAACAGCTCGACATAGGAACCGCGCGACTTGGAGATCGACACGCCGTCCTGGAAGACCGAGACGCGCGGCTCGTTGAAAGCGCTGCCCGAATCCGAGGTGATGCCGCGCATCACGAAGCCGGGATTGTTCGGGCTCTGGTTCTGCACGTCGAAGCCGGGCACGAACTGGCCGAGCCGGTCGAACTCGGTGATGCCCAGGTCGTCGAGGAACTTGCCCTGCAGCGCGGTGAGCGCGAACGGCACGTCCATCGGCCGCTGCTCGACCAGCTGCGCGGTGACGACGATCTCGCTGTCGCCGGCCCTGTCCTCCGCCGCCGCGGCGGCTTCCGGCTGGGTCCTGGCGGCTTCCTGCGCGGCCGCATCGGTGGCGGCGAGCAGGGCGATCGGACTGGCAAGCGCGAGCAACGCGTAGCGGATGGACATGATGAGCTCCCTGTTTGCGGGGGAGCGATCCCCTTCCCCCCGTCGCGAAGCCGTTGGCCGCCATTCATGACATCCTTGTTGCGGCGCAGCGAATTTTGTGTGGAGACTGCCCGTCCGGCCAGGCGAACTGGCCCGGTTTCCGCGGCCATGGCGAGGCTTCGCTTCGGCCGGCGCACGCTTCCGCCTTGCAAGCCCCGCGCGCACTCGCCATTTCCATACCTTAAATTCGAATCGGAGAGGCGAGTGATGCGCAGCTATCTTAAGCAGTTCATCGGGGGCGAGTGGGTCGAGAGCCAGGGCGGCACCCGGCACGAAGTGATCAACCCCGCCACCGAGGAAGCCGTGACCGAGATCACACTGGGCTCGCCGGCCGATGTCGACCGCGCCGTCGCCGCGGCGCGCAAGGCGTTCGAGAGCTTCTCGCGCACCAGCGTCGACGAGCGGGTGGCGCTGATCGAGGCGATCCTCGCCGAATACAAGGCGCGCGCCGGCGACATGGCCGAGGCGATCAGCCAGGAAATGGGCGCCCCGATCAGCCTGGCCCGGACCGCGCAGGTCGGCTCCGGCCTCGGCCATCTGATGTCCGCCGCCAAGGCGCTCCAGGAATTCCAGTTCGAGGAGCAGATCGGCAACAGCCTGGTCGTGCACGAGCCCATCGGCGTCGTCGCGATGATCACGCCCTGGAACTGGCCGCTCAACCAGATCGTCTCCAAGGTCGCGCCCGCGCTCGCCGCCGGCTGCACCATGGTGCTCAAGCCCAGCGAGGAAGCGCCGCGCTGCGCGATGATCTTCGCCGAGGTGCTCGCCGCCGCCGGGGTGCCCGCGGGCGTGTTCAACCTCGTCAATGGCGACGGGCCCGGCGTCGGCACCGCGCTTTCGCGCCACAAGGGCGTCGACATGGTGAGCTTCACCGGCTCCACCCGGGCCGGGGTGCTCGTCGCGAAGAATGCCGCGGAGACAGTCAAGCGCGTGCATCAGGAGCTGGGCGGCAAGTCGCCCTCGCTGATGCTCGAGGGCGCCGATCTCGGCCGCGCGGTGCAGACCACCTTGTTCAGCGTGCTGATGAATTCGGGGCAGAGCTGCATCGCCCCCACCCGGCTGCTCGTGCCCAAGGGCATGCAGGAACAGGTCGCCGCCGCCGCCGCCGAAGTGATGAAGGCCACCCATACCGGCGACCCGGCCGAGGAAGGCCGCCATATCGGCCCGCTGGTCAACAAGACCCAGTGGGAGAAGGTCCAGGGCCTGATCGCCCGGGGCATGGAGGAAGGCGCCAGGCTGGAGGCCGGCGGCCCCGGCCGGCCGGACGGCGTCGAGACCGGCTATTTCGTCCGCCCGACGCTCTTCTCGGGCGTGCGGAACGACATGACGATCGCCCGCGAGGAGATTTTCGGCCCGGTGGTGACGATCATCCCCTATGAGGACGAGGAAGACGCGGTCCGCATCGCCAACGACACCGATTACGGCCTGTCCGCGGTCGTCTTCGGCGACGCTGCCGCCGTGAAGCGCGTCGCGCCGCGGCTGCGCGCCGGCATGGTCTATGTGAATGGCGGCCAGCCGGATCCGAACCTGCCCTTTGGCGGCTACAAGCAATCGGGCAATGGCCGCGAGCACGGCAAGTTCGGCCTGGCCGAGTTCATGGAAGTGAAGGCGATGGTCGGCGCGCTGGCGTGATGCGCGCGGCCTTCCTCCTCCCGCTCGCGCTGCTCGCGCCGTCCCTCGCGGCGGCGCAGCAGGCCGGCGACCGGTTCCAGCTCGTCCGCACCACCCTGGTCGAGCAGCGCGGCCCCGGCACGATGCGCAGCACGCAGAACAGCGACGCGCTGATCGAGCGCATCGTCGCGGTGACGCCGGCCGGGGCCGAGCTCGAATTCAGCCTGCCGCCCGGCAGCCAGGGAGGCGACTGGACCTTCCCGGTCCGCGTGCTCCAGCCCCAGGACGGTCCGCGCCAGCTGCGCGACCGCGCCGAGCTGGAGGGGCGGATCGACAAATGGCTGAAGGACGCCGGCCTGACGCGCGCGGCATGCGGCCATTGGGTCGCCGGCTGGACGGCCTTTCGCGTCGAGTGCGACCCCGACGTGGCGCTGCGCACGGTGGATGCCTTCGCGATCGGCCAGCTGAAGCTCGTCGACGGCGCTCCCTATGCCGATGCCCAGGCGGCGCGCCCGGCACCGCTCAGGGCCAGGCCCGACGGCAAGGGCTTCACCGCCGAGCTGGCGGTCGACCCCGCGACCATCCGCGACGAGCTGGCCCGGGCCGATGTCGCGGCGGCCGAGCTCAGCGGGCAGGCGCTCGGCCTGGACGCCGCCCGCAAGGCGCATGCGGGCGACCAGGTCTCAGGCACGATCAAGGTGACGATCGACCTGGCCGGCACCGTCAGCCGCCGCACCCGCGTCGTCGCCTGGACGATCACCCGGGGCGGCCAGACCGAGACGCGCACCACCACCGAAAGAGTCGAGCGCCGCCCGATCCAGCAGCGCGTCGATCCGAACAGCATCTGACCTCCTCCCTCTCCCCGCAAGCGGAGAGAGGGAGATCATCGGGAAGCCCCAGTATAGCCTCCCCTCTCTCAGGGCAGCAGGATCGTCGATCCCGTCGTCCGGCCCGCCTCCAGCGCCCGGTGGGCCTCGGCCGCGTCTTCCAGCGCGAACCGCTGGTTGACGTCCACCCGCACCGCGCCCGAGCGCAGCATCTGGAACAGCCGGGCGCTGCCCGCGGCGCGCTCCTCCGGCGTCACATAATAGTCGAACATCGTCGGCCGGGTCACGTAGAGCGAGCCCGCCCGGGCCAGCGCGCCCAGCGCCACGCCCTCCACCGGCCCGCTGGCATTGCCGAAACTCACCACCAGCCCGCGCCGCCGGGCCGACGCCAGCGACGCCTCCCAGGTCGCCTTGCCGACGCCGTCGAGCACCACTTCCACGCCCGCGCCGCCGGTGATCTCGCGCACCCGCGCCGCGATGTCGTCCTCGCGCGCGAGCAGCACATGGTCCGCCCCCGCCGCGCGCGCCGGCGCGACCTTGTCGCCATGCCCCACCGTCGCGATCACCGTCGCGCCGATCGCCTTCAGCCAGCGCACGGCGATCTGCCCCACGCCGCCCGCCGCGGCATGGACGAGCACCGTCCAGCCGGGCTCGACCCGGGCGCAGCGCTCGACCAGGAACTCCACCGTGCCGCCCTTGAGCAGGGCCGCCGCCGCAGTCTCGTCGCCGATATCGTCGGGCAGCGCGAACAGGATCTTCGCCGGCACGTTGCGCGCGGTCGCATAGGCGCCCAGCCCCGGCCCGAAGGTCGCCACCCGGTCGCCGACCGCGAAGTCGGTCACGCCCTCGCCCACCGCCTCGACCACGCCCGCCGCCTCGCCGCCCAGCCCGCTCGGCAGCGGCACCGGGTACAGGCCCGAGCGGTGATAGGTGTCGATGAAATTGAGCCCCACCGCGGTGTTGCGCATCCGCACTTCGCCCGGGCCCGGCGGCGCCAGCGCGACATCGCTCCACCCGATCACCTCGGGCCCGCCCGTCCGCTCGATCCGCGCCATCCGTTCCATCTGTGCGACTCCCGTCAGAATACCGGCCATACCCATAGGATCAGCGGCGTCCCCACCACCAGCACCAACACCGAAAGCGGCGCACCCAGCCGGGCATAGTCGCCGAACCGATAGCCCCCCGGCCCCATCACCAGCGTGTTGCACTGATGGCCGATCGGCGTGAGGAAGTCGCAGCCCGCGCCCACCGCGGTCGCCATCAGGAACGCCTCGGGGCGATAGCCGAGCTGCCCCGCGAAAGTGGCGGCGATCGGCGCCATCACCAGCACGGTCGCGGCGTTGTTGAGGAACGGTGTCACCGCCATCGCCGCCGCCAGGATCAGCGCCACCGCGCCCCAGGGCGGCAGCGTCGCGGCGAGCTGCCCCAGCCAGTCGCCGATGATCTGGCTCGCGCCCGTGGTCCGCAGCGAATCGGAGACCGGGATCAGCGCGCCCAGCATCACCAGGATCGGCCATTCGATATGGTCGTACGCCTCGCGCACCGGCAGCGCGCCGAGCAGGATGGTGAGCCCGGCGGCCGCGAAGAAGGCCACCGCCACCGGCACATAGCCGAGTGCGGTCGCCGCCATCGCCGCGGCCAGGATGGCGACGGGCAGCAGCCCCTTGCGGGCACTGCCCAGCCGCAGCGTCCGCTGGGCGAGCGGCAGGCAGCCCAGCTCGCCCAGCCGCTCGAACAGCAGCTCGAGCGGGCCCTGCAGCACGATCACGTCGCCCGCCTGCAGCACGATCGCGCCCAGCCGGCTCGCCAGCCGCTCGCCCTGGCGCGAGACGGCGATCAGGTTCACGCCGAAGCGCTCGTGCAGGCCCAGCCGCCCGGCGCTGCGCCCGATCAGCGGGCTGTCGGTGCCGATCACCGCCTCGATCACCCCCACCTCGCCCTCGGCGCCCTCCGGCCGCTCGCGCTGCGAGCCCTCCAGCTCCAGCCGGTCGCCGGCGATCACGCGCTCCAGGCTGTCGGGCGCGCCGGTGAGGATCAGCCGGTCCTCGGCCCGCAGCGCCGTGTCGGGAAAAGGCGTCGCGCGGATGCCGGCGCGCAGGATCGCGGTGACCGTCACTTCCTGGTCGTGGCGCGCGCGAAACGCGGCGACGGTCTCGTCCACCGCCGGCGATCCGGCGGGAATCTCCGCCTCGGTCACATAGTCCTGGATGTCGATCGCCTCGCCCAGGGTCGGCGCGGCCCGCCGGTCGCGCGGCAGCAGCCGATAGGCGAAGCGCAGGAAGACCAGCCCCATCAGCGTCAGCCCCAGCCCGACCGGCGCATAGTCGAACATGCCGAAGGGCTGCCCGGTCATCTCCTCGCGCACGCGGCTGACGATGATGTTGGGCGAAGTGCCGATCAGCGTGATCAGCCCGCCGAGCAGCGAGGCGAAGGACATCGGCATCAGATAGACGGCGGGCGAGGTGTTCGAGCGCTTCGCCATCTGGAAGGCGACCGGCATCATCATCGCCAGCGCCCCGATATTCTTGACCAGGGCCGAGGCGAAGCCGACCGAGGCGCAGAGCAGCAGCAGCTGCGAGCGGATCCGCGTCACCCGCCGCTGCAGCACCAGCATCGCGCGCTCGATCACGCCCGAGCGCTGCACCGCACCCGAGAGCACGAGCGCGCTGGCGACGATGATCACGATGTCGTCGGAAAAGCCGGTAAAGGCCTGTTTGGGGCTGACGATGCCCAGCGCCAGCGCGGCGAGCAGCGCGATCACCGCGACCATGTCGTAGCGGAAACGCCCCCAGATGAAGAGCAGCATCATGCCGGCGAGCACGCCGACGGAAAGCAATTGGGGCGCGTTCATCGCGCAAGGAACGCCGCGCGATGGTTTCGGGTCCGTGCCAGGTAATTCCTCCCCGAGCTCGCCTCGGGGAGGGGGACCGTTCGCGTCAGCGAATGGTGGAGGGGCCGCCGGCGAAGTCGGCGGTGTGCCACCGCCGCCCCTCCACCACGCCGCTTCGCGTCGCGGTCCCCCTCCCCCAGACAAGCTGGGGGAGGACCTGGATCGTCAGTGCACCGTCCCCACCGCGCGGCCGACCGACATCAGCACGATCAGCCGCTCGATCTGGCGCCAGCGGCAGAAATGGATGTGGTTGCCAAGGTCGCGGCTGCGGTCGGCAAGTGCCGCCGCCTCGCTGCCGGCAAGCTCGCCGAACCGGGCGATGAGTTCGTTGGCGTCGGCGATTTCGCGGCGATCGCCGAGATAAGGCATCATGTCCATGCGCGTGCGGAATCACGCATCGTGCCAGTTTCGCGGAACGCCCCGCTTCGCGCGCCATGCGATGCTGAATTTCCGCTAACCATGCCGGAATCGCCGTATCGCCTGCCCCGGTTCGGCACAGGTGGCGTCCCGGCCCGGGACGTGGCAGAGGGGCGATCATGACCAAGACCCCCTCCAAGACGCCGATGGCCGGCGGCTTCCTGCTCGCGCTCAGCCTGATCGTCGGCGTGTTCGCCGGCATCGCCCGCGGCGAGGCCTCGTTCGGCTTCGTCGTCGGCCTGGGCGTCGGCATCGCGCTGCTGATCGCGGTGTGGCTGGTCGATCGGATGCGGACGGGGCGGTAGTTCGGGCCCTCCTTCCGAAGAGAGAGGATCAGATCGCCCGGCCCAGCCAGGCCACCCGCCCCACCACGTCGACCAGCGCCGCCGGCACGATCCGCGCTTCCCAGGCCGGATTGTCCGAGATCACTTCGATCCCGCCCACGCCCGCGCGCAGCCGCTTCACCATCAGCTCGCCGTCGAGCCGGATCACGAACACCCCGCCCCGCCCCTCGATCCGGCGGCGATCGCGGTCCACCAGTATCTCGTCGCCGTCCTCCAGCGTCGGCGCCATCGAATCGCCCTTCACCCGGATCATCGAGGCGGCCTCGGCGCGCACGCCCAGCGCGCGCAGCAATTCAGGCGCGAAGCTCCCCGGCCGCCGCCGCGCCTCGCCCTCCACCAGGCCGCCGGGGCCGGCCGAAGCGCCGACGTCGAGCCGCGCCACCGCGACCATCCCCGCCGCCTCGGGCCCGCCCAGCCGCGCCTCGGCTACCCCGAAATAGCGCGCGAGCAACGCGCGATCCGCCTCCGCCAGCAACCGCGGCGTGCCGCGCACCAGATATTGCTGGAGATAGGCCAGATTGCGCCCGAGCAGCCGCGAAAGCTCGGAAAGGCTCGCGCCATTCTCCGCCACCAGCGCCGCCAGCGCGGCTCGTTGCGCCTCGGGTCCCATAGTGTCTCCATACCCGTAGGATTTTTCCTAGACAAGTAGGAAATAGAGAACAAATTAGGAACGATCTTGAGCGAATCGGACGGGAGACAAGCGGATGTCGGTACATCGCAAGATCGAGAAATTCCTTCGGGCGACGGACATGCCGCCCACCAAGTTCGGCCGGCTGGCGGTGCGCGATCCGCGCTTCGTGCTCGACCTGCGCCGCGGCCGGGAACCCGGCCCACGCATCGTCGCGCGGGTCGAGGCGTTCCTGGCCGCCCAGCAGCCCCCGCGGCGCGAGGCCGGGCAATGAGCCGCGGCCCCGATGCGGAAACGCTGCTCCGCCGTGCGCTGGAGGCGAGCGCGGAAGCGGCGGGCTGCCCGGTCGCGCTGGTCGAGTCGGACTGGACGCGCTGGGCCAGCGCCACCTTCACCGGCGCGCGCCACCTCTTCGCGCTCGCCGCCCCGCCCTCGGGGGCGTTCGATGCCTGGATCGCCGGCCTGCCCGATGCGGAACTGCGCCTGCGCGGCCATCTGGTGGCGGACCTGGCAGTCGAGCATGTCCGCCGCACGGACGATCGGGTGACGGTCTCGCTCGAGGTGCTGACGGTGGAGGAAGGGCGGTGAGCATTCACCCAGGATATGTCCTCCCCGCGAAAGCGGGGATGCCGAAAGAGACGATCCGGTGCGGTATCAGGCCGTCCGGCGTGCCAGGTTGCGCAGCGTGACCAGCGCCTCTTCCAGCCCGCGCTCCTGCTGCTTCGGCTGCGGCTGGGCCGCGGGCGCCAGGCCCTTGTCGGCCACGCCGCGCTCCAGCCGCTCGAGCAGCGCATGGATCGAGGCATCGGTCTCCGGCCGCATGATCCGCTCGCGCGGGGGCAGCGGCGTCGGGGCTTCGGCGGCGGGTTCCGGCACGGGGCGGCGCACCGCCGGGGTCAGCTCGAAGATCTCGAACCGCTCGCTCTCGTCGAAGATCGACGGGCGCGGCGTGCGGCGCAGCGGGGCGAGCGGCACCGGCGCGGGCTTGGGCACGGCCGGAATCGCCTGCGGATCGAAGGCCGAGAGCGGCTGGTCGAAATCGGCCGGCAGGTCCTGCTCGGCAAGCGGCTGGGAGCCGCGCGCGTGGATGTCGCGACTTTCGGGACCTTCCGGCGCCGCGGCGGCCGGCTCGGGAGCGGGAATCGGGGCCCCCGTGGCGTAAACTTCGGAAACTTCCGGCGCCGCGATCACGGGCGCGGTGGTCATCGCCGGCGGCGGCACCGGGGCCGCGGCGGCGGGCCCGGGCGCCTGCACCACCGGCTCCGGCGCCTTGGGCGGCGTGATCGTGCGCGGCGGGAAGATCGCGTCGAAATCGATATGCTCGTCCTCGGGCGCGGCCGGCGCGGGCGCGGCGGCACGGATCTCGAGGAACGGCCGGCCCAGGTCGCGAGTGGCGAGCAGCGGCGGGCGCGGCGGCGCATCGGGATGCGCATCGGCGCGGCGGAGCACCGGCAGCGGCACCTCTTCCGGGTCGAGCGCGACGCCTTCCGCCTCGCCGATGGTCAGCCCGCGCGAGCCGAGCAGGATGAAGGCGGAGAGCCACATGAACGCGCCGACGAACGCCCCGGTGCCCAGCGCCACCGCAAGGCGGGCAGTGGTGCCCAGCGGCGGCTCGGCCGCGGCGAGGATGGAGGGAAGACCGGAATCCATCACCAGCGCCTCGAGCGCGGGCACGGGGATCATCGCCACGCCAAGCGCGGCAAGCCCCCCCGCGACCGCGGCGATCAAGGGCGCCAGCGGCAGGTTCATGCGCTCACCATGGGCGTGTGCGACCACGAGTCTTCCATGGCCCCGATCTTGGCGAGTCTTTGGTAAACGGAGTCATAACGGCCGACATTGATCGCCCAGCTGCGCTCCGCCTCGACAAAGGCACGGCCGCGCTCGCGCCGCGCGTCCCATCCGTCGCGCTCGGCGAAGAGCCGGGCCACGGCCTGGGCGAGCGCTACGGGATCGTCGGGCCGGAACAGCGTGCCGGTATCGCCGTCGCGGATCAGCTCGCGGTGCCCGCCCACGTCCGATGCCGCGACCAGCCGGCGCTGCGCCATCGCCTCGAGCGGCTTCAGCGGCGTCACCAGGTCGGTGAGGCGCATATGCTTGCGCGGATAGACGAGCACGTCGATCACGCTGTAGTAACGCTCGACCTGCTGGTGCGGCACCCGGCCGACGAAATGGATGCGATCGGCGACCGGCGAGGCCGCCGCCTGCGCGGTCAGCGCCGCGTCGCACGGCCCGCCGCCGACCAGCACCAGGTGCAGCTTCGGCCGCGCGGCGACCAATGCGGGCATCGCGTCGATCAGCACGTCGAGCCCCTCATAGTCGTAGAAGCTGCCGATGAAGCCGATCGTCTCGGCACCCTCGATCCCCAGCTCCCTGGCCAGCGCCCGGTCATAAGACAGGGGTTCGCCGAACAGCCCCAGGTCGACGCCGTTGGGCGAGATCAGGATCTTGCCCGGATCGATCCCGCCCCGGGCGACCAGATCGTTCTTCAGCCCTTCGCAGATCACTGCCACGGCATCGGCCCTGCGCACCGCCCTGGTCTCCAGCCAGCGGATCGCCCGGTATTTCCAGCTGCCCTCGGTCCCGGTGCCGTTGCCCACGGCCGCGTCTTCCCAGAAGGCGCGGATCTCATAGACCAGCGGCAGGCCGAGCCGGTCGGCCACGCGCTGCGCCGCCATCGCGCCCAGCACCGGCGAATGGGCGTGCAGCACGTCCGGCCGCCACCGGCGCGCCACCGCTTCGATCCGCCGCGCGAACGCCGCGACCTCGCGCAGCTCGCCGATCACCGGCGGCCCGGAATTCACCCGCGGCGTCCGGTAGAAGCGGATGCCGTCGATCGTCTCCTCGTCGGTGTCGAACTTGCCATGGCGCGGGCTGGTCACGGCGGCGACTTCCCAGCCGCGCGCCATCTGTGCCTTCAGGATCGCGCGGGTCCGGAACGTATAGCCGCTGTGCAGCGGCAGGCCGTGATCGAGGATATGGAGGATCCGCATGGCCGCGCATTGGCACAGGAGCACTTAACGCCGCGTCAACCGCATCCCGCTACACCGGCGGTTCGAAGCAGGAGCGCCGACGGGCACATGATCGACAATCTATCGCTCGCGATCTCGCACGGGCTGATGCTGCTCGCGGCCTTCCTGCTGCTGCGCCGCCCCGATCTGGACCATGAACCCGGCCCCGGCGACCAGCCGTCCAAGGCCAAGCCCAGCCGATGGGGCAAGCCCGGTGCGTGATCTCGTCTTCGTCGCCTTCCTGCTGGCCTTTTTCGGGATGGGCTTCCGCAAGCCGTTCCTCTTCGTGCTCGTCTACGCCTATATCGACATCGTCTCGCCGCAGCGGCTCACCTATCTCCTGCTCAACTCGGTGCCGATCTCGCTGATCGCGGTGGGCCTGTCGGTGCTCGGCTGGCTGGCGATCGACGACAAGCGCGACGTGCGCGTCGCGCCGCGCCAGCTGATGATCGTCCTGCTGCTCGCCTATTGCTTCTACACCACCAGGAACGCCGACTTCAAAGTCGAGGCCCTGGACAAATGGGACTGGGTCTGGAAGGCGCTCGCCTTCGCCGCCTTCCTGCCGCTGACCCTGCGCACCAAGCTGCGCATCGAGAGCCTGTTGCTGTTCATGATCCTCTCCGCCGCGTCGATCATCATCGTCGGCGGGATCAAGACGCTCGGCTCGGGCGGCGGCTATGGCGAGCTGAACCTGATGGTCGCCAATAATTCGGGCCTGTACGAAGGCTCGACCATCTCCACCGTCGCGATCGCGATCATCCCGCTGATCGTGTGGTTCATGCGGTTTGGAACCATCTTCCCGCCCGACTGGAAGGTGAAGGGCTTCTGCGCCGCCCTCATCTTCGCCTGCCTGCTGATCCCGATCGGCACCTCGACGCGCACCGGCCTGCTCTGCATCGGCCTGGTCGCGCTGCTGATGCTCCGCGACACCAGGCGCAAGTTCGTCTATCTGGCCGCGCTCGGCTGCCTCGGCCTCGTCGCCGTGCCTTTCCTGCCCTCGGCCTTCACCGAGCGCATGGGCACGATCAAGACCTACAAGGCCGATGCCTCGGCCTCCACCCGCCTCGCCGTGTGGCAATGGACGATGGACTATGCCAAGACCCATCCGATGGGCGGCGGGTTCGAGGCCTATCGCCAGAACCATATCCGCTACGAGAAGGTAGCCGTGGAGAGCGACGGCGCCGGCCAGGCCACCGTCGGCCGCAGCCTCGAGGTGGACAAGGCCCGCGCCTATCACAGCGCCTATTTCGAGATGCTCGGCGAGCAGGGCTATCCCGGCCTGGCGCTGTGGCTGACGATCAACCTGCTCGGCATCTTCCGCATGGAAGTGCTGCGCCAGCGCTATCGCAAGCCCGAGCCGGGGCAGGAATGGGTCGCGCCGCTCGCCTCGGCGCTGCAGACCGCGCACATCGTCTACATGCTGGGGGCCACTTTCATCGCCATCGCCTTCCAGCCCTTTGTCTACATGCTGATCGGCGCCCAGATCGGGCTCGACACCTATATGGCCCGCAAGCGCGAGGAGGCGAGCTGGCGGCCGCTGCGCAAGGCAAGGCCGGCGCTGGCATGAAGGACGCGCAAGCCAGGGAGGAACTCCGGGCGCTGACCAGCGTCCGCGGCATCGCGGCCTGGTTCGTGGTGTTCTTCCATATCCGCTTCGCATTGGGCCTGCCCGATCCGGAGCTGCACCTGCTCGCCAAGGGCTATCTGGCAGTCGACTTCTTCTTCCTGCTCTCCGGCTTCGTCATCTGGATGACCTGGAGCGAGCGCATCCGCGCCGGCGGGCCGGCCGCGGTGCCGGGCTTCCTGCGGCGGCGGGTCGCCCGGGTCTGGCCGCTGCACCTGTTCATGCTCGGGGTCGGCGTGGCGATCGCGGCGGCGCTGGAGCTCACCGGGCGGGGCAGCGACCAATTCCCCTGGCACGAGCTGCCGCTCCACGTGCTGCTGCTCCAGAACTGGGGCTTCACCGGGCATCTGACCTGGAACGATCCGGCCTGGTCGATCTCGTGCGAGCTGGCCGCCTATCTGCTCTTCCCGCTGCTCGCCCTCGCGATCGACTGGCGGCGCGTGCCCAGCTGGGCGGTGATCGCCGCCCTCGCCGCGCTGCTCGGCCTGCTCCACGCGATCTTTGCCAGCCGCGGCGCCTGGGCGCTCGGCCAGGAGATCACCAGCCTCGGCCTGGTCCGCTGCGTGATCGAGTTCGCCGCCGGCACCGCAATCGCCGCGCTCTGGCTGCGCTGGCGCGAACGGTGGCACGCGCCCGCGCTGGCCGCCGCCGCGCTTGCCCTCGCCTTGGCCGCCGGCTGGGCGCTGGGCCTGCCCGAGACCCTCGCCGCGCCCGCCACCTTCGCCGCGCTGCTGCTGGCACTGGGGCTCACCGCCGCGCGCCGCGGCAATCCGCTCGAGGCGGGCTGGATCCATTATCTGGGCGAGATCAGCTATGCGACCTATCTCTCCCACTATCTCCTCTGGTTCGCGTTCAAGCTCGCCTTTGTCGAGAACGAGCATGCCGTGCCCTGGCCGCTGGTCGGCGGCTTCCTGCTGCTGGTGCTGCTCGCCTCGATCGCGCTCTACCATCTGGTCGAGCGGCCGGCGCAGCGCTGGGTGAACGCCGCCCGGCTCCCCCGGAGCGCGCCGAAACGGGCGCTGCGCTAGGTTGGGGACCATTTCCGTCATCCCCGCCGGCGCAGGGGTGACGGTTGAAGGAATGACCGGGATGACGGCTGGGGGAACATGAGTCCCCAACCTGGCCCCGCGCCCGGAACGAAGCGAAAGGCCGCGCATTGACCGGGCATCGCGAGGAGGACCATGCCCGAACCCGAGATCGTCTATGTCGACGACCAGCAGCCCGGCATCACCCGGCGCAAGGTGCGCCACGGCTGGGGCTATTGGGACAGCGACGGCACGCGCATCGGCGATCGCGACACGATCGACCGGCTGAACGCGATCGGCCTGCCCCCGGCCTATGCGGATGCCTGGTTCTGCCCGGATCCGCACGGCCATATCCAGGCGACCGGCCATGACGAGAAGGGCCGCAAGCAATATCGCTACCACACCGCCTTCCGCGAGGCGCAGGAGGCCGCGAAATATGATCGCTGCGCCGATTTCGGAGCGCACCTGGCCAAGCTCCGCGCCCGGGTGGCGCACGATCTCGGCCTGCGCGGCCTGTGCCGGGAGAAGGCGATCGCCGCCGTGGTGCGCCTGCTCGATCTCGGCAGCATCCGCGTGGGCAACGAACAATATGTCCAGGCGAACAGGAGCTTCGGCGCCACCACGCTCCGCAAGCGCCACGCCCGGGTGAAGGGCCGCACGCTCCGCCTCCAGTTCCGCGCCAAGTCGGGCAAGCTGCGGGTGCTGACGATCACCGACGGCTCGCTCAGCCGTTTCGTCCGGAAATGCCAGGACCTGCCCGGGCAGCACCTGTTCCGCTGGCTCGACGAGGCGGGGGAAGCGCACCCGGTCACCTCGACCGACGTCAACGCCTATATCCGCGCGGCCATGGCCGAGGATTTCACCGCCAAGCATTTCCGCACCTGGGGCGCCAGCGTGCTCGCCTTCCGCGCATTGGCCGGCGCGCGCGCGCATCTCGGCCTCAAGGCGATGCTCGAGCCGGTGACCGAGGCGCTGGGCAACACGCCCGCCATCGCCCGCAAATCCTATGTCCATCCCGCGCTGGTCGATCTCGCCAAGGATCGCGAGGCGCAGGCGGCGTGGCGCGCCGCTCTCCGCTTGCCCCGCGCCACGCGCTGGCTCAATCGTTACGAACGCGGCCTGATCGCCTTTCTCGACGATCTCGCCGCGCACCAACAGCCCCGAAAGGCCGCATGATCATCAACCGCACCGCCACCGGCTTCCCGCAGAGCGAGGACCTCCAGATCCAGGCCGAGGTCTTCGCCAATGACAGCTGGACATGGGCCCAGTCGCACTGGCTCCAGATCCTGATCGCCACCGGCATCGCCATCGCGGTGTTCTTCCTGCTCCAGGCGATCAAGGGCTGGGGCGCGCGGGTGTGCAAGAAGGGCGAGGGCGTGGCCAACTGGTACGCGGTCATCGGCCGCGCAGTCGCCAAGACCGGCAATTTCTTCATCCTCATGGCTTCGATCCGGCTGGTCACCGGCTATGCCGGTCCCCCGCGCATGGTCGAGAGCACGGTCGAGTTCCTCTTCACCATCTCGGCCGCCTTCCAGTGCGCGATCTGGCTGCGCGAGCTGATCTTCGGCGCGATCGAGCACAGGACCAGCGCCGACAATTATCACGGCTCCGGCCTGGCCAGCGCGCTCGGCATCATCCGCATCCTGATCACCGTGGTGCTGTTCGCCATTGCAGCGGTGATGGTGCTCGGCAATCTGGGCGTCAACGTCACCGGCCTGATCGCCGGCCTCGGCGTCGGCGGCATCGCCATCGGCCTCGCCGCCCAGGGCATCTTTGCCAATCTCTTCGCGGCATTGACCATCATCTTCGACCGCCCTTTCCGCGTCGGCGACAAGATCCGCTTCGATCGCAACAGCGGCACCGTGGTGTCGATCGGCCTGATGAGCACGCGCATCCGCTCCTTCATCGGCGAGGAGCTGGTCTTCTCGAACAAGCAGCTGCTCGACAAGCTGATCGAGAATCTCTCGCTGCGCCACCACACCCGCACCAAGCTGCCGATCGGCGTCGCCTATGAAACTCCCGTCGAGAAGCTCGAGGCGCTGCCGGCGATGTTCCGGGAGATCGTCGAGCAGGCCGGCGGCACGCTCTCGCGCGCCAGCACCGAAGGCTTCGGCGCCAGCTCGATCGATTTCGTGATCGAGTTCGACGTCGAGGGCGACGACGTGCCGCACGCCCAGATCGTGCGCGACAGGATCATGTTCGCGATCCTGCGCCGGTTCGCCGCCGAGGGCATCTCGATCCCCTACCCGACCCAGACCAGCTATACCGCCGCGCCCGACGGCAGGTTCGTCCTCCCCTATCCGGAGGGCGCGAAGGCCTGAGCGCCCGCGCCGGTGACAATCTGGAGTGAAGATCCCATGCTCAAGGACCATAGCAGCCACGCGATCCTCCCCTGCCGGGACATCGCCATCGCCAAGGCCTTCTACACCGGCACGCTCGGCCTGCCGCTGGCCGCGGATCATGGCGAGGTGTTCCTGCTCCGCACCGGCACCACGCTGCTCAACGTCTATCGCAGCGACTTCGCCGGCACCAACCAGGCCAATGCGGTCGTCTTCGACGTGCACGACGACCTGGAGGCGATCGCCGCCGATCTGCGCGCCAAGGGCGTGCGGCTGGAGGAATATCCGGGCGGCTTCGACCGGGTGGAGGACGGCGTCCATATAATCGGCGATTTCCGCGCGATCTGGTTCAAGGATCCCGACGGCAACATCCTCCACGCCAACAGCGGCGGGTGACCGTCTGGGCTTCGGGGACGCCGGTTCTCCGGCTTGAACCGACTCGGGAACACCCATTTTCGAATATCAGGTTTGCACGCGCCCTATCCCGTCGCGGCGTTTCGACCCTGGCCGACGCTACGTAAGCCGCGAATTTCAAATTTCCGGTCGGCTGAGGCTTGCGGGAGCCACCGCCTCGCCACTAGATGGGCGCAGAACAGGGCGAGAGGACTGCTATCTTGGCGACGATCACCGTGCAGGAGATGGCCGAGAGCATCGGCACCGAACGCGTTTCCGACTGGGTGGAAGTCACCCAGGCGATGATCGACCAGTTCGCCGAAGCGACCGGCGACCATCAGTTCATCCATGTCGATCCCGTGCGCGCCGCGCAGACGCCGTTCGGCGGCACCATTGCCCATGGTTTCCTGACGCTCTCGCTGATGCCGATGCTCGCCGCGCGCACCGATGCGCCGGCGATCGCGGGCGCGAAGATGGGCGTCAATTATGGCGGCAACAAAGTCCGTTTCATGCAGCCGGTACGCTCGGGCAAGCGCGTCCGCGGCCGTTTCAAGCTGCTGAAGTTCACCGAGCGCAAGCCCGGCGTCTGGGAACAGGTCCAGGAATATGCGCTCGAGGTCGAAGGCGAGGCGAAGCCCGCGCTGATCGCCGAGTGGATCGCGCTGGTGTATGTATGAGCGGCACGCGCATCGCTCCCCTCGAAAGGCCGTTCCCGCCCGCGTTCGATGCCCAGATGCAGGCGCTAATGCGCGGTGCCGAGCCGCTGCGGCTGTTCACCACGCTGGCGAAATCGGAGCGTGCCTGGACGAAATTCTCGGCCGGCTCGCTGCTCGACCGCGACGGCCCGCTCCCGCTGCGGCAGCGTGAGATCGTCATTCACCGCACGACGGCGCGATGCGGCTGCGAATATGAGTGGGGCGTCCATGCGGCGATTTTCGCGGCGGCCGTGGCGCTGGACGCGGCCCAGCTCCACGCCACGGTGCACGGCCCCGCCGACGCCCCGATCTGGAGCCCCGCGGAGCGCGTGCTCCTCGCCACGGTCGATGCCCTGCTCGATGATCGCCGGCTGGGCGACGGCGCCTGGGCCGACCTCAAGGCGCATTTCAGCGACGAGCAGGCATTCGAGATCGTCCAGCTCGTCGCTTTCTACCACGGCGTGGCGCTCATCTGCGGCGCGCTCGATCTTCCACTCGAAACCCAAGCGGCACGCTTTCCCGCCGCCTGAAGGAGAATAAGCCCATGTCTCGCTCCGCAGTCATCGTCTCCACCGCCCGCACCGGCATCGGCCGCGCCTATCGCGGCGCGTTCAACGCCACGCCGGCGCCGACGCTCGGCGCGCATTCGATCAAGGCCGCAGTCGAGCGCGCCGGCATCGATCCGGCGGAAGTACAGGACGTCGTGTTCGGCGCCGCGCTCCAGCAGGGCAGCCAGGCCGGCAACATCGCGCGCACCGCGCTGCTGCGCGCCGGCCTGCCCGTCACCGTCGCCGGCATGTCGGTCGATCGCCAGTGCGCCTCGGGCCTGATGGCGATCGCGACGGCCGCGAAGGAGATCATCGTCGACAATATGGACATCGCCATCGGCGGCGGCGTCGAATCGATCAGCCTGGTCCAGACCCCGCAGATGCGCGTCGAGCCCGATCGCGAGCTGCTCGCAATGCATGGCGACATCTACATGCCGATGCTGCAGACCGCCGAAGTGGTCGCCGCCCGCTACGGCATCGGCCGCGACCGCTGCGACGCCTATGCCCTCCAGTCGCAGCAGCGGACCGCCGCCGCGCAGGCCGCGGGCAAGTTCGACGACGAGATCGTGCCGGTCACCGCGACGATGAACGTGGTCAACAAGGAGACCAAGGAAGTCTCCCAGAAGGAGATCACGCTCGCCAAGGACGAGGGCAACCGCCCCGAGACCACGCTCGAGGGCCTGCAGTCGCTCCAGCCGGTGCTGCCGAACGGCACCGTCACCGCCGGCAACGCCTCGCAGCTGTCGGACGGGTCCTCGGCCAGCGTGCTGATGGAGGAGAAGGTGGCGGAGAAGCGCGGCCTCACGCCGCTCGGCCGCTATGTCGGCATGGCCGTCGCCGGCACCAAGCCGGACGAGATGGGCATCGGCCCGGTCTTCGCGATCCCGAAGCTGCTCGAGCGCTACAACCTCAAGATGGACGATATCGGCCTGTGGGAGCTGAACGAGGCGTTCGCGGTGCAGGTACTCTATTGCCAGGACCAGCTGGGCATCCCGAACGAGCTGCTCAACGTCAATGGCGGCGCGATCTCGATCGGCCATCCCTATGGCATGTCGGGCGCCCGCATGACCGGCCATGCGCTGATCGAAGGCAAGCGCCGCGGCGCGAAATATGTCGTCGTCACCATGTGCATCGGCGGCGGCATGGGCGCGGCCGGCCTGTTCGAGGTGCTGTGATCGCCCTTCGTTGAAGAAGGGCACCTGCAATGCTATAGAGGTGTTGCAAGCGTCATTGGGTTCGTCCCGTTGATATGGGCCTCGGTCGTGCCAGCGACCGGGGCCCAAATCGTTCGGGGCCCGGCTGCCAGACCGAGCCCCTCCCGTCGTGCTTACTTGGAGCGCGCCACCTCGACGACCTTGAGGATCAAGGTCGCAAAGGCGAACAACGCCGCAAGGATCAGGCACAATTCGGCAAGCGACATTATGCATTCTCCGTTGATGGCGGCGGGATTGCCGCCGCGCCGGAGCCTACACGTGGCGCGGTGGCGTGCGCCGAGACTGGCCCGTAACGGACGCGTCTACCGAACCCGGTTGAAATAGTTCGTCCGCATCACCGGCTTGCCGTCCGCGCCGATATAGCCGGCGGTCTCGATCATGGTCTTCCCGTCCGGCGCGACCGTGTAGATCCGCGTCGAGGCGGGAACGCCGCCCTTGCCCAGCACCATCACCAGCACATTGGGCGCCGGCAGCTTGACCGCCGCGATATCGGCTTCCGGGCTGCCCTCCACCACATAGGGCGTGCCGTCGGGCGTATAGGTGCCGGCCGTATGGTTCTCATAATCCTTGCCGATGATGTCGACCCTGGTCTGCCACCGGCCGTCGGCCAGCGCGCCATAGGTGATCGTCACGCTCTTCGGCCGCGCCTCGGGCGGCATGGGCAGGCGCTCGAGATCGACCGCCCAGCTGCCGAGCAGCGGCGATGGCGGCGCCTGCTGGGCCAGGGCAGGCGCGGCATGGCTCAGGCCGGCCGCCAGCAGAATCGCGAAAAACGCCTTCATCCATCTCTCTCCCATAGTGGATCCGGCGAGAGGATATGCCGAAGGTCGACGCGCAGTCCTGCTGTAACTCCCATGTAACGATGTAAATCCGGCTGTAACAAAGCCGCTTGCATGGGCGGCCCTGTTCGTTTTACGCTCTGACAACGCTGCCAATCGTAATCTTGTTGCTCATACGACAACGGCTATCGATAGCGGCATCCGGACCTCGCAAAGCGGGGCCGACAGGACAGGGGGTGCGCCCATGGGCGAAGACTTGGCGTTGGTGGCCGATATCGGCCGCCAGTCGGTGCGATTTGGGCTGACCGGCGGCGAAGCCGGGCCGGCACCGCGCGACATCCGCCGCTTCTCGACCAGCGAGCATCCGACCTTCACCAGCGCCTTGGTTTCCTATCTTAGCGGGCTTGGCCTGCAGGATGCGCGATTGCCGAGCGTGCTGGCAGTGGCCGGCGCGGCGCGCGGCGACCTGATCAACCTGACCGGCAGCCGCTGGTATATCTCGCTCTCCGGCGTCGAGGCGGTGCTGCGCGCGCCGCCCCGCGCGCTCAACGAATGCGCCGCCAATGCGCTGGCGCTCACCACCCTGCCGCCCAGCGCCTTCACCGCGCTGCACGGCCCCCCGCCCCGCGCCGTCGAGCCCGGCGGCAACTATGTGGTGATCGGCACCGGCACCGGGCTTGGCGTCGCCGCGCTGATCAGCGCGGGCGGGCGGCTCGTCCCGGTGCAGAGCGAGGCCGGTCACATCGCCTTCGCGGCCGAGACGGCGAACGAGCGCAAGTTCGCCGAATTCTGCCGCGTGCGCGGCCATGCGCTCGACGTGGAGGCGCTGGTCAGCGCACCTGGACTGTGCCTCGCCTATGCGGCGTTGTCGGGGGGCACCAAGGTGGCTTCGCCCGAGGACGTCACGCGCGGCGCCGCGCGCGATCCGGTCGCGGCGGCGGTGGTGCGCATGTTCGTCGAGCATCTCGGCGCCTTTGCCGGGGATCTCGCGCTCGCATTCGGGGCCTGGGACGGCATCTATCTCACCGGCGCGATCAGCCGCGCCCTCCACCCCCATCTCATGGACCCCGGCTTCCGTCGCCGGATGGAGAGCAAGGCCGTGTTCCGCCGCCAGCTGGCCGAAGTCCCGGTAGCGCTGGTCAACCGCAACGATCTCGAGCTGATCGGCGCGGCGGCAGCCTATGGGAACGCCTGACGCCGCCCGCCCCGCGAGGTTGCCCCACGCGACGGATGGCGCTTGACGCTGGGGGCCGCCCGAGCCACCCCATCCCCATGACCGGCCCCTCGCTAGCGCACCGCATCCGCACCGAAGCGCACGCCATCTGGTTCGCGGTGCGCGATCCGCGCACGCCGTTGATCGCCAAGCTGGTGGGCGTGCTGGTCGCCGCCTATGCGCTGTCGCCGATCGACCTGATTCCGGATTTCATCCCCGTCCTCGGCCTTGTCGACGATGCGATCGTCATTCCGATCGGCGTCTGGCTGTTCGAGAAGCTGATCCCGCCCGCGCTCCTCGCCGAGCACCGCGCCCGCGCCGAGATCGAGACGCAGCGGCCGGTGAGCTGGCCCGGCGTGCTGATCATCCTGGCGATCTGGGCAAGCGTGGCGTGGCTGATCTGGAGCGTGGTCGCGACCAGCGAGTATAATTAGGCAAGCGTCGCCCCGAGCCCCGGGTTGGGGACTCAATCAGCAAACCGCGTCATCCCCGCGAAAGCGGGGACCCGTCTCGTGCGCTCTCCGCAAATACGCCGGTGAAGATTGCGGCACGTCCGGGAGATGGGTCCCCGCTTTCGCGGGGATGACGAGAGAGGAACATGAGTCCTCAACCCCGTCGTCATCCCGGCCTCGAGCCGGGATCCCGCTTCTTCTTCCCTCCGCAAGCCAGTGGGGGCCCGGCTCAAGGCCGGGCGACGAAAGAAGAATTGAGCCCTCAACCTAAGCGGAATGCGCCGTCATCCACTGCTCCAGGATCGGCGCGATGCGGTTGCGCCATTTGGAGCCGTTGAAGATGCCGTAATGACCCACGCCCTCGGCAAGGTGATAATGCTTCATCTCCTCGGGCAGCGCAGTCGCGATGGTCAGCGCCGCCTTGGTCTGGCCGATGCCCGAGATATCGTCCTTCTCGCCCTCGATCGCGAGGATCGCCACGTCGCGGATCGCCGCCGGATCCACCTTGCGCCCGCGATGCGTCATCGTGCCCCGGGGCAGCGCATGCGCCTGGAACACCGTGTCGATGGTCTGGAGGTAGAATTCGGCGGTCATGTCGCAGACCGAGCGATATTCCTCGTAGAACTTCATCGTCGCCTCGGCGCTCTCGTCGTCGCCCTGGACGAGATGCTTGAACATCTCCCAGTGCGAGATCATGTGGTTGCCGAGGTTCATCGTCATGAAGCCCGCGAGCTGCAGGAAGCCCGGATAGACCTTCCGCCCCGCGCCGGCATAGCTCATCGGCACGGTCGCGATGACATTCTGCTCGAACCAGCTGAACGGCCGCTCGGTGGCGAGCGTGTTCACCGCGGTCGGCGCTTCGCGCGTGTCGATCGGGCCGCCCATCATGGTGAGCGTCGCCGGACGGTTCGGATGCGCGTCGGCGCTCATCACCGCCACCGCGGCATAGGCCGGCACCGAGGGCTGGCACACCGCCAGCACGTGCGGCCGCGGATCGCCGTCCTTGCCGATAAAGGCGAGGAACTCGACCAGGTAATCGATATAGTCGTCCAGGTCGAAGCGACCGTGCGCGAGCGACACCAGCTTCGCGTCGCGCCAGTCGGTGATGTAGATGTCCGCCACCGGCAGCATCCGCTCGACCGTGCCGCGCAGCAGCGTGGCATAATGGCCGGACATCGGCGCGACGATCAGCAGCTTGGGACCGCCCGCCACGCGCGCGCCGTCTTCAGTGGTGCGCACGAAGCGCTTGAGCTGGCCGAACGGCTTGCGCAGCACCACTTCCTCATGGACGGCGGCCTGCCGGCCATCGATCACCGTGCGATCGAGCCCGAATTCCGGCTTGCCGCGCGGCGCGGAGGCATGCGCGAACACCTCGAGCGCCGAGGCGAGCACCGGCCCGCCGCCGAAATAGGCGAACGGATTGGCAGGGTTGTTCAGCAGGCCGGCGGAAAAATTGGCCAGCGCGCTCGCACCTGCGAGAAGCGAGCGCTGGATCTCATAAGCGTCGTACAGCATTGCGTCCCTTCCGCCGTCCCCCTCCCCAAAAACGGCGGCGGCTATGTTAGCGTTATAGGCGAGCCGTGCTGCGGCGCAACGTCAGGCGAGGCCGTAATGCGACGGAACGATGCCCCGCGCCCATACCGCAACCACGAAATTCCGGCCGGCATCCGGCTAAGCCCCTCTGCATGCACGACGAACTGGCCGTTCCGGAATTCCTGTGGATATCCGGCCGCCCCGTCCCGGCAAAGGACGGTTCCCCTCTCTCTCCAATCGCGCTAGTCCGCCGCGCATGGCCGAACCCGTCCCGCCTGCGCCCGCGCTTCCCCCGTCCGATGGGGCGCAGCGGCGCAAGATCTCCAATCTCCTGGTCGTGTGGGGCTTCACGCGGCGCTATCCGCTTCAGCTGCTGGTCGCGATCGTCGCGCTGGTCGGCTCGTCGCTGACGACGCTGCTGATCCCCCGCACCTTCCAGAAGATCGTCGACCATGGCTTCGCCGCCGGGGCGGACACCAGCCGGATCGGCATCTATTTCCAGGGGCTGCTGCTCGTCGTCGTGGCGCTGGCGGCGTTCACCGCGGTCCGCTTCTATTTCGTCTCCTGGCTGGCCGAGCGCACCGTCGCCGACCTGCGCATGGCGGTGCACCGCAACCTGCTCCGCCTCCCGCCCAAATGGTTCGAGGAGAACCGCCCGTCCGAGATCGCCTCGCGCCTCACCGCGGACACCGCGATCGTCGAGCAGGTGGTCGGCTCCACTGTCTCGATCGCGCTCAGGAACCTGCTCACCGGCGCGGGCGGCGTCATCTACCTCTTCGCGCTCGCGCCCAAGATCGCCGCCTATCTCGTCGTCGGCATCCCGGTCACCATCCTGCCGATCGTCTGGCTGGGCAGCCGGGTGCGGCAATTCTCGCGCACCAGCCAGGACCGGGTGGCCGATGTCGGCGCGATCGCTTCCGAGACGCTGGGCGCGATGCGCATCGTCCAGGCCTTCGGGCAGGAGCAGCGCGAGGCCGAGCGCTTCCAGGGCGCCGTCACCCGCACCTTCGAGGCGGGCAAGCGCCGCTTCGGCCTGCGCGCGATCATGACGGCGCTGGTGATCGGCTCGCTGTTCACGGCGATCACGCTGATCGTATGGGCCGCGGTGGCCGATGTCGCCGCCGGCCGGCTCTCGGGCGGATCGATCATGGCGTTCGTCCTCACCGCCGGCCTCGTCACCGGCTCGTTCGGCGCGCTCACCGAAGTCTATGGCGACCTGCTGCGGGCCTCGGGCGCGGCCAGCCGCCTTGCCGAGCTGCTTCATCAGGAGCCCGACATCGCGGCTCCGGCCAGCCCCGTGCCGCTTCCCCAGCCGCCCCGGGGCGCGCTCGCCTTCGACCGAGTCACTTTCCGCTATCCCACCCGTCCGGACAGCGCCGCGCTCACCGACTTCTCGCTCGACGTCCGCCCCGGCGAGACGGTGGCGGTGGTCGGCCCCTCGGGTGCCGGCAAGTCGACGCTCTTCCAGCTGCTCCAGCGCTTCTACGATCCCGATGCCGGCGAAGTCCGTGTCGACGGCGTACCGGTCCGGGCAGCCGATCCGGCCGATATCCGCGCGCGCATGGCGATGGTGCCGCAGGAGACGGTGATCTTCGGCGCCTCGGCCCGCGACAATCTGCGCTACGGCGCCTGGGATGCCACCGACGACCAGATCTGGGCCGCCGCCGGCGCCGCCAATGCCGCCGATTTCCTGCGCGACTTGCCCCAGGGGCTCGACACCTTCCTCGGCGAAGGCGGCGCGCGCCTGTCCGGCGGCCAGCGCCAGCGCGTCGCCATCGCCCGCGCGCTGCTCCGCGACGCCCCCATCCTGCTGCTCGACGAAGCCACCTCCGCGCTCGATGCCGAGAGCGAGCGCCTCGTCCAGGACGCGCTCGAGCGGCTGATGGCGAACCGCACCACGCTCGTCATCGCCCATCGCCTCGCCACGGTGCGCGCCGCCGGCCGGATCATCGTGATGGACGAGGGCCGCATCGTCGAGACCGGCAGCCATGCCGAGCTGGTCGCGAAGGGCGGCCTCTACGCCCGGCTGGCCGCGCTGCAGTTTCACGAAGCCTGACCCGCGCCAGGGCGAGAACCCAAACAGGTCCTTGAAACCCACCCGTCATCCCCGCGCAGGCGGGGATGACGGAGTTTGCTGATTGAGTCGTGACCCTAGGTTGAGAACCTATATATCTGTTTGAGTTATTGTCGTAATATGTGTGGTAGATGAGTTTGGCGGAGGGGATGGATGTCACGTCATCT